>NZ_BJWY01000005.1 GCF_007990715.1 Nocardia seriolae NBRC 15557 | reverse complement strand
AGTACTAAGGCCGCAGCCTGCGGAAATTCTGTCCGCGGCGGGCGGGGACGGCCAGGTGGGAAGGTGTGGTGCAGGTGACCGACCAGAAGTACGACGACGAACTGCGCTCGGAGCAGGAGTATGTGGCCGGGCTCTACGAACGCCTGGACGCCGAGCGCGCCCGGGTGAAAGACCGCTACAACCAGACCTTGACGGTGCGCGGCAATGCGACGGTCATGGTGGAACGCGATGCCGAGGCGCGCACGCTGGCCCGCGAGGTGAAGCGGCTGGGTGTGGCCGACAACGGCCTGTGCTTCGGCCGCCTCGACAGTGTGTCCGGCGAACGCACCTATATCGGCCGCATCGGGATCTTCGACGAGGCCGATGAATTCGAGCCGCTGCTGATGGATTGGCGCGCGCCCGCCGCGCAGGCGTTCTATATCGCGACGGCCGCGTGCCCGGAAAACATGCGCCGCCGTCGCCAATTCCACACCCGCGGGCGCGACGTGGTGGATTTCACCGACGAGGTCTTCGGCCGCCCCGGTGACCACGAGCGCGGCGACGCGGCACTGCTGGCGGCGGTCAACGCGCCGCGCGGCGAGGGTATGCGCGACATCGTGGCAACCATTCAGGCCGAACAGGATCGGATCATCCGCCTCGATCACCCGGGCGTGCTGGTGATCGAGGGCGGTCCCGGCACCGGCAAGACGGTGGTGGCGCTGCACCGCGTCGCGTATCTGCTGTACACCCAGCGCGAGCAGATGGAACGCAACGGCGTGCTGGTGGTGGGTCCCAATACCGCCTTCCTGAAGCACATCGGGCGCGTGCTGCCCTCGCTGGGCGAGACGAACGTGGTGTTCACCACCACGGGCGATCTCATGCCCGGACTGCACGTGACCGCCGAGGACGCTCCGGAGGCGGCGCGGCTCAAGGGTTCGCTGAAGATCCTCGACGTGCTGAAGGGCGCGGTCGCCGATCGCCAGCGGGTACCAGAGGAGCCGATCGCCATCGAATTGGCCGATGTCACAGTGCGAATCGACCGCGACATCGCGGGCTGGGCGCGCGAGGAGGCGCGCGCGAGCGGCCGCCCACACAATGAGGCGCGCGCATCGTTCCTCGAGGTGCTGACCTGGGCGCTCACCGAACGCGCCATCACCCGCATCGGAAAAGGCTGGCTGACCCGCGAGGACCGCGACGCGTGGGAGAACATGCGCCGCGATCTGCGCACCGAACTCGCCGAGCACGAGGGCTTCGCCACCGTGATCGAGGAGCTGTGGCCCACGATCACCCCGGAAGATCTACTGTCGGAACTACTTTCGTCACGTGAACGGTTGTCGGCCGCCGCAGCCGACCCCGCCCTCTACCGTGAGGACGGCCAGGCGTGGACCGTCTCCGACGTCCCGCTCCTCGACGAGCTGACCGACCTGCTGGGCCGCGACACCACCGCCGAGGAGGCCGCGGCCGAACGCGAACGCAAGGCCCAGGTCGCCTACGCCGAAGGCGTCCTGAACCTCCTGGTCAACCGCGCCGACCATATGGACGACGAAGACCACCTGTGCGCCACCGACCTCCTCTACGGCGAAGACCTCGCCGACCGCTTCATCGAACGCGACACCCGCGAACTCGCCGACCGCGCCGCCGCCGACCGCGATTGGACCTACCGCCACATCGTCGTCGACGAGGCCCAGGAACTCTCCCAAATGGACTGGCGCCTCCTCATGCGCCGCTGCCCCAGCCACTCCTTCACGATCGTCGGCGACCTCGCCCAACGCAGCTCCCCCGCCGGCGCGACCTCCTGGTCCCAGATGCTGGACCCCTACGTCCCCGGCCGCTGGCTCTACCGCTCCCTGACGGTGAACTACCGCACCCCGGCCGAAATCATGTCCGTCGCCGCCGCCGTCCTGGCCGACTTCGCCCCCGACGTCACCCCACCGGAGTCGGTCCGCGCCTGCGGCGTCCAGCCCTGGGCCCGCCAGCTCACGGCTTCCGAAATCCCCTCCGCCATCGATGATTTCGCCCGCGAAGAGTCGAACCGCGAGGGCACCAGCATCGTGATCGGTCCACCCGGCATGCCCGGCACCGTCCCCGCCGCCGAAACCAAGGGCCTCGAATTCGACGCCGTCCTGGTGGTCGAACCAGAACACATCCTCACCGAAAGCCCCCGCGGCGCAGCCGAACTCTACGTCGCCCTCACCCGCGCCACCCAGCGCCTGGGCGTCCTACACGAGGGCCCCCTCCCCCAGGCCCTCGCCGGACTGGCCACCCCCGCCGGGGTGTACACGTCGGCGTAGAGCTCGGACCCAACTCTGGCTTGATGAGTGCCGCGCGGCGTCATTCGGTCGGTGCGGGCGGTATCCGATATCGATGGGCCGCGGTAATCGTCCAGACCAGATACAGGCACAAGGCCGTCGCCGCCAACCCCACCAGCCAGATACCGCTGAACCCGACACGAAGGGGGACCGACAGATCATCACGCGATGCGAAGGTGCGCGGGGCGCTCCAGGCCAGCGCCAACGCTGCGGCTCCGGGAAAGGTCAAGTACAGCGGGTTGGCCCAGGCTACGAATCGGAGCGGTACACGCGGATGTGCGATCAGCCAATCCTCCCACTGAAGCTCGCCGGGGACCCGTCGGCTCAGGCTCTCCCGGATATAGGTGCCAAGTCGTACGATCCCGAAATGGTGCAGGCTGTGGCGTGCGCAGAGCGCATACGTGGTCAGCGGAAGGATCAGCAGGAACCGCGTCCGGGACGGATTGGACAGCGCGAAGCTGAAGATCGCACCCGCGGTTGTCAACTGAAGCACGAGAATTGCTTGTTGCAATGAGATTCTGGTGTCGATCTCTGCCCGGAGCGCCGCGAACTCGGCCAACGGGCCACACGCATCGTCTCCGATGTCAGCCACGGCCGACAGATCCGATCGAACACGAAAGTAGTTGTCGGCCTGTGGTACTCATCGCGTGCCTCGGCTTCTGCCTGGTCAGATCATGGTGAGCAAGACGTGCGACCGGATACGGGCCGATCCATCCGCCGAGTGATCGCCGAAGTGATCAGACAGCGGATGGACTCGAACCCGTCAGCGCTGGTCTAGACGTCGAAGTAGAGTTCGAATTCGTAGGGGTGGGGGCGGAGGTTGATCGGGGCGATCTCCTGGTTGCGTTTGATGTCGATCCAGGTGTCGATGAGGTCTTCGGTGAAAACGCCGCCCTGGGTGAGGTATTCGTGGTCGGCCTCGAGGCGGGTGATGACTTCTTCGAGGCTGGCGGGGGTTTGGGCTACTTCGGCGCTTTCCTCGGGGGTGAGTTCGTAGAGGTCCTTGTCTACGGGGAGGGCGGGTTCGGTCTTGTTGGTGATGCCGTCGAGGCCGGCCATCATCATGGCGGCGAAGGAGAGGTAGGGGTTGCCCGAGGAGTCGGGGCAGCGGAATTCCAGGCGTTTGGCGGGGCGCTGGTGCCGGTGACCGGGATGCGCACGGCGGCGGAGCGATTGCGTTGGCTGTACACCAGATTCACGGGGGCTTCGTAGCCGGGGACCAGGCGCTTGTAGGAGTTCACCGTGGGGTTGGTGAAGGCCAGCAGGGAGGGGGCGTGGTGGAGCAGGCCGCCGATGTAGTGGCGGGCCAGGTCCGAGAGTCCGGCGTAGCCGGCCTCGTCGTAGAACGACGGTGAGCCGTCCTTCCACAGGGATTGGTGGACGTGCATGCCGGAGCCGTTGTCGCCGAACAGCGGTTTGGGCATGAAGGTGACGGTCTTGCCGCTCTCCCAGGCGGTGTTCTTGATGATGTACTTGTAGAGCATCAGATCGTCGGCGGCGGCGAGCAGGGTGTTGAACTTGTAGTTGATCTCGGCCTGGCCGGCGGTGCCGACCTCGTGGTGGCCCTTCTCCAGTTCGAAGCCCGCGATCTGGAGGTTGGTGCACATGCGGTCGCGCAGGTCGACGTCGGCGTCGTAGGGGGCGACGGGGAAGTAGCCGCCCTTGGGGCGCACCTTGTAGCCGCGGTTGGGGCTGCCGTCCGGATTGAACTTCTCACCGGTGTTCCAGTCGGCCGACGCCGCATCCACCTCGTAGAACGCGCGGTTCATGCTGGTGTCGTAGCGGACCGAATCGAAGATGTAGAACTCGGCCTCGGGCCCGAAGTAGGCGGTGTCGGCGATGCCGGTGGAGCGCAGATATTCCTCGGCCTTGCGGGCCACATTGCGGGGGTCGCGGCTGTAGGCGGCGCGGGTGTGCGGATCGTGGACGAAGCAGTCGATATTGAGGGTCTTGGCGGCCCGGAACGAATCCAGTTGCGCGGTGCGCAGATCCGGCAGCAGCAGCATGTCGGACTCGTGGATGGCCTGGAAGCCGCGCACCGACGAGCCGTCGAAGGCGATGCCGTTGTCGACCAGATCCGGGCCGAACATGCTCGCCGGGATCGAGAAATGCTGTTGTATGCCGGGGACGTCGCAGAACCGGATGTCGACGTATTCGACTTCCTCGGCGTTGATGTAGTCCTGTATTCCGCTGGTGGTAGGGGTGATCACCGCTCGCTCCTCGTGGCCGCGCACGCCTACCCGATCGGACGGCCCGGTCGGGGTCCGGCGGTCCTGTTCGTACTAAGACGATACGACTCCACGATCGCCCGATGGACCCGAATCACACTGCCCACCAAGAGCAATACCGCCTCTCCGAGACTTCAGCGCACAACAGAGAGCCGTCGACCGTTTCGTATGCGGGCCGGCGGTCGAGCGGCAAACCGATTCTGGACGTACCCGGTGAGTTTCCCCAACCGACGCCAAACCAGTTGTTACGTCTCGCGTCGAAAGCACAGTTGTCACTGTGCACAAATCCGCCGGAGCAGATCTTCGCCATTGCCAGTGGACCCCGCCATCGTTTGTGCGGTCTGCTGTAGTTCGTGAGTTCAACACCGGCTGCGGGAACGGCCCCGCGCACCATGGTCGAGGCGTTCCAGGCCAATGTGGCCCGATACCCGGGGGAGGTCGCGCTGCGTACGATGGGCGGCGAGGTCGCCATCACCTGGCGCGAATACGGTGAGCGGGTGCGCGCCATCGCGACCGGTCTGGCGGCGCACGGCATCGGCCCCGGCGACACGGTGGCGCTGATGATGACCAACCGGCCCGAATTCCACCTGTGCGACACCGCGATTCTGCACACCGGCGCGACACCGTTCTCGGTGTACAACACCAACCCGGTGGATCTGCTGGTCTACCAGTTCGGCAACGCGGGCAACAAGGCGGTCATCTGCGAGCGGCAGTTCGCGCCGCAGGTGCTGGCGGCGGTGGCGAAGGCCGCGGCCCAAGGCGTCGTCGTCGAGCTCGTGATCTGTGTGGACGAGGCGCCGGAGGGGTGCGTCCCGCTCGCCGAGATCGAGGCGACCGAGAACCCCGGCTTCGATTTCGAATCCGCTTGGCGGGCGGTGGATCCCGAGGATCTGCTGACCATCGTCTACACCTCCGGCACCACCGGCCCGCCCAAGGGCGTGGAGCTGACCCACACCAATTTCTTCGAAAACGCCCGCGTGGTCGACGAATTCGGTGGCGGCTCCCCCGCCGACCGGGTGATCTCCTACCTGCCCGACGCGCACGCCGCCAACCGCTGGCTCTCGCACTACCTGTCCATCCTGACCGGCGGTCAGATCACCACCTGCCCGGATCTCAAGCAGGTCGCCGCCGCGTTGACCGAGGTGCATCCGACGGTGTTCCTGGGCGTGCCCCGGGTGTGGGTGAAAGTCAAAGCGGCACTGGAGGATCGCTTCGCCGCCGACCCCAGCCCGGCCAAGCGCCGCCTGATCGCGTGGGCCATCGAGACCGGCCGGGCGCGGGCGCGCGCGGCCTCCGACGGGCGCGCCCAGGGCCCGCTCGGCGCGCTGTCATTCCGGCTGGCCGATCGCCTGGTGCTCTCGGCCATCCGGGAACAGCTGGGCCTGGACCGGATTCGCATCGCCGTCACCGGTTCCGCACCGATCCCGAAGGACACCCACGAGTTCTTCCTCGGCCTGGGCGTGCCGCTGTGCGAGGGATACGGCATGACCGAATGCACCGCGGGCGCGACCATGGACCGCCCCGCCCGCATCAAGATCGGCACGGTCGGCACGGCCTTCCCCGACACCGAGGTGCGCATCGCCGCGGACGGTGAGGTGCTGGTGCGCGGCCGCAACGTCATGCGCGGCTACCGCAATGCCCCCGACAAGACCGCCGAGACCGTCGACGCCGACGGCTGGCTGCACACCGGCGATATCGGCGAGCTCGACGCCGAGGGCTTCCTCAAGATCGTCGATCGCAAGAAGGAACTGATCATCAACGCGGCCGGCAAGAACATGTCGCCGACCAATATCGAGAACACCGTCACCGAGAACACCCCGCTGGCGGGCACGGTGGTCGCCATCGGCGAGGGCCGCGCCTACAACACCGCGCTCATCTGCCTGGACCCCGACCTGGCCGCCGCCTTCGCCGAGCGCCACCAGCTAACCGACCGGAGCATTTCCGCCCTGGCGCAGGATCCGGCGGTGCTGAAATCCCTGCAGGAGGGCGTGGACGCGGCCAATGCCAAGCTCTCACGGGTCGAGCAGATCAAGAAGTTCGCGGTGCTGCCGGATGTGTGGCTCCCGGGCAGCGATAACCTGACGGCCACCGGAAAACTCAAGCGCAAACCGATAGCTACCAACTACGCCGCTACTATCGAGTCGCTGTACGGGTAGTAGGAGATTTTGATGCACGCGCGATTGCGGGACCGAGCGCTCGAGGAGCTGTACCGGCGCGCGGTCGTGGCGCGCGAGGACGTCCCGGCGTCCGTGCCGCCCTACCGCACCCTGCCGGAACCGCTGGTGGCCAGCGGTTTCGAACGCGGCACCAAGCTGAATGTGGATCTGTTCTTCGACTTCGTGCGCTCGGGCCGCCCGCCCTCGGCCGAGGACACCCACGAGGTGGTGCAGATCGCGCTGAGCCGGGTGCGCGACGGCGAATCCCTCGAGGATGTGCTAGGCCGCTACAGCCTGGGCGCGGAGTACATCTGGTCGCGGCTCAAGGACACCGCCACCGAGCCGGAACGCGATCTGCTCAATGACGCGGCGGTGTCGCTGCTGCAGTACGTCACGCTGCTCACCACCCGCATCGCCACCGCCTGCGTGGCGCGGGCCCACGATCCGCGCTGGGAGTTGATGGAACGCCGCCGCGCGATCGCCGACGCGCTGCTGACCGGCCGCGATCCCATCGAGTGGGCCGAGGAACCGGCGATCGCGGTCCCGGATGCCTTCCTGTTGGCCGTATTCCGGCTCGGGAGCACCCGCGGCGCGGACACCAGCGAACTGCGGCATCGCGTCGAGGCCATCCCGGGTGTGTTCCTGCGGCTCGACAGTGGCGGCTGGACCGCACTGCTGCCCCTGCAACCCGGTGACGACGGCACCGCGACGCTGGCCGCGCTCTCGGCCCGGCTGCCCGCGCACGGTCAGCTCGCCACCTTCTGGGTCGGCGTGGCCACCGCGGCCTCGCGCGCCGAGGTGCCCGCGGTGTTCGCCGAGGCCCGGGTGCTCGCCGAACTGGGCCGCTGTCTGGATCGCCCGCGGGCGGTGTGCCGGCGCGCGGACCTCATGTTCGAATACACCGTCGCGGCGGGCGGTCCGGCACGCGACGGTCTGGCGGCGGTGCTCGCACCGCTGGACGCGCAGCCGCTGCTGGCCGAGACCCTGGAAGTGTTCGTGGACACCGGGTTCAACCAGCTGGCCACGGCCCGGCTGCTCAATATCCACCGCAATACCGTCACCTACCGGCTGGCCCGCGTGCACGAGCTGACCGGCCTGGATCCGCATCGCCCGACCGACGCCATGACGCTGTCCGCGGCCCGCATCGCCCGCCGCCTCGAGTCCGCGTCGTTCGCACCGTAATCCACCGCGCCCGCCCGCGCGGTCGACCGCACGCCCGGTCGATCGCGCCACCGCTCGATTCCGCCCCGCCTGGTCGAATGCACAATCGCGCGCGTCGCGTTCTTGGCGATTGCCGGTAGCGACGCGCGGGGGCTGTGCGGTGTGCTCAACCCCGACGACGAGGTCGTGCGGTCCGCCACATCGGTGGTGCACACGCAGCGGCCTCCCTACATCCGCAGAGGTAGATCGTTGAGTAGCACCTTCCGTCCGCGTCGCTGCCGTCTGGCGCCGTGGGCCGTCGCCGGTTTCTCGGTGCTGGCCATGACCGTCACGTCCACCACGCCCGCCGGGGCCGCGCCCGTCTTCGGGCCGGTGCCGAACGCGCCCGCGAACTTCGGGCTGCCGTCCGGATACCAGCAGACCCCGGACCGGTACGGCGTGGGTTATCAACTGGGACAGATCGTTCCGCTCTCCGACGGCAACCAGTTGCAGGCCGAGATCCGCTATCCCACCGATCCGGTGACCGGGCAGCGGGCCGAGGGCGAGTTCCCGGTGATCGTCAACTTCACCACCTACGGCGCGGTGACCAGCGCGCTCACCGCGGCCATCACCGGGGTCATCGACGATCTGCGCATTCCGCTGCCGGATCAGCTCAGGGATGTGCGCCGCATCATCAACCAGGCGACCTCCATGCAGGACGTGCTGGTGCGCCACGGCTATATCGAGGTGACCGCGGATGTGCGCGGCACCGGCGGTTCGACCGGCGCGTGGAGCCCGGCCTCCAAGCAGGACGGCAAGGACGGCGCGGAGCTGGTGGACTGGGCCGCCAAGCTGCCCGGATCCAACGGCAAGGTCGGCATGTACGGCTACTCGTTCCCGGGCCTGTCGGCCATGCGGACCGCCGAGACCGTCGGCCCGGATTCGCCGTTGAAGGCGATCGTGCCGTTCGCGGTGCCCAACAACATCTTCGACGAGGTGCTCAATCACGACGGCATGATGAGCCCGCTGCTGCTGACGGTCATCTCCCTCATGGTCCCGTACCTGAGCCTGATCGGCCCGTTCCTGAGCGCGGTGGTGTCGCCCCAGCAGTTCCTGCGCTCGCTCGGCGATCACCTGAACGCCCTGGTGGGCGCGGACACCAGCACCGTGAAGCTGCTGTTCGAGGCCTACACCGGCGGCTCCACCGCCTACGACAACTCCTGGTGGCAGGACCGGCGTTTCGAGACCGACCTGCACAACCTGGTGGACAACGGCATCGCCATGTACCAGGTGGACGGCTGGTGGGATCTCTACCAGGAGGGCGCGGTGCGCAATTACGCGCAGCTGCAGAACCTTTCGGCCGGACGCGATCAGTTCGCGCCGATGGATCCGAACCAGAAGGCCGACGGTCGCTACCAATTGCTCATGGGCCCTTGGTATCACGTCGGCCTGGGCCTGGGCCCGGGCTCGCGCATGGACACCGATATGGTCACCCTCGCGTGGTTCGACCGGTGGCTCAAGGACATTCACAACGGCGTGGACGAGACCTCCACCCCGCTGCACGTCATCGACGCGATGAATACAGCCGCCGATACCGCCCGCTACCCGTTCGAGCAGGCCGCGGTCGCCCGCCGCTATTTCGACGGTGACCGCCTGGTGGCCGACAAGCCCGCTGCCACCGATGCCTCAGATCACTTGGACTACACCGGGATCGACAACATCTGCAATCGCGAGTCGCTGGGCCAGTACACCGCGGGTCTGCTCGATTTCGTCTTCCGCGTCTTCACCGTCTCCAACCCGTGCACCGAGTGGGTGCAGAACCCGACCGCGGGCCCGCGCTACACCATGGACCCGGTGACCGAGCCGACCGTGCTGGCCGGGCCGTCGAGCGTCACCCTGTACGCGTCCTCCACCGGCACCGATGCCGCCTTCCAGGTGTGGCTCGACGATGTCGCGCCCGACGGGAGCGCGGTGAACATCACCGGCGGTTCGCAATTGGCGAGCCAGCGCACCCTGGACCCCGGCAAGACCTGGAGCGCCGCCGACGGCACCGTGTACGCGCCCGAGCACACCGTGCTGAAGGAGAACGAGCAGCTGCTCGCGCCGGGTGACGTGGTGCGGATGGAGATCAAGATCCGCCCCGCCTTCCACCGCCTCGAGCCCGGTCATGCCCTGCGCCTGCGGATCACCTCGGGCACCTTCCCGTCGACGATTCCGAATCCCGCGGATCTGGGCCGCGTGCTGGGGACGTCGCAGCAGATCCAGCGCAATGCCGTCTATCCGTCGGCACTGGTAGCACCCCTGGCACCGGCGGATTCGTTCCGGCACTGATTGTCCGAGCCGGACTTTCCGGTTCGGCTCGAACAGGTTCGCGCGCCATCGACTCCAATTCCCGGACAGCTCGAGCTGAGTCTCGTCCAACCGTCCGGGACGCGGGAACCGCCTACCACGGCACCCGGCGCGCTGCCACCGAGCCTCGTGTGTCTCGGCATCGCCCGAGCGAGCCCGGCGCGCCGACCCCGTCCGGCCGCGGCGTCCCCGCCTACGCCGCGGCCGGTCCCCGTTCCCCGCGTGCGCGAGCCCCCAGCGCCCGCGCGGCGAGTTCCCTGTGGTGCGGGCGGATCCGGTCGGGCGGCGAGCCACAGCGGCCGACATGCACCTCTCGGGGTGCGGGACCAGCGTGCCCACTCACTCGTTCGTGATCGTCGCTCCTTTGCGCCGCCAACAGTCTGAGACAGACTTTTGGCAAAGTCCAGACGTCGTCGCGACCTACCCACGAAGATCGACGCCGTGACACACTGAGACACCCGAAATTTCGGAGGTCCTCCATGCTCGAACCGCGCCAGGGTGGATTGCGGCGATCGCGCCGCCGCACGTCCGAGCCGGACGATCGGCTGCCGACCCGCTCCGCCGTCCGCACCGCCAAGATCACCGCGCTGCCGGTGGCGTACGCGGCGCGCCGGGTGGGGGGTCTGGGACGACGGGCCGCCGGAACCCCTGCGCGCGAGGTCGAGCTCGATATCCAGGCGCGCACCGCGCAGCACATGTTCGAGGTGCTCGGGGAGCTCAAGGGCTGTGCGGCCAAGCTGGGGCAGCTGCTGGCACTCTACGCATTGGCGCTGCCGCCGGAATTGGGCGAGCCGTACCGCGAGGCGCTGACGCGGCTGCAGGATTCGGTGCCGGCCATGCTGCCGGCCGCGGTCGGGGATGCCATGGCCGCTTCTCTCGGCACGGAGTGGCGAGACCGGTTCGCCGAGTTCGAGCTCCGCGCCGCCGCGGCCGCATCGGTGGGCCAGGTGCACCGCGCGGTGTGGCCCGACGGCCGTCGGGTGGCGGTCAAGCTCATGTATCCCGGCGCACGCGCCGCGGTCACCTCGGATCTACGGCAGCTGCGCCGGCTCGCGCCACTGGCAACGGTTTTCGCGCCGGACACGGATATGCGGGCGCTGGCCGACGCCTTCGCCGAGTGCATCAGCGACGAGCTCGACTATGTGAAAGAGGCTGCGACGCAGCGGATCTTCGCCGCCGCCTTCGCCGACGACCCGGAGTTCGTCATCCCCGAGGTCGTGCACCAGGAGGGTGATGTCCTGGTCACCGAGTGGCTGGACGGCATCCCGCTGCACCGCGTCATCGCCTCGGGCGACCCGGCCGAACGCGATCGGTCGGGGCTGCTGGTGACCCGGTTCGTCATGTCGAGCTTCGCCCGGACGGGCCTGGTCTACACCGATCCGCATCCGGGCAATTTCCGGGTGCTGCGCGACGGCCGCCTCGGCGTACTCGACTTCGGCGCGTGCACGCCGTTCCCGGCCCGGTTCCCCGCCCTGTCCGGCGATATCGGCGACGCCGCGCTCAACGGCACCGACGCAGATCTGGAGGCGGCGCTGCGCAGGCACGGATTCGTGCGCCCCGAACGGGAATTCGACATCGCGGCCCTGATCGCCCTGATCGCCCCGATCCGAGATCTGTTCACGCAGCGCGAGATCCACCTGACCACGCCCTGGCTGCGCAGGCAGGTGCGCCGCACCACCGACCCGAGCCTGTCGAACGTGGCCCGCCACCTCACCATGCCCGCGGAGTACACGCCCATCGGCCGCACCATCCTCGCCGGGGCAGGACTGCTGTGCCAGCTCGGGGTGCGGGGTCCGCTGCGCGACGAATTCACCCGGCCGCTACCGGAATTGGCCGCCGCCGTGGAGCGCTTCCACCTCGGCCAGGGCCCGGCCGACGCGGGCCGCCCGTCCATCGTGGTGCCGCTGCGGCCTACAGGTGCATCCAGTTCGGCCACACCTGTGACCACGGTTTCTTCCGGCCCGAGCACACCCAGATGGTGACGTCCTGGGTGTTGCCCTTGAATCCGAGCCGGGTGTCGATCTTGCCGACCGGCGCGACGTGGTCGAACTGGCTGCGCAGCACCGCCTCGTAACCGCCGACCGCGATGACCGCCGAGGCGTCGTCGGGCGGGGTGCCGACATAGCCGAAGCCGCGGCTGGGACTGTAGATCGGCGGTAGCTCCGACCGGCCCAGTTCGTCGAGAGCGCCGGCCTGCCAATAGGTGTCGGTGATGATGACGGCGTGCTCGCGTTGCGGCGGCGGCAGTTCGCCGTAGGCGCGGATCACCTCGTCGGTGAGCTCGTGCCAGCCGAAGGATCCGTACACGCCGATATTGATGGCCGCCTCGGCGTCGTCCTTGGGTGGGCGCACCTGGTCCGCGGGCCGCCAGGGCGTCGAGTACAACGTGAAAGCCGTTGCGCCCACGGCCAATACGGCCACGAAGCCCAGCAGCACCCGCCGCCACACCGGTTTCAGCCGTTCGGCCGTCCCGGCCACGCCCACCGCGCCCGCCGCGATCATGACCGCGTACATGCCCGCCGCGTAGTAGATGCGCCCGCCCGTGATCAGGAACGCCGCGTACAACAGCAGCAAGGTGACACCGACAAATCGATACGGCCGCAACGTATCCCAGCGCAGCAGCACCCACAGTCCCCACAACAGCAGCAGCGCGCCGAGATACCCGGCCAGGCTCACCGACATCGGCACGAACAGCAGCCGCCCGCCCAGGATTCCCTGTTCGGCCCCGATCACCCCGCCCATCTTCAGCTGCGGCCAGGAATGCCGTGCCTGCCACAGCAGTTCGGGCACGGTCGCGATCACCACGATCGTCCCGCCCGCCCACAGCAGCGGCCGCCGCACCAGCTCGCGCGGCCCGCACAGCAGGCTGCTCGCCGCAACCGCGATCCAGAAGAACGGGATCAGCCACTTGACCTGCATGTCCACCGCGGTCAGCAGTGCGGCCGCGAGCAGCAGCCGGTCGTCGCGGGTGCGCACCCAGCGCACGATGAGCCAGGTGATGATCACCCACAGCGCGGTGTCCACGGCGTTGGTGGTGAGCATCGCGCCCTGCAACAGCAGAAACGGTGAGCTGGCGTAGCCGAGGGCGGCCAGCGCCTGCGCCCGGCGTCCGCCCTCGAATTCGCGGGCCAGCATGGCGCACAGCACGATCGCGGTCACCGTCAGCGCCACCGCGGGCAGGCGCAGCACCAGGAACGATCCGGGTGCGATGGTGTCCATCAGCCGGGCCAGCAGCGGCAGCACCGGACCCTGGTCGGCGTACCCGAACGAGGGCCGCCGCCCGGCCGCCAGGAAATACAGCTCGTCACCGAAGTACCCGTAGCGCGACGCCGACCCCACCAGCACCATCGCGGCCGGAACCGCGACCGCCGCCACCGTCCACCACGCCATGGGCGGCCGCTCCAAGGCCTTGGCATGGCGCCCCGGGCCGTTGGGCCGGGCCGGGCGATCCACCACATCGGTCACTGGGGCGCTCCTCGACGGCGGGTCATGGTGCGGACACACCAGAATCTACAGCGTATTTCCAGCAAATCCGGTACCCGGCGCAACTCCCGTGCCGGTGCGTATCCGGGCCTATACTCGATCCCGGGATGACTGCCGCGCAACGCGTTTGAGCGAAGGAGGCCGGCATGACCGAGCAAACCCCGGGCGCCAATCCCTACGGCACCCCGACCACCACCGGGCCGGAACCGATCCGCTCGTACCAGAACATCGTCAATTCCATCATCCGCAGCCTGCTGAAGGTGCCGCTGCTGGCACCGCAGGTCGGCAAGCGCCTGTGTGTGCTGCACGTCGTCGGACGCAAGTCCGGCAAGGTGTACGACGTACCCGTCGCCTACACCCGTCACGACGGCGATCTGCTCATCGGCACCGCGAAGCACCCGTGGGTGAGCAATATCCGCAAGGGCACCCCGATGCAGGTGTCCTTCGGTGGCCCGAAGCGCACCGCCGATGCCGAGGTGCTCACCGATGCCGAATCGGTGGTGCGCCTCGCCGAGGCCATCGCCCGCGACAACAGGCATTGGGCCGAGTTCAACGGCATGGGCATCGACGCCGACGGCAATCCGAGCAAGGCCGACGCCTACCAGAGCTGGCAGCAGGGCACCGTGATCATCCGGCTGACGGTGCGCTGAGCGCCGCACCGAGCGCGTGGCCGGGTCAGTCGACGCGGCGGGCCTGCACGTAGTCCTCGGCGTTCAGGCCCACCAGCACCTGCCGCACCAGCGGCGGGGCCCAGGAGGCGGAGGCGTCGTGCCCGAGCACCGGATCGGTGAGCACCACGGTGCGCCCGCGGGTCTCGAACTCGAAGGTGCCCGCGGCGCGAATGTTCTTCAGCCAGTCCACGTCCCGCCCGTAGGTCAGGGCGATGCGGTACCCGCCGTCGCGCTCGAACACCATGACCGGGGACCGGTACACCCGCCCGGATTTGCGGCCGCGATGGATCACGATGCCGAAGAACGGGGCGACCCGGGCCAGCACGCCCAGGATCGGGTTGCTGATCTTCCGGTTGATCCGGGCCAGAGCCTGCGGCAGCGGCATGGATTCGTCCTCCCTGACGAAAACGTTTGCGCCCCTGAGGCTACGCCGCCGCCGGTCCCGGCGCTGGGCATCGCTAGGGTGACGTTCGGGGCGCCGGATGGCACGGCGCGGCGGCGAGGAGAGCGATGTCGGAGATGATCGCGGTGTACGACGCGACCGGTCGTGAGATCGGCGCGCAGGAGCGCGCGGTGGTGTACGCCGAGGGCCTCTGGCACGCCAGCGCGGGCGTGCTGGTGCGCTCGCTCGACGGGTCGAAGGTGTACGTGCACAAGCGGACCGATACCAAGGCGGTCTTCGCGGGCATGCACGACTGCCTGGCGGGCGGGGTGCTGGGACCGGGCGAGGATCCGGCGGCGGCCGCGGTCCGCGAGCTGGGCGAGGAACTCGGCATCGAGGTGGGGCCGCACGAGGACGGTCCGCTGCCGCTGGCCGGCGCGTCCTGGGACGGCGAGTGGGCCGGGCGGCCGATGCGCTGCCATCTGTTCGCCTACGAGCTGCGCTACGACGGGCCGATCCGGCATCAGCCCGAGGAGATCGCGGACGGCTGGTGGTGGACCGACGACGAACTGCGCTCGCATCTCGAGGACCCGGCCTGGCCGTTCGTGCCCGACACCCGGGTGCTCATCCCGGATCTGCTGCGCTGAATCCGGCATCCGCACAGCCGATCCCGGACGAACGCCGACGGCCCATCGAACCCGCGCGATTCGATGGGCCGTCGTGCTACTGCGGCGCAGGCGTCAGTGCGCGCCCGTGCTGCCCGTGAACAGACCCTGGATGGTCTTGATCAGAACCGTTGCCAGGAAATCCGAAGCGGAACCGGACACGTGCTTCTCCTCATCTTTCGAACGACATGTCGAGCATGTGAATCATGCACGGTTCACATTCGCGAGGAGACTGTTTCCGCAGGAAATTTTTCCCCGGCCCGACCGGAGCTACACGGTAGAACGGGTTCCATCAGCAATTATATCGGTTTGATAAATATATGACTTAGATCACAGGACTATCCGGACGAAGCACTCGAACCGACCCAGGACGCGAACGCGCCGGGGTTGCGGGTCTGGAGCAGCACCCGGCCGGGACCGGTGAAATCGAACACCAGACCCTCCCCGGATTTCAGCGACTGGAGCGAACGGCCCGACACCGCGCGGCGGATGGTGAAGTTCATGGCGAGGTCGTAGGCGACCACGTGCCCGGTATCGATGGTGACCGGCTCCCCCGGCCCCAGGTCGATGACATCGATGGCCCCGAACACCCCCAGCACCACCTCGCCCTGTCCCTGCGCGCGCAAGCCGAATCCGCCCTCCCCGCCGAACAGATTGGCCAGCCCGCCCCACTTGGCCTCCACGGTCACACCGTGCGAGTTGGCGATCCAGCCGCCGCGGCTGATGAAGAAGGGCCGGTCCGGGGTGATCGACAGGGCGAGCATGTCGCCGGGCAGTGCCGGGGCCACGTCGACCCACCCGCCCTGTGCCGGCGCGGTGAAGGTGGACACGAAGAACAACTCCCCGGCCAGCACCGAGCGCTTGAGCCCGGCCAGGATACCGCCTTCGGCCTTGGCGGCCAAGGTGACTCCCGCCGAGTGGGCCACCATGGCCCCGCTCTCCACGCGCATGGGTTCGCCCCCGGCCAGGAAGCAGCGGGCAATGGTCGAGGACGGATTGTGCCGCAATTCCACCTTCATGCCGCGACCATAACAGTGCCGACCGACGCGGGGGCGAACCTCACGAATGCGCTATTTGCCGCCCTCGGTGAGCGCGACCGGCTGTGCGGCGTGAGACCTTCCGGTCACGTCGACGCCCTGGGACTTCAGCAGATCCAGTGCCTTGGTGACGTATTCGACGCTGTAGGCCGAGGCGTCGGGATCCTTGGTGAGGACGGTCTTGCCCTCCTGGTTGCGGGTGGTCTCGGCGATGGCGACGGTGCGGTCCCAGGCGCTCTTGTCGATCATCCCGATCCCGTTGGGGGACGGCCAGATCAGCTTGTTCACCTCGGTGATCTGCCACTGCTGGTGACTCGCGCCGAGGGTCGATCCGGCGGCGACGGTGAGGTCGCGGCACTTGTCGACATTGTCGCGGCAGTACGCCCACCCCTTCAGGGAGGCGGCGATGAATTTCACCGTCTGGTCGGAGTATTTGGTGTCCTTCAGCTTCTCGGTATTGGCCCAGATGGCGTCCTGGAGCATGGCCACGCCCTGGTCGTTCCAGTCCAGGGTGGCGAAATCGGCTGCGGTGTAGAGCTTTCCGGTGGCCGGGTTCTTGACCTCGAGCAGCTGCGCGTACTCGTTGTAGGACATGGCCTGGGCGGCGTCGATGTCGTGGGCGAGGAAGGCGTTCATATCGAACTGCTGCTGCACCAGGGTGACGTCCTTGGCCGGGTCCAGGCCCGCCTTGGTCATGCCCGCGAAGAGCTCGAACTCATTGCCGTAGCCCCAGTTTCCGACCTTCTTGCCCTTCAGGTCGGCCGGGCCGTTGATGCCCGCGCTCTTGAACGACACCTGTTTGGTGCCCGAGCGCTGGAAGATCTGGGCGACGTCGGTGATGCCCGCGCCCGCCTCGCGGGAGGCCAGGGCCTTGGGCACCCAGGCGATGGCGTAGTCGGCCTGGCCCTGGGCGAGCACGGTCTGCGGGACGATATCGGTTCCGCCGTCGAGGATCTGGACGTCGAGGCCCTGTTCCTTGTAGAAGCCCTGGGAGACTGCGGCCAGGTAGCCCGCGAACTGGCCCTGCTTGAACCACTGCAGTTGCAGCTTGACCTTGGTGAGTCCGTCGGCGGTGGTGGAGTTGTCGGTGGTGCTGCATCCGGACAGCGCGGCGATGGCCAGGGTGGCGGCGGCCAGTACTGCCCGGACCCGGAATCTACGGCTGGTACTTCTCATTTCGTTCTCCCAAGGATGGTGCGGGGTCTGCGGGTGAGTTGTTCGAGGAACAGCACGGCGGCCAGGAACACCAGGCCGAGGATCATGGCGGCGACCACGTAGGCCCAGGCGCGCGGGTAGGCGGTATTGGCGGCCGCGGAGGTGATGCGGCTGCCCAGCCCGTGCTGCAGGCCGCCGAAGTACTCGGCGATGATGGCCGCGATCACCGCACCGGGCGCGGCGATGCGCAGGCCGGTGAACAGGTGCGGCAGCGCGGCGGGCAGTCGCACGGTGCGGGTGATCTGCCAGCCGGTGGCGGCGTAGGCATGCATGAGGTCGGCGTGCACGGCCGACACCTGACGCAATCCCCGTGCGGCGCTGACGAAGACGGGGAAGAAGACCACGATGGTGGCGACCAGGCGACGCGGCAGGTCGGTGGTGGTGGAGTACATGGAGTTCAGCAGCGGGGCCAGCGCCACGATGGGCACCGCGGCCGCGCCCGCCGCGAGTGCCCCCAGCACGCCGTCGACCACCCGGAACCGGACGGCCACGATGGCCGCGGCGATGCCGAGCACCGCGCCCGCCAGCAGACCGGCCAGCGCGTTCTTGCCGGTGGCGAGGGCCGCCTCGAGGATGGCGTGGTGATTGTCGCCGAAGGCTTTCGCGATGGCGCTGGGCGCGGGCAGCAGGAACGACGGGACGCCCGCCGCGACGGTCAGCACCTGCCACAGCACGAGCAGGACGACGCCGAAAAGCACTGGCGGCAACCAGGTTCTGAGGACGCGGGTCATCGCATGTCCCGTCCTGCGGTGCTTTTCGGCGTGCCTGCGCCGCCGTGCCCCTCATGCAGGGCGGCGCGGACCGCGGCCACGGCGGAGAAGAACTCCTCGCCCGACCGCACATCGTCTTCGCTGTCGCGGTCCCAGCCACCGGTGGCCAGTACCTCGGTGATGCGGCCGGGGCGCGGGGACATGACCACCACGCGGCCGGAGAGGAACACCGCCTCGGGGATGGAGTGCGTCACGAAAAGCACCGCCGCCCCGGTCTCTTCGGCAATGCGCAGCAGTTCGCCCTGCATGCGTTCGCGGGTCATCTCGTCGAGGGCACCGAAGGGTTCGTCCATGAGCAGCAGCGGTGGCTTGCGGGCCAGGGCGCGGGCGATGGCGACGCGCTGCTGCATGCCGCCGGAGAGCTCGGCGGGAAAGCGGCGCGCGAAATCTCCGAGCCCGGTGATCTCGAGCAATTCCGCGCTGCGGGCGCGCCTTTCCTTCTTCCCGACCCCGTGCAGTTGCAGCGGCAGTTCGACGTTCTCCTGCACGGTCCGCCAATCCAGCAGTCCGGCCTGCTGGAACGCGATGCCGTAATCCTGGTCCAGGCGGGCCTGCCGGGCCGTCTTCCCGTGCACCACAACGGTTCCCGAGCTGGGCTGCTCCAGGTCGGCGACGATGCGCAGCAGGGTGGACTTGCCGCAGCCCGACGGGCCGATGAGGGAGACGAACTCCCCGGCGGCGACGGTGAGGCGCACGTCCTCCAGGGCGGTCACCGCGCCTGCGGTGAAGATCTTTCCGACGTCGCGCAATTCGACGGCGGGCACGGCCTGCGCCGTAGCCGGATCCGGGGTGGACACGGATGCCTCCACGGTCACGAGGTACCTCCGGGTAGCAGAGCGGTGTTCAACGCGCGGCCCCCGCCGGGTGGCCGGGCCGGGCGTAGCGGCGCAGCAGCAGTTCGACCAGCGAGACCAGTGCCGTGAGCACCACTCCCAGCAGGGCCGCCGCGATCACCGCGGCATAGAGCCGCGCGGCATTGCCGGTGGACTGCTGGGAGAACACGATGATCTGGCGGCCGATGCCGCCCGCGGTGCCGGTCGAGATCTCGGCCACCACACTGCCGATCACCGCCGCCGCGGCACCGAGTCGCAGCGCGGGCAGCAGGTGCGGCACCGCCGCCGGGAAACGCAGATGCAGCAGCGTCGACCACCATCCGGCGGCGCAGCTGTGCAGCAACTCCACCGAAGCCCGTGCCGGAGCCTGCAATCCGCGCAGGGTGCCGATCGCGACCGGGAAGAACACCAGGTAGGACGCGATCACCACGATGCTCATCCACGGCTGCCAGGGCTGCCCGCCGATATTGATCTTCCCGCCCCACCCGGCCACCAGCGGAGCCAGCGCGATCAGCGGAACGGTCTGGGAGACAATGACATACGGCAGCAGTCCGCGCTCGACGAAGGCGAATCGCTGCATGAGCACCGCCAGCGCGATGCCCACCACCGTCCCCAATCCCAGTGCCAGCAGGGCGAGTTCGAGGGTGAATCCCGCCGTCCGCGCCAGCGTCGCCCCGACGGTGCCCTTCCCGTCCCGCTCCCCCAGCACGGTCAGCACCGCCCAGGCGTGCGGCAGTGCCGCGTCGGTGGTGCGCGGCAGCACCCGCTGGTTCCCGATGCTCACCCCGTTGGCCGGGACCAGCGCCTTCACCAGTTCCCACACGCCGATCACCAGAACGAACGCCGCGATCGGGTACAGCAGCCGCCACCCGGGCATCCCTCGCCAGTGGAATCGGCGTGCCGCCGCACCTGCCTGTGGCCCAGCGTCTTCCGCGGCCCCGGCCACCGTCGGGGCCGTCATCGCACACCTCTCACGAGCCGGTCACCGTCGCTTCGATCGGGTGGGCCAGGCGGGGCAGCACGGATTCGCCGTAGGCCTCGAGGGTCGAGGTCTTGGCGTCGTGCTGGAGGTAGACGGCGAACTGGTCGACGCCCATGGCCTCGAGTTCGCGCAGGCGGGTCAGGTGGTCGTCGGGGGTGCCGAGCAGGCAGAAGCGGTCCACGATCTCGTCCGGGACGAATTCGGCGTGGGTGTTCCCGGCGCGGCCGTGCTCGTTGTAGTCGTAGCCGCGGCGGCCCGCGATGTAGTCGGTGAGCGCCTTGGGAACGTCGGAGTCCGAGCCGTAGCGGGCGACGATGTCTGCGACATGGTTGCCGACCATGCCACCGAACCAACGGCATTGCTCGCGAGCGTGTTCGAGCGCGCCGATGGTGCCGTCGGTGATGTAGGCCGGGGCGGCCACGCAGATGCTGACCGCGCCCGGGTCGCGGCCGGCGCGCTCGGCGGCGGCGCGCACGCGGGCGATGGTCCAGGCGGTGATGTCCGGGTCGGCGAGTTGCAGGATGAAGCCGTCGGCGACCTCACCGGTGAGATCCAGTGCGCGCGGCCCGTATCCGGCCACCCACACCGGCAGCCGCGAGGCGGCTGCCCACGGGAAGCGCACGGTGGTGTCACCCACCTTCGCGCTGCGGCCGTTGCCCAATTCCTGGATGACGGCAATGGATTCGCGCAGAGTCGCCAGGTTGGCGGGCCGCCCGCCCAGGGTGCGGACGGCCGAGTCGCCCCGGCCGATGCCGCAGATGGTGCGGTTGCCGAACATGTCGTTGAGGGTCGCGAAGGTGGAGGCGGTGACCGTCCAGTCCCGGGTGGACGGGTTGGTCACCATCGGCCCCACCACGACTTTCCTTGTCGCGGCCAGGATTTGGCTGTAGATGACGTAGGGCTCCTGCCACAGCAGGTGCGAGTCGAATGTCCACACGTGCGAGAACCCGTGCGTCTCCGCGATTCTCGCCAGTTCCACCACCCGGGACGCGGGCGGCGTGCACTGCAGCACCACACCGATATCCATGCGGCACTCTCCCCTCGTTGTCCGGATGTGTCAGATGAGGTTCTGGGACAGCCCGCGTTTGAGGAACCGGCCGTGGCCGGCGCTGCCCAGGTACTGCCCGGCGTCGACGATGACCCGCCCGCGTGAGAGCACGGTGTCGACGTGGCCGGCGATCTCGAAGCCCTCGTAGGCCGAGTGATCCATGTTCATGTGATGGGTCTTGCCCAGCCCGATGCTGGTGTGGCCGTTGGGGTCGTAGATGACCACGTCGGCGTCCGCGCCCGGGCTGATGATGCCCTTGCGCGGGTACATCCCGAACATGCGCGCCGGTGCGGTGCAGCACACCTCCACCCATTTCTCGAGGGAGATGCGGCCGTCCTCGACGCCCTGGAACATCAGGTCCATGCGATGCTCGACCCCGCCGATACCGTTGGGGATCTTGCTGAAATCGCCGAGCCCGAGTTCCTTCTGGTCCTTCATGCAGAACGGGCAGTGGTCGGTGGCCACACTGGTGACGTCGCCGGTGCGGATGTAGCGCCACAGCTCGTCCTGATGCCCTTCGGCGCGGGCCCGCAGCGGCGTCGAGCACACCCATTTCGCGCCCTCGAAACCCGGTGCGCCCAGGTTCTCCTCGAGCGACAGGTAGAGGTACTGCGGGCAGGTCTCGCCGAAGACGTTCTGTCCCTTGCCTCGTGCCTGCGCGATCTGCTCGAGGGCCTGCTTGGCCGAGACGTGCACGATGTAGAGCGGGGCACCGGTCAGCTGCGCGAGCATGATCGCGCGGTGGGTGGCCTCTTCCTCCATCTGCCACGGCCGCGTGACGCCGTGGTAGTAGGGCGCGGTCTCACCGCGTGAAATCGCCTGCTCCACAAGCACATCGATGGCGATTCCGTTCTCGGCGTGCATCATCAGCACCGCCCCGAGATCGCCCGCGGTCTGCATGGCGCGCAGGATCTGGCCGTCGTCGGAGTAGAAGACGCCCGGGTAGGCCATGAACAGTTTGAAGCTGGTGACGCCCTCGGACACCAATTCGCTCATGCCCTTGAGGGATTCGGCGTCCACCGATCCGACGATCTGATGGAAGCCGGAGTCGATCGCGCACTTCCCGGCGGCCTTCTCGTGCCACAGGGCGAGGCTGTCCTGCACCCGCTCCCCCGGCTTCTGCACCGCGAAGTCCACGATGGTGGTGGTGCCGCCCCAGGCGGCCGCGCGGGTGCCGGTCTCGAAGGTGTCGCTGGCCTCGGTGCCGCCGAAGGGCAGCTGCATGTGGGTGTGGCCGTCGACGCCGCCCGGGATCACGTACTTGCCGGTGGCGTCGATGACCGTGTCGGCGGTGGCGGCGAGGTCACTGCCGAGCGCGGTGGATCCCGGTTGCACCACGGCCGCAATGGTTTCGCCGTCGATCAGGACGTCGAGTGGCTGAGATCCATTGGCGGACACCACGATTCCGCCGTGAATGAACGCAGTGCTCACGGCTCGACCAGCTTCCCGTAGGCATCCGGCCGCCGGTCCCGGTAGAAGGCCCACCGGTCGCGCACCACCTTGATCAGGTCCATGTCCAGATCCCGCACCACCAGCTCGGGCGCGGTGTCGGAGGCGACCTCACCCACGAACTTGCCCTCCGGGTCCACGAAGTAGCTGGTCCCGTAGAAATCGTCGTCCCCGTACTCCTCGATCCCCACCCGGTTGATGGCCCCGATGTAGTACTCGTTGGCCACCGCCGAGGCGGGCTGCTCCAGCTTCCACAGATAGCTCGACAGCCCCCGCGAGGTGGCCGAGGGATTGAACACGATCTCGGCCCCCGCCAGCCCCAGCGCGCGCCAGCCCTCCGGGAAATGCCGGTCGTAGCAGATGTAGACCCCGACCTTGCCGACCGCGGTGTCGAACACCGGCCACCCGAGGTTGCCCGGCCGGAAGTAGAACTTCTCCCAGAACCCGTTGACGTGCGGAATGTGATGCTTGCGGTACTTCCCCAGGTACGTCCCATCGGCATCGATCACCGCCGCGGTGTTGTACAGCAGACCGGGCTGCTCCTGCTCGTACACCGGCAGCACCATCACCATGCCCAACTCGCGCGCCAGCGCCGCGAACCGCTCGGTGGTGGGCCCCGGCACCGACTCCGCGTAGTCATAGAACTTCGTGTCCTGCAACTGGCAGAAATACGGCCCGTAGAACAGCTCCTGAAAACAGATCACCTTGGCCCCGGCCGCAGCCGCCTGCCGCGCATAGTCCTCATGCGCCTTGATCATGGACTCTTTATCGCCGGTCCAGTTCGTCTGCACCAGCGCCGCTCGAACAATCGCCATGCCTTGTGATACTGCACCTGAATCGAATCCGCTTGTGTTACAAGTTGATGGAAACAGTTTCGTGACCGTAAATCCTCCGGCTCCCCCCTCGGAGCCCTCCGACCTGGCACGCAGAATCGCACTGTGACAACCGAACTCGGACCATCGCACGCGCCCGGGAACGATGACACCGCGGGCGCAACCTCCGACCCCGGCGCGACAGACACCGCCGCCGCGCTGGTGGCCGACGCCCACGACCGCACCGCCGCCGGTATCGCCGCCGCGGTCAGCCACCGGATCCGCTCCGGCGCGCTGGCCCCCGGCACCCGGCTGCCCACCGTGCGCGAGGTCGCCCGCGAATTGAAGGTCTCCCCCGCCACCGTCAACCAGGCCTGGCGGGCCCTGGCCGCCGCGGGCGCCATCATCGCGCGCGGCCGCGCGGGCACCTTCGTCGAGCAGACCCCGCACCCGCCGCACAGCCCGGCCGTCGGCCGCTATCAGCGCCTGCATCCCCAGACCGACAGCACCTTCCGCATCGACCTGTCGCGCGGCACGCCCGACCCGGCCCTGCTCCCCGACCTGACCGCCGCCCTGCGCGCCCTGGGCGACGACGGCCGCATCGACGATCTCTCGGCCACCTACCTCGGCGACGCCGTCCTCCCGGAACTCGAGGCCGCCGTCCGCGCCGACTGGCCCGCCCGCGCCGAACGCTTCACCGTGCTCGACGGCGCACTCGACGCCATCGACCGGCTGCTGACCGCCCACATCCGTCTCGGCGACCCGGTGGCGGTCGAGAATCCCTGCTTCCCGCCGTTCCTGGACATGCTGGCCCAACTCGGCGCCCGCCCGATACCCGTCGACCTCGACGAATCCGGCATGCGCCCCGACAGCCTGGCCACCTGCCTGTCCACCCGTCACCCGGTCCTGGTGCTGCTGCAACCCCGCGCCCAGAACCCCACCGGCGCCTCACTTTCCGCGCGCCGCGTCCGCGAACTGGCCGACTTCCTGGCCGACGCGGCCGTGATCGCGGGCGGCACCCCGATCATCGTCGAGGACGACCACAGCTCCGGCATCACCCACACCCCCCTCCGTTCCCTGGCCACCCGCCTCCCCACCCGCACCGTCCACATCCGCTCCTACTCCAAATCCCACGGCGCCGACCTCCGCCTGGCCGCCGTCGGCGGCCCCGCGAACCTCCTCGACCCCGTCATCGAACGCCGCATGCTGGGCCCCGGCTGGTCCAGCCACCTCCTCCAACGCGTCCTGCTCCACATGCTCACCGACGACACCGCCCACGCCACCGTCACCACCGCCCGCACCACCTACCGCACCCGCTCCGAAGCCCTCCGAAAATCCCTCTCCCACCACAACATCCACCTCCCCCTCGGCGACGGCATCAACCTCTGGTTCCCGGTGGCCGACGAAAGCGCCGCCATGATCTCCCTGGCCGCCGCCGGCATCAAAGCCGCCCCGGGCACCCCCTTCGAAGTCACCGACCACCCCCGCACCGACCACCTCCGCCTCACCGTCGCCGCCCTGCCCGACGCCGAAATCCCGGACGTGGCACGCCATCTCGCCACCGCCGCGACGGCCGCACCCACCTACCGCCGCATCCGGCGTGGCTGACGCCGCTCCCACCCAGCGCGGGGGCGAGGCGCTGAGGGGCCGCCATGGTATTTGTCGTGCACATCCGCTATCGGCCACTCACCACTGCCAGCCCCAGGTGACCACGGTCCAGGTCTGCAGGGTGAACGGGAGATCGCAGTTGGCCTGGGAATGGGTTGGGCCCCAGGCCACATTGCCCCAGCGGTCGTAGCTGGACCACCAGTTCCACCACGACCAGCAGGTGATGTGGACCTGATGCCAGACCCCGAGGCCGCACTGGGAGTATGCGCTGGTGCCCCAGACCGGGGTCACCGAGCAGTATCCCGGCGGCTGGGCCTGTGCCGTCTGCGCCCCCATCAGGCCCCCGGAGGCGACCAATGTCGCCGCGGCAATCCCGACCATCGTGCGCTTCATCGCGTTCATGACAACCTCCACTGGGCGTGGGGCTCGATTCGCCCCGACCCGTGCAGGTCCCACGCAGATTTCCGACTCCGATGACCGCCGGGCGGCAGCCATTCCTTGTGTGATGCCCATCACTGCAACCGCACGGTCCGTTACAGTCGCGCCGAGCCCGCCGATGCCCCCACCGATGATCGACATCGAACGACGTTCCAAGGAGGGGTACATGCGCACCATCACCCGAAGCGTCACCCGAGTGGCCACCGCCGCCGCCATCGCCACCGCGGCCCTCGCGGTCACCACGGGCACCGCGGCCGCCGACGAATGGCCCGTCCAGCAACCCAACAGCCCGATCTACGTTTTCGAGGCGCACGACTTCCTCACCCCGTCGGATCTCGACTACTGGAACCCCCTCGTGGACCGCTCCCGCCTGACCTCCCCCTTCGGGAACAGCACCCGCATCGTCTGCACCGGCTTCCACGGCGTCACCACCAGCTGCTTCCAGGCCGACGCCGACGGCAACCCCCACCAGCTCAAGGCCCTCCCGATGAACTTCCCCAACTTCACCGGCTACGTCGCCCCCGGCGGCGGCGTGAAGCACTGGGTCTACCCGGGGTTCGTCCCCGGAAGCTGATCCGAATACGAGAGAGCCCGCCTCTCGAGGGAGGCGGGCTCTTCGGCTTCTTTCAGAACAGCACCGTCGGCTTACAGGTACTGGCCGGTGTTCGACTCGGTGTCGATGGCGCGGCTGGCGCTGGCGTTCTTGCCCGTCACCAGGGTGCGGATGTAGACGATGCGCTCGCCCTTCTTGCCCGAGATGCGAGCCCAGTCATCGGGATTCGTGGTGTTGGGCAGGTCCTCGTTCTCGGAGAACTCGTCCACGATCGAATCGTAGAGATGCTGGATGCTCAGGCCCGGGTTGCCGGTCTCGAGGACGGACTTGATGGCGTACTTCTTGGCCCGGTCCACGATGTTCTGGATCATGGCGCCGGAGTTGAAGTCCTTGAAGTACAGGACTTCCTTGTCACCGTTGGCGTAGGTGACCTCCAGGAAGCGGTTGTCCTCGCTCTCGGCGTACATGCGGTCCACCACGCGTTCGATGGTGGCCTGCACGCACTTGCTGCGATCGCCGTCGAACTCCTCGAGGTCCTCGGAGCGCAGCGGCAGGGTGTCGGTCAGGTACTTGGAGAAGATGTCCTGTGCCGCTTCGGCGTCGGGCCGCTCGATCTTGATCTTCACGTCCAGGCGGCCGGGCCGCAGGATCGCGGGGTCGATCATGTCCTCGCGGTTGGAGGCGCCGATCACGATCACGTTCTCCAGGCCCTCGACACCGTCGATCTCCGAGAGCAGCTGCGGCACAACGGTGGTCTCCACATCGGAGGAGACACCCGAACCGCGGGTGCGGAAGATCGAGTCCATCTCGTCGAAGAACACGATCACCGGGGTGCCCTCGGACGCCTTCTCGCGAGCCCGCTGGAAGATGATCCGAATGTGGCGCTCGGTCTCACCCACGAACTTGTTGAGCAGCTCGGGACCCTTGATGTTGAGGAAGAACGACTTGGCTTCCTTGGCATCCTCACCGCGCGCCTCGGCGATCTTCTTGGCGAGGGAGTTGGCAACGGCCTTGGCGATCAACGTCTTACCGCAACCGGGCGGACCGTAGAGCAGCACACCCTTGGGCGGGCGCAGCGCGTACTCGCGGAACAGCTCCTTGTGCAGGAACGGCAATTCGACGGCGTCACGGATCTGCTCGATCTGGCGCGAGAGGCCACCGATGTCGTGGTAATCCACGTCCGGCACCTCCTCGAGGACCAGGTCCTCGACCTCGGCCTTGGGAATCCGCTCGAAGGCGAACCCGGCCTTGGTGTCGACCAGCAGCGAATCGCCCGGCCGCAGTTTGCGAATCGGCCGATCCGGATCCTCCAGATCGTCCACGTCGACCAGCGCGGACAGCGGCCCGGACAACCAGACCACCCGCTCCTCGTCGGCGTGCCCGACCACCAGCGCACGGCGCCCGTCGTCGAGAATCTCACGCAGCGTGCCGATCTCACCGATGGAGTCGAAACCGCCCGCCTCGACCACGGTCAGCGCCTCGTTGAGACGCACGGTCTGCCCGTAGTGGAGGGTGGTGGTGTCGATGTTCGGCGAACACGTCAGCCGCATCTTGCGTCCGGAAGTCAACACATCGACCGTCTGATCGTCGTACACGCCGATGAGGACGCCGTAGCCCGAGGGTGGCTGGCCGAGGCGGTCCACTTCCTCACGGAGAGCGACCAGTTGCTGGCGCGCTTCCTTCAAGGTGTCCATCAGTTTGGTGTTGCGAATCGTGAGCGAATCGACGCGCGCTTCCAATTCCCGTGTGCGATCCGGCGTGTCGGCGAGTTGCCTCCGGAGTGCAGCGGCCTCGGCGCGTACTGCCTCGAGTTCCCTCCAGGCCGCCGAGTCCGAATGTTCGATGGGGCTCATGATGCTGCTCCTCCCAGTCCCGGTCTATCAACGCTACCGGGCTCTAACCGTTCCCGCTTTCCGACATGGTTTCGTCGTGATCACATCTAGGCTGCGGCCGACCTGCCCGGCAGGCATGTTAGCCTGCCCTAACCTGTTTCCGGCGAGTTAATTGCCGGCCGAGCCGAAAGGTGCCGTTGATGCTCCTTCCCACCAGTCGTACTCCTGGTATGCGCAACGTCACGCGGACGCTTCGTGTTTCCGGGCGCACCCTCCGTGTTTCCGTGGCTACCGTCGCGGCCCTCGCGGCCGTTACGGCAACTCTGACCGGATGCAGCTCCGACGACAAGGGTTCTACGTCCTCGAATTCGGCCACGTCGACGGTCGCCGCCGCGCCCGCGCCGACCGCGGAATCCCTGCAGAGCGTCCTCACGGCCTTCGCCGACCCGGCCGAACCGGCTGCCGACAAGGCCAAACTAGTCGTCGACGGCGACAAGCGTCTCGGAAACATCGACACCATGAACCAGGGTCTGGCGCACTACCAGGTCGGGTTCACCGTCGGTGAAATCAAGCAGGACGGGACCAAGGCCGATGCCAAGGTGTCGGTGACCTCGCCGCACGGCACCATGCCGGACGTCCCGATGACATTCCAGTACAGCGATCGCGCGTGGAAGCTCTCCGACGCTGGTGCCTGCACCATCCTCGGCATGGCCCGCGCCGCCTGCCAGTAGGAAATTCTCTCGATTCACGAAAGGCTCGACCGTTCATGCTCGCTCGCTCCATCCGTCTGTCTCTGGCCGTCGCCGCGGCCGTCGCCGCGCTCACCTCGGGTGCGGGCCTGGCCGCCGCCGACACCGCCGCACCCTCCGCCGAGGAGTTGCAGTCCACCCTGACCCGCTTCACCGACCCGTCGGTTCCGGCCGCCGACAAGGCGAACCTCATGGTCAACGGCGGCGCGCGCACGGCCAATATCGACAAGATGAACCACGGCCTGGCCAATTACGGCACCATCGGCTGGACGGTCTCGGGCGTGGCGGCCAACGGCGACAAGGCCGATGCCTCGGTCGCCATCTCCTCCCCGCACGGCACCATGCCGGGCGTGCCCATGAGCTGGCAGCACACCGACGCGGGCTGGCAGCTCTCGGAGGGCACCGCGTGCACCATCCTGGCGATGGGCAAGGCGCCCTGCTGATCGGGCGGAAACGCTTCACGCCGACCTGAATACATGAGTCCGCCCCCGTCACGAGGTGACGGGGGCGGACTCGTTGATCGGCGAAATATATCTTTCGCCAGGGGTTTTCGGCGGGCGTCAGCCCTTGGAGGGGCGGCGCTGCGGCTTGGGGGCGGTGACGCCGTCGGCGAGGCGGCGGGCCTTGACCAGGAAGGCGGTGTGGCCCTGCATGCGGTGTTCGGGGCGCACGGCCAGGCCGACCACGTGCCAGGGGCGGACCATGGATTCCCAGGCGGTGGGCTCGGTCCAGCAGCCCTGGCGGCGCAGGGCTTCGACCACTTCGGAGAGCTGGGTGGTGGTGGCCACGTAGGCGAGGAAGACGCCGCCGGGGATGATCGCCTTGGCGACAGCCTCGAGGGCGTCCCAGGGCTTGAGCATGTCCAGGACCACGCGGTCGACCTGCTCGCCGGAGTATTCCGCCACGTCACCGAGGGTGAGTTCCCAGTTGGCCGGACGTTCGCCGAAGAAGCGCTCGACATTCTTGACGGCGTGCTCGGCGTGGTCCTCGCGGATCTCCCAGGAGATGACCTTGCCCTCGGGGCCGACCGCGCGCAGCAGCGAGCAGGTCAGCGCGCCCGAACCCGCGCCTGCTTCCAGGACCTTGGCGCCGGGGAACATGTCGCCTTCGTGGACGATCTGGGCCGAGTCCTTGGGGTAGATCACCGCCGCGCCGCGCGGCATGGACAGCACGTAGTCGGTGAGCAGGGGCCGCAGGGCCAGGTAGGGCGTGCCCTTGGCGGAGTTCACCACGCAGCCCTCGTCGGCGCCGATGAGGTCGTCGTGGTTGATGTGGCCGGCGTGGGTGTGGAACTCCTTGCCCGCCTCCAGGATCACCGTGAACTTGCGCCCCTTGGCGTCGGTCAGCTGTACCCGGTCACCGATCTGGAAAGGGCCGGTCCGTCTGGCAGTCATGAATCTCCGTTCTGCGTGTCGTCGCGATGTCGTGCGTCGCTGATCTATTGCTGCTGTTATTGCTGCCGTGAATGGCACGCACCTTGTCGGTGCCTGCGTTTAGCCTGCCAGGTATGTCGGTTGACGTGATCGCTACCCCTGAGACAGAGCGGTTCGGCCCGCGCGGGCCCGCGCTGTCCCCTTCGCGGGCAATCGATTTCAAGCAGTGTCCGTTGAAGTATCGGTTGCGGGTCATCGATCAGATACCCGAGCCGCCCTCGAAGGCCGCCGTGCGCGGCACCGTGGTGCACGCGGTGCTCGAGGCCCTGTTCGGCCTGCCCGCCACCGAGCGGGATGTCGAAGCCGCCACCGCGCTCATCGCCCCCGCGTGGGCCGGGGTGCGCGAGTCCCGGCCCGAGGTCGAGGGGTTGATCCCGGACACGGACCTCGACGACTTCCTCGCCGAGGTCCGCAAGCTGGTGGGCGTCTACTTCCGGCTCGAGGATCCGAGCGGTTTCGAACCGGAGTCGTGCGAGACCTTCATCGAGGCCGAGCTGCCCGACGGGACGCCCCTGCGCGGGATCGTGGACCGCCTCGACCGCTCGGCCGAGGGCGAACTGCACGTCATCGACTACAAGACCGGCCGCGCCCCGGGCCTGGCGTACGAGACCAAGGCGCTGTTCCAGCTGAAGTTCTACGCCCTGGTCCTGCTGCGCACCCAGGGTGTCGCACCGGCCGAGTTGAAGCTCATGTATCTGGCCGACGGGGTGACCCTGACCTACAAGCCCGATCCCGAGGAGCTGTTGCGCTTCGAGCGGATCCTGTCGGCTGCGCTTCGAGCGGATCCTGTCGGCGCTGTGGGCGGCCATCGTCACCGCCGCCGAGACGGGCGAGTTCCCGCCCAGTCCGGGCTGGATGTGCCAGTACTGCGATTTCAAGCGACTATGCCCCGAATTCGGCGGCACGCCACCGCCTTTCCCGTCCGGGCCGGACGAATCCGAGCCCGTCGCACCCTGAGACCGGATGCGCCCGCCCAGGCCGGGCGGGCGCGATTCGATCAGAACGCGCGGCAGGAGCGGATGTCGGTGGCCAGGATGGCCTTGGCACCGAGGTCGGCGAGCTGGTCCATGAGCTCGTTGCCGTTCTTGCGCGGCACCAGCGCGCGCACGGCGACCCATTCGGGATCGGTGAGCGGGGCGATGGTCGGCGACTCCAGACCGGGGGTGATCTTGACGGCCTCTTCGAGGAGCGCCTTGGGGCAGTCGTAGTCCAGCATCAGGTACTGCTGGGCGAAGACCACGCCCTGGATGCGGGCGACCAGCTGGTTGCGGGCCTTGTCGCGCTGGTCGGCGCCCTTGGCCTCGATCAGCACGCCCTCCGAGGAGCACAGCGACTCGCCGAAGGCGACCAGGTTGTGCTGGCGCAGGGTGCGCCCGGAGCCGACCACGTCGGCGATGGCGTCGGCGACGCCGAGCTGGATGGAGATCTCGACCGCGCCGTCGAGGCGGATCACCTCGGCCTCGATGCCGCGCGCCTTCAGGTCCTGCAGCACCAGATTCGGGTAGGAGGTGGCGATGCGCTTGTCGTAGAGGTCCTCGACCTTCCATTCGCGCCCGGCCGGGGCGGCGTAGCGGAAGCTGGAGCGGCCGAAGCCGAGCGCGAGCCGTTCCTGCACGGGCGCACCGGAATCCAGCGCCAGGTCGCGGCCGGTGATGCCCAGGTCGAGCTCGCCGGAGCCGACGTAGATGGCGATGTCCTTGGGCCGCAGGAAGTAGAACTCGACCTGGTTGGCCGGGTCCAGCACGCTCAGCTCACGGGAATCGGTGCGCTTGCGGTAGCCCGCCTCGGACAGGATGGCGACGGCGGATTCGGACAGGGCGCCCTTGTTGGGGACGGCGACGCGAAGCATGGGAGGTCCTTTCGGAACGGAAGGGGAAGACGTGGACGACAGGGGGACGGGCGGACGGCGCGCCGCACGTTCGTGGGGCGCGCCGGGCACATCACAGATGTCGGTACACGTCCTCGAGCCGCAGCCCGCGGCCCACCATCAGCACCTGCACCCAGTAGAGCAGCTGCGAGATCTCCTCGGAGAGTTCCTCATCGCTCTGGTACTCGGCCGCGATCCAGACCTCGCCGGCTTCCTCGAGCACCTTCTTGCCCTGCGCATGCACGCCGGCGTCCAGGGCGGCGACGGTGCCCGACCCCTCGGGGCGGTTGGCGGCACGATCCTGCAGCTCGGCGAACAGGGCTTCGAAAGATTTCACGGGGAGTGATTCTTTCAGACGGGCGCACACTCCCCGCAATCGGTTATACGGTGAGCAGTTCGGCGAGTTCGGCCACCGCCCCGCGCAGCTGTTCGGCGAAGTCGTACATCTGCTGCGCGACGTGCTTGGGTGTGGCCAGGTAGAGGTTCCAGCGGTCGGGCAGCAGCACATAGGCGATGCCGATGCACTTGGGGCTGGTGGAGCCGAAACCGAAGAACTGGATGTTCACCGAGGGCGCGGAGCTGGTGGACAGGTAGTCGTCACGACTGATGGTCCAGCCGGGGCTGTCGTAGAAGGCCATCGGCGCGGTCGCGCCCAGCGCCTCGCCGCGCCGGCGCTGGATCCACTGCAGCTCCCACAGGTGCTGTTCGGGGGCCTCGCCGCGCTGGCATTCCTGGGCGCGGCGCACATGTGCCTCGGCGGCGGTGCGGGCGGCCACCAGCTTGCGGTCCCGGTCGATTTCCGGATCCTCCATGGCGGCAACGAAATCCAGCATCTCCTGGGTGATGACGCGCATGGCCTCGGTGCGCCCGTTGCGGAAGCCGCGGGTGGCGATGGATTCGTAGGTCGCGCCGTTGAGTCCCTTGCTGCGCCGGTGCGCGAGCTGGTAGCTCAGCTGGGCGAAGGCGTCCGGGGAGATGCCCAGGCTCTTGGCGCGCTTGGTGCCGAAGTCGAACGACACCGTGGTGGTGGCGTTGTCGGCGGCGTACTGCGCGAAAGAGGCCGCGGCGGAGGCGATCTCGGATCGGGATTCGGGTCCCAGGGTGAACTCGACAGGCTCGGTGGCGGGCAGTCCCTGCGGCTGCGCGCCGGACTGTTCGGCGTGCGCGGCGACCGGTGCTTCGAGGAGGGTGTCGACGAAGGACAGGATGGTGGTGCCGTCGAGCCCGCAGTGCTCTACATTGATGCCCGCCGCGCCGTCGGCGAAGACGATGAACGACACCGCCTTGTCGAACCAGCGGTTGCCGCTGTCGCCGTGCAGCAGTTGGTCGCAGGCGTGCAGGGTGTCGCGAGGGGCGAAGTCCTCCAGGCAGATACAGAACAGCGCCGTCTCGATGGTGTCGAAGGCGGCGGCATTGGCGGGCCGCAGTCCGGCGTAGATCGGGGCCCAATCCGCGCGCGCGAGCGAAGTCAGGTGTCCGGGCGAGGCATTGGTGGAGGCGCGCCGCGCTCCGGCCTTCATGACGGCGTGCAGCCCGCCCACGAGATCCTCGGGGGTGTAGGGGATGCCATTGGGCCCGATGACATCCATCCGGAACATGTTGCCGCGGTAGAAGACCACGATGTGCCGGGCATTCGAGTGCCCCGGCCATTCCGGGCTGTAGGGCACCCGCACGGTGTCCTGGAGCGCGCCGGGAATGCGGGTCTCGGAGAACAGGAACTTGTTCTGCGCCATATTGAGTCGCTGCCCGCGCTGGGTGGCGGGCGGAATCTCCCCTTTGTCCAGACGCAGCTTGTAGTTGACGGCCGCGGTGATCAGGGCGGCGGCCCGCTCGCTCTGGTCGGCGGTGGTCGAGGCCGCCAGCACGGTGTCGTCGCGGAAGAGGAAGAAGAAGTTGGCGTTCAACGCGATTCGGTCGCGTCGGCCCAGGTAGCGGGACGGCCAGAATTCGTCGAGCCAGCTGCCCACGCCCGGAGTCGCGTCGAACCGTTCCAGGTCGGCGTGCAGGGTGCGGGCGGGGCTGTCGGGGCGCAGCAGGTCCTCGACGGTGGCCGCGGTGGCGGCGTACTGGTCGGAGGTCAGCAGCGGTGCGCACCAGTGCAGGAATCGGGTGCAGCTCTCCTCCAGCGTGGGCAGCGGGACGCGGGGCAGCTGCTCGTCGTATGCGAAGGTGCTGTCGCTCAAGGGGTGTCCTCGGTGTCGATGGGTCAGGGGCAGCCTGGCATTTTGCACACGGATAACCGCCCCCCGTGCGGTTCCCGCCCCCATTCTTGCCACCGAACCGGTCGGCGCGCCAGGAATTCGGGCGAATCCCGGATCGCCGGGAAGCGAGGTGCTTTACTGCGCTACAACAGTTTTCATGCGAGCCACTCGCCCTTGGACCCGGGTTGGCACAGTGTCTTCAGCCGCAGCGTCACCTCGTCGCCGGACAGATAGGCTCCGGTCTGCTCGAAGCCGCCGATGGTGTGGGTGTCGTAGTCGCCGTACCCGATGCGCAGGAAATCGTCGCCGCTGATGCCGTGCAGGGTCCAGTCGAAGGCGACGCGCGCCCGCGCGACGAAGGTGCGCAGCGCACCCAGGTGATAGCCGCGTGCCACGAATTGGGCGGGGACACCGCGCAATCCGATCTTCAGCGGGCGGGCCAGGGCGTCCTTGCCGCCCAGATCCACCACCAGTCCGAGGTCCGGGTGCCGATACGGCTCGACCCGGCCGCCGCGCAGGGCGGCGAGCAGATTCCTGGCCATGTGCTTGCCCTGGCGCATGGCGTGCTGCGCGGTGGGCGGGCACACCTTGCCCACCCCGGCGGCCCGATCCGGGACCGCGGCCGTGTCGCCGAGCGCCCAGACCCCGCGCAATCCCGGCACGCTGAGATCGGCCTGGACGACGATCCGCCCGCGATCGGTCTCCGCGCCCAGATGCCCGGCCAGCGGGCTGGGCGCGACACCGGCCGTCCACAGCACCGTGCGTGAGGGGATGCACCGTCCGTTGGTGAGGGTGACACCGTGCGCGCTGACCTCCTGCGCCGACGCGCCCGAGATGAGCTCGATGCCGCTGGCGGCCAGGATCTTCTTCGCGTCCGCGCCCAGGCGTTCCCCGAGTTCGGGCATGATCCGGTCGCCGTGGGTGACCAGATGCCAGCGCACCATGCCCGATTCGGTCGGCGGGAAGTAGCGGCGGGCGGCCGCGCGGCAGACCTTGTTGAGCACCGCGGTGGTCTCGGTGCCCGCGTAGCCCGCGCCGATGGTGACGAAGTTCAGGCGTTCCCGGTCGACGTCCTCCTCGCCGCCCACCGCGGCCACGTCGAGCTGGCGCAGCACGTGGTCGCGCAGGTACATGGCCTCGGACAGGGTCTTCATGCCGAATCCGTGCTCGCGCAGGCCGGGGACGTCCTGGATGCGGGTGATGCTGCCAGGCACCAGGACCAGGTGGTCGAACTCGAAGGCGTATTCCTCACCGGAGTGCCGTCGCACGATGACGTGCCTGGTCTTCGGGTCGACGCCGACGGCCAGGCCGGGCAGGATCTCGGTGCGGCGCAGTATCCGCCGCAGCGAGACCGACACCGAGCGCGGATTGAGCGTGCCCGAGGCGACCTGCGGCAGCAGCGGCAGATACAGCAGCCCGGCGTCGGGGGTGACCAATTGGATGAACGCCTCGTCAGGCTTCAGGCGGCGCTCCAGATAGCGGGCGCACTCGACACCCGCGAAACCACCGCCGACGATTACGATCTTCGCTGGTGCCACCGATTCACCGTAACAATCGCCCGGCGGTTTCAGGTGGATCCGGGAATTCGTTCCGATATTGGTGGTGCTCAGTGCTCGGCGGCCGTGCCCGATTTCGGGCGGGAAATGTAGAGCTGCGCGTAGAGCCAGCCGTCCGATTCACAGTCGGCGGTGTCGATTCCGCTGTCGGCCAGCGTATTCAGCACCCGCGCCTGTTCGTCGGCCGAGGCGAAGCGGCGCTGCCGGTACACCCCGGGCGCGCGTTCGGTGTGATAGCCCAGTGCGGCGAGGTGGGCGGCGATGGGTTCGAAGGCGAACATGCGCAGCACGAAATGCGCCATCCACGGCAGTTTCCCGCCGTGTGCGCGGGCCACCCGCAGCAGGGTGCGTTCGGAGATGTAGCCGACGCAGCCGGTGGAGACGGCCAGATCCGCCCCGGCCAGGACGCGGCGCTGGGCCTCGGTGGGGTCGGCAGATTCCAGGTCGGCGTGCACGGTGTCCTGGAGGAATCCGGCGGCACGCGCGTAGTCGAGGGCAGGGCGGGAGGCGTCCATTCCGATGAATCGGACACCGGGTAATCGGTCCCGGCCGCCGAGTAGTTCGCGGTCGCGATCGATGAGTTTCGCGGTGTCGCCGCCACCGCGGTAGTGCTCGGCCAATTCGGCCATGCCGGTGTCCAGGCGCAGCAGGGCCGCGTTCACGCCGTAGGAGCAGCCGATATCGAGCACGGCGGGCGCGCCGATCCCGGTGGCGGACCGATACTCGGCGAGCAACCGCTGAATGTGCGGTTTAGCCAATTCCGGTATCTGATAGTCCAATTCGGCCATCCGCGCGTAATACTCGCGCGGATCGGGCCGTTCGTAGATGTCGTCGAACGACGCTTTCCCGGTGGAACTGTGCAACGAAACCGGCACGCGCTGGTCCCCTCTCAGTCGAGCAGTGAATCTCTGTCCGGCAGTGAATCTCTCAGTCCAGCAGCGAGTCGCCGCGAACCTCGCCGACCGCCAGGTGGTCCGCCGTCACCCGCCCGAACAGCTGCCGGGTCCGCTCGGCCGTGCCGATCAGCCCCGGCGTATCGCTGTAGGCGAATATCGCCGAATGCCGTTGCACCGTCCCGCCAACGGGCGCGACCCGATGCAACGAAAACCTCCCCTGGAACAGCTGCAGATCCCCCGGCCGCAACTCGAGCCGCCGGACGAAGCGCTCCCCGTGCCCGTTGAGCACCGCGTTCACATCCGCGAAGTGCTCCGCCACCCGCGACCGGATGTTCGGGCAATACTCGAACACCCCACCGCATTCCGGCTCCTGGGTGAGCATGGAGACGGTGAACTCGTTGGTATCGAAGTGCCAAGGATGCGACATCCCGGGCGCCACCACATTGAGGCACAACCCCGCCAGCGGATCGGTATACACGTGTAACTCCGCCAGCCCGAAGCAATCCGCCACAAACCGCTGAAACCGCTCGTCCACATACAGCCGATGAATCAGCGCGTCCACGGGTATGAGATCCCTTGCCACAAAGGCGTTCCCCCGCCGCAACACGATCCGCCCCGGATGGTCCACCGGCAGATCCGCGTCCAGCGGAATGTTGTAGGCGTTGACATTCTCCACGGTGTAGTACGCATGCGGAGCCAGCCCGACCCCTTCACTCCGCAAGGTACTCAACAACTCCGGCCGAACGAACCCCCGCAACACGCAGCAACCGTCCGCCGCGAGCGCCGCCCGCGCCTCCCCCACGACCGCGTCCCACCGCTCACTCCCCGGCGAATCCAGGGGATATCGACCGATATCCACGCCCGGCGCGGACTCCACTCCGGCCCCCTCGGATTCGCACGCGTCTGCCCAACCCCCAACCGCAACCATGCCGCCCATTGTTGCCGCCCGGCCAGCCGACACGCCCGGGATATCACCCGATTGTGAATACTCACTTTTCCTGTGCCCCAGGATTTTTGATGCGGCATCGATCGCGTCGATTTCGCGATAAAATGCCGAGTCCGGTCCCACCGCGACTCAGGAAGGCCCGACCGTGGCCGACGACGAGCCCGGCACCTCACGGCTGCCGTGGTTGCAGAAGTCCTGGAAATGGGCGGTCGCCGCGACCGGCCTCCCCGGGCTGTACGCCACCTGGCTGCACGATTTCGCGGCCCAGCACCCGCTGCGGGCCGGTGTGCTGTTGCTCGCATACTGGGCGGCCATCACCACGGCCGGATTCGTCTGGAAGGCCGCCAAAGACCCCATCGACCAAGCCCGCCAGGGCATTGCGCACCGGCTGACCCTCACCACCGGAAACATCCTGTTCCGCCCCGGACGCCGATACCGTAAGCACTTGCTCACGACCCTCGATCGCATCGGCAGTACCGGAGCCTTCGACCTCGAATCGAACCGGCCCTATTTCGACGACGTCTACGTCAGCGTCGAACTCGCGCGCAGCAGTCCCGACGCCGTGCCCTCCGATATTCTCGCCGAGGGCCACCGCCCACGCGTCGAACGACGGATCACCGAATTGCTGGGCCCCGACAGCACCGGATTCAGCGTGGTGCTCGGCGCGGCCGGATTCGGCAAAACGACACTGTCCCAACACCTCGTGCGCGAACTCGCCCGCACCCGCCGGTTCCCGCCCCGCCGCGCCGGGCGCGGCCGCCCGCCCGCCGGACGCGGCCGTGTCCCCATCCTGATCCCCTTGTCGCAGTGGGCCTCCCGCGTCGCCGCGGACCCACCGGTGAGTTTGCCGGAAGTCGCCACGGCGGGCCTGGCCGACCCGGACAGCCCGATGGCCTGGCTCCGCTCCCGGCTGGACGCAGGACGCTGCGTCATCGTCGCCGACGGCCTGGACGAGATTCCCGAGGTGGACACACGCACGGCGGTCATCGCTTGGCTCATCGCCGCGCGAATCGGCCGCTCCGCAATCAATTCCGTCATCCTGACCTCGAGACCGGATTCCTACCGCAGTACACCCGTCACCGCTACGCCGGTGGACGTGGCCCACATCCGCAAGCTCTCGCCGCAGCTCACCGACCACTTCATCGACGCGCGGTTCCGCGCGTTCGCGCTGGCCGACCACGGCTTTCACGCCCGGCTGTTCGCACAGCAGATCCGGGCGCCAGCGCTCACCGTGCTGACCGTCAATCCGCTGCTGCTCACCCTGATGATCACGCTGTACCGCGCCACCCTGGATCGAACGAGCTTGCCGGTTCTGCCCACCAATCGCGTCGAGGTGTACCGACGGGTCTTCGATCTGCTCGTTCGCCGCCGAGTAACCTCGAACATGGAAGCCGAGCAGAAATTCGACTTCCTGCGCCGCACGGCCCTGACCATGATGATCGCGCGGGTCACTCGAATCGCGATCGCCGATATCGGCTCACCTGGGGAGGCCGGTCCCGGCAACCGGCGCGCACTGGTCGACGCCCTGAAGTCCGACGGCCTGGTGACCGAACCGGTACCGGGCACACTTGCATTCACCCACAAGACGTTTCAGGAGTATCTGGCCGCGGTCCACATTCATAAGCAAGGACTGGCGCGGATTCTGCTCGACCAGGTGGCGTCGGAAGGCGACTGGTGGCGGGAGACGATCCTGTTGTTCAGCGGACTGGGCCCCTACGACGGTCGCGCAGCCGCGGAGCCGATCATCGAGACCTGTCTGCGACACCGAACCTCGGCCACGGCGCTGTCGACCGCGCTCGCGGTCAACGATCAGGGCAGAGACATCCCGGAATTCCTAGCATTTCGCCTATTCCAGACGGTGGACGACGCCGCCGACGCCGAAGCCGACACCCGATTTCGCCGGACGGTCGCACGCGCCTTGCTCGACAATCATCTCAATCGCCCGGTGGCCCAACCGATTACTGCCCGCATCCATCGCCTCTTCGTGTTGGATCACGGTGGCGATCCGGTGCCCGACGCCCCATATCCGAACGATTTGGGACAGCCCGCATATGGGATACGAGCGGCCGACGCGGTGGATATCGTGGCCTGGGTCAACAATTTGGTGGACTCCGCCACCTACCGCCTGCCCACGATAGCCGAGATGACCGAGCTCGACTCCCCCACGGAGCGCTCCCCCGGCGGCCGGAATCCGGAGGTGCGAACAATTTGGATCCATTCCGATTCAGGACTTCCCCAAAGGTTGCGAAAGTCGCTGTCGAACCTGGAGGTGGACACGGTCCAGAGCAGCCCGCTCACGACCACACTCGAGCGGATGCTGCACACCGAAGATCCCGGGTACTACGTACGCCACCACCCCGAACTCGGGGGGCTGCTCGACATCTACCCCGAGCTCCAACCGCTGGGTGAGATCGATCTCGCACTAACCGAGACGATCGCGGCGGCACTCGGGCCCCGATGGGACGGATTGGGGACATCTCGGAGGCAACCAACCAGAGCCGCTTCTCTCACCAGCGTTCTTGCGACGGCCATCGCAGCGGATCCCGGACGGATCCCGCCCGATCCGGCCGAAACTGGTCATGTGCTTGTCGAATTGGCTGCCCGCCTACCTCGGACCGACGAACCACTACTCCTCGATCTATACGACCTTGTCAACGAATTCGGTTTGTCGATGTTCGCCGATGCTATGTCCCGACTGTTCGCTGCTGATTCGTCGACCGACAATTCGCGCACCGACACCTGGCACGAGGCTTTCCTCCGACGCGCCCGAGTCGACGACCCCGATTTCCCCCTCCAACTTGCCTTCGCGGTTGTCGGATCAGCCTCAATCGAACCTGGCCAGCGTGCGAGAGCGGTTACTGCGCTCCGTATCCTGGCAGCAGTCCACTCGGACCCGAACCAATGGTCCACTCGCAAGTTACCATCGATACCCGCCGATCTTCTCGGTCTCTGGGACGGTATGAAGGCAGCCAATCCCGGGCGTAGTGGAGCCAAGGCACCGCTGGTAGAGCAACTCACCGACCTCGCGAAGTCGCTGGCCACGCGAGTTTTCCGCCGCTTCCCGGCCCCGATCGAGGGCGAAGCTGCGCGCCTGCGCGATATCGCACTGCTGCTCGCCCCGCGTTGCAGTCGCGAGCCCGAGCTTTTCACCCGTTGGATCGATCTCGCCACAGCGGCCGAGGACGTCCGCCGCCGATTCGGCGACCGCCATGCACCGGACGAGATGGTCGTCCTCGTCCCGGATGAGTGAGCACGACAGTTCATTTCACTTGCGCTACAACCTGATTCGGGAGTGTTGACAACGGTCCGGTACCGGGTACACCGGTAGTGAGAGGACCGCGTATGAGTAGTCGGCAATCGTGGGAGACCATTACTCGGGCGTTGAATCGGGTGTCCGGGCCGGGGAGACGCGGGTCCGAGTGGACCACGTACTTGTGTCCGGTGCATGAGAGCGATGGCCGGCGGCATCGGCCTTCGCTGGGGGTGGTGTACAACCTGCAGCGGCAGCGGACTGTGATCAGGTGTTTTGCCGGGTGTTCGGATGAGGATGTGCTCGATCGGCTCGGGCTGCGGGTGCGGGATCTGTTCGATGGGCAGCGGCCGCAGCAGGCGGCGGTGACGCGGGCGAACGCTGAGCCGGGGGTGGCGGATCGGGCGATATTGGCCGCGGGGCTGGCTCTTTCGGTGCACAAGCGGGACTTCGGGCCCGCGATCGGGAGGTCGCGACGGGTAGCGGCCTATATCTATCGGTGGCCGGATGGGAGTGCGGCCGGATGTGTGTTCCGGGTGCGGACGCTCCACCGGCAGGGGTATGTCAAGACGTTCTATCGGCAGCGTCGAACCGAAACCGGTTGGGAGTTGGGTGGATTCGGTCGTTTGCCGTTCCATCTGCCGGAGGTGATCGAGGCAGTGCGGGATGGGCGGGACATCTTCGTGTGCGAGGGTGAGGCGGACGTGCTCACCGCCACGCACGCGGGGCTCACGGCCACCTGTAATGCGGGCGGGGCGAACGCGTGGCACGCCGAGCACGCGGAGTGGCTGCGGGGCGCGCACCGGGTATGGGTGGTGGCCGATCGGGATGCGCCGGGATATCGGCATGCGGCCAAAGTGGCGGAGTCGCTGAAGGATTCGGTCGACGAGTTGCGGGTGGTGCAGGCGCGGGACGGGAAGGATCTCACCGATCATTGCAATGCGGGGCATCAGATCTCGGAGCTGGATCCGGTTCCAGTGCTCGACGAGCATTATCGCCGGATGTGAATCAGCGCAGCATCATTGAGACGGATCGGCGCAGAATTCACTCGATCCGCCGATCAACCGGTATCGACCTCTCAGGCTGTGCGGCCCAGCTCGGTAGCGGTGTGGTCGAGCTCAGCCGCGGCGCGGGAGAGCTCCGCCGCGATGCGGGACAGTTGCGCGACCGGACTGCCCTCGTGCGCGACCTGCACGAGGTCACGCTCGATCAATGAACGCAGGTAGGCCGACACAGACATGCCGAGGTTGACAGCCCGGTTTCCGGCGCGGCGGTACATGTCGTCGGTCATCTTCACCGAGCGCGGCTTGAGCGCAGCGTCGACGTCCTGGCCGACCACTACGGGCAAATCGACCGGCTCGTCGGTGAATACCAGCCGATCCAGCAGGTTGTCGACTTCTTCAGGTGTGGTGGGATCGTTGAAGTCACTCATCGGTGTCCTCCCATTTCTCGAACTCGTTGAGCCGGTCACCGCTCAATGCCCGTCCCGCGACCAGATAAAGGTCGCTTCCAGCGATGCGCGCCAGGATCTCCACGGGGCTCCCGCTTGCAGTGCGCATCCACATGACAACGTACTGACTATCGGTGGAACGCAGCCACACGCGTTGCTGCCCGGCGAGCCAATCGAGGAGGGCGTCGACGACATCGTCGATATCCACTCCTGCAACGCCGAGCAGGTAAGCGAAGCGGTAGTGCCAATCAATAGCCACCCCTCGAGAATACCCGGTATTACCGCCGAGGTAAGCCGGGTTCCAGACCTGCAACCAATTCACCTTGACGAGAGCAAGGATGGGCCGGGCAGGGGCGGTGTTTGAATCAAGACGAGACTGCGCGCTGGTAGCGGGTGATCAGGGTGCGTAGGGCAGCTACCAGGTCCGGGGAGTCGATGATGTCGAAGTCGGCATCGAGGAGGCCCAGGTAGAGGGCGAGCATTTCGGGGTGGTCGGAGCCGGGGGTGAAGGCGCAGCGGTGCTGGTCCAGTTCTTCGATGTCGATGGGGACCGGGATGCGGGCGCGGACGTGGGCTGCGGGGGCGTGGACTATGACGCGGGCGCGGAAGCGCCAGGGGGCCTGGGCGATTCCGCGTTCGACGAAGGCGGCGATGTCGCGGTCGGGTGGGAGGGGGCGAGGTGTGAAGCGTGGGCCGGCCGGGGTGCGCGGGTCCATGCGGTCGACACGGAAGGTGCGCCAGTCGGTGCGGTCCAGATCCCAGGTCAGCAGATACCAGCGCTGGTTGTGGTTGACGAGGCGATAGGGCTCGACCGAGCGCCTGGATGATGATCCGGTGTGAGTCGCGTAATCGAAACGCAGGCGTTCATGGTCGCGGCACGCGGCGGCGATGGTGGTCAGCATGTCGGGACTCACCCGCGGACCGCGCATCGGAACCGGCAGCGCGTGCTGGAAGGCGCTGACCCGGTGCCGCAGCCGCGACGGCAGGATCTGCTGGAGTTTGGTCAGTGCGCGCAGGGAGGTCTCCTCGATGCCGAGGATGGAACCGCTTGCGGCGGTGCGCAATCCGATCGCCACCGCGACGGCTTCGTCGTCGTCGAGCAGTAGTGGCGGCAGCGCGCCGCCGGTGCCGAGACGGTAGCCGCCGTCCACGCCGGGGCGGGCCTCGACCGGGTAGCCGAGTTCCCGCAGCCGATCCATGTCCTTGCGGATGGTGCGCGCGGTGACCTCGAGCCGGGCGGCCAGTTCGGGTCCGGTCCAGTCGCGGCGCGATTGCAGCAGCGACAGCAGGCGCAGCAGGCGGGCGGAGGTTTCCAGCATTGCTCGATGGTATTCCGGAATCGCGGAACGAACCGTTCCGCAATGGCTCCTACCGTGGGTACCGAGCGCAAGATGAAGAGCCTCGGAAGAGATCTTCCCAGTGAATGGAACACCTTGATGAGTACCGAGATTCACCCCTTCACCCTCGATATCCCCCGGTCCGACCTGGATTACCTGCGCGAGCGCCTGGCCCGCGCCCGCTGGGCCGCCCAGCTGCCCGGCACCGGCTGGGAGCGCGGCATCCCCGCATCGAACCTGCGCGAGCTGGCCGACCATTGGCGCACCGAATTCGATTGGCGGGCACAGGAAGCCAAGCTCAATGCCTTCCCGCAGTTCACCACCGAGATCGACGGTCAGCAGATCCACTTCCTGCACGTCCGCTCCGCACGTCCGGACGCGCGACCGCTGCTCATCACCCACGGTTTCCCCAGCTCGGTCGCCGAATTCCTGACTCTGATCCCGCTGCTCACCGATCCGGCCGAGGGCCCGGCCTTCCACGTGATCGCCCCCTCGCTGCCCGGCTACGCCCTGTCCACGCCGCTGTCGGGTACCGGGTGGACCATGGCCCGCACCGCCCGCGCCTGGATCGAGCTCATGGCCCGCCTCGGTTACGACCGCTACGGCGTGCACGGCGGCGATGTCGGCGGCGGGGTCTCGGGCCTGGTCGCGGCCCTCGACGGCGAGCACGTGACCGGAGTGCACGTGGTCACCGACCCGATGACCGCCGCCAATGTCGCCACCTTCCTGCCCGGCCTGGCCGACCGGCTCGACCCCAACGACCCGACCGACAAGCTCATCCTCGACCGCATGGACGCCTTCCGCCGCGAGGGCTCGGGCTACCTGGCCATCCAGAATTCCCGCCCCCAGACCATCGGCTACGGCCTGGTGGACTCGCCCCTGCTCCAATTGGCCTGGATCGCAGAGAAGTTCGAGAACTGGACCGATCTCCCCATCGACCGCGACCAGCTCCTCACCACGGTCAGCCTGTACTGGTTCACCGGTTCGGGCGTGAGCGCCGCCCACACCCTCTACGAGCAGGCTCATTCCACCGAGTGGGGCGCTCCCCCGTCGGTCCCCCAGGGCTTCGCGGTCTTCGGCGCGGACGAGACGGTCCGCCGCGTCGTCCCCGCCCCCGCCGACGCCCACTGGACCGAATTCGAACGCGGCCTGCACTTCCCGGCCATGGAGGATCCGGCCAACCTGGCCGCCGACCTGCGCGCCTTCTTCGGTACGCTGCGCTGATCCCCGAAACCCGTTACCGGCCCGGCGTTCCCGTCGGGCCGGTGGCATGCCGGGAATCGAGCACCGTCACAAGCTTTTTCGACGCGACGCACCGATAGGCGTCCTCGACGAGCTCGGCGATCTCGGTCCAGTCCGGCCGCACGTCCAGGTAGACGCCCAGCCAGCCGCGATGTCCCACGTAGGGCGGCCGGAAGTAGCGTTGCGGTTCGCCGGTCACCAGTTCTTCCTGGACGCCCGGTGCTGCGGCGCACCAGAATCCGCGCCGGTCGTCGTGGTGGTGGTCGGCGAACATGACGAACATCTTCTTGCCGCCCGCGAACCAGGCGGGCTCGCCGTGGCTGACCCGCTCGCTCACCTCCGGCAGGCCGGTGCACACCTCGCGCAGCCGTTCCAGCACGCTGTCCATACCCGCAGGCTATGTCACCCGGCCGGTTCGGGCTTGGATGAATGGGAACCGCGGTTCAGGAGGCGACGCACATTCAAGAGACGGCGCACATCCAGGAGGCAGCGAACGCTCAGGAGATCGCGCGTACCCGGACGAGCTCTTCGAGGTGCCCGACGGTGAGGCCGACCAGGCTCTCACGGAAGGTCCGCCCCGGCGCGTCCGGCACCGGCACCTCGCACGGCACCACCAGCAGCGCACACCCCGCCGCCTGCGCCGCGATCGACCCGGTCGGCGAATCCTCGATGGCCACGGCGTTTCCCGGGACGACACCGAGCAGTTCGGCCGCTCGCCGGTACACGTCCGGTGCGGGCTTGCCCTGCGGCACCTCGTCCGCGCACACGGTGGCCCCGAAGAACTCCCGCCCGATGGTGTCGAGCCCGTACTCCGTGAGTGACCGCTTGGTATTGGTGACCAGCGCCATCGGAATCCCGGCCGCCCGCAGCGTTTCCAGCGCCTCGCGCGCACCCGGCCGCCACGGCACCTCCCCCTGGAACAGCTCGATCACCCGGCGCTCCATCCACTCCGAGCCGTGCGCGACGGTCTCGGGTGTGTGCTCGATTCCGAGCCCCTCGAACAAGATTCGGAACGCGTTCGGCCCGGAGGCCCCGATCAGCGCGTGCCGCACCGCATCGTTGAGCTCGTGCCCGTACTCGGCCGCCAGCTCCCGCAATGCCATGTCCCAGAGCTTCTCCGAGTCCAGCAGCGTCCCGTCCATATCCCACAACACCGCGTCCAACCGCGCCACCGACCGCACTCCTTCCACAAAACCGGAAACCGGCCCCACCGTGGGTGGAGCCGGTTCAGCCTAGTGCGAGGCCGGGATTCGGGCCGCTCAGACTCCCGAGGCGGCGATCAGCAGCCGCCCGGTCGAGGAATCCACCTGGATCCACCGGTTCTCGGTGCTGACCTGCCCGTTCTTCGACACATAGGTGAGCGCCACCACCGCACGGTTGTCACCGTTGGGAGTGACCGCCCCCACACTGACCGAGGAGATCCCGCCCCAGAACGAGGCGTAGCTGTTGAAGCCACCGGTGGCCGACTGGTAGCTCGGCGACAGCATGGACCACGCCCCGTTCACATTCCCCGGCAGCATGCCGTAGTAGCTCTGCACGAAGGACGCCACGGACGCCGGTGCGGGCGGACCGAACGGCGTGGTCGATGGCGCGGGAGTCGTGCTCGGGCGCGCCGAGGAGCTCGGAGCCGCCGAGGACGACGGCGCCGGCGTGGTCGTCGTGGTGGGGTTGGTCGTGGTGGTCGGCGCGTGCGTCGCCCCGCTCGCCTGCCCCGCGCGAGTGGGCTGCCCGGCACCGCCGTCGGCGGGACCGATATTGTCCGGCACCGAGGTCACCGGCGCGGTCGTGGTGACGGTGACGCCACCGACCGCCTGCGGCTGGTTCTCGCCGCCACCGCCATTGCGGCTCACCGCGATCGCGATCACTGTGGCCGCGATCAGCGCGCCGACGATTCCCACCGCGACCAGCACCAGCTGTCGCGGATTCTGTGTGCCGCCAGCGGTTCTCACGCCGCCGGCCCCGGTCGGCGGCGGCCCGGCCGGTGTCGCGGCGCGCGGCCCGGACGCCGCCCCCTTGCTCATGTCCACGTGCACGGTCGCGTCGTCGGCATTGCCGGGAACACCGGTCCGCGACGTGGACAGCACCGTGGTCTGCGCCGAACTGTCCACGGCCGCAACCTCTGCCACCGGCGGCAGCACCCGGGGGGGCTGGATCGGCGCGGCCGGGGCCCGCCCCTCGGCGACCGCCTGTAGTCGTTCGGCGGCCTGGGCCATGGTCGGCCGGTCGGCGGCCTCGGCGGCCAGCAGATCCGTCAGCACCGGCCCGAGCGTGCCCGCGTGCGTGGCCCGCGGCACCTGCGCCCGCGCCACCGAGTGCAGCACCGCGAGGGGGTTGTCGCCCTCACCGAACGGAGGTTTGCCCTCCACCGCCGCGTAAAGCGTTGAGCCCAGGGCGAATACATCCGATGCGGGTTCCGGGTTCTCACCGCGCGCCACCTCGGGCGAGAGGTAGGCGGGCGTGCCCGCCAGGAATCCGGTCGAGGTGACGGTGACGTCCCCGGTGGCCCGCGAGATGCCGAAGTCGGTGATCTTCACCGTGCCGTCGTCGGCCACCAGGATATTGGCGGGCTTGACATCCCGGTGCACGATCCCCGCCTTGTGCGCAGCGGCCAGGGCGTCGGCGACCTTGGCTCCGATCCGCCCCACCTCGGCCGGTTCGAGCTTGCCCTTCTCGCGCATCAGCGCCGCCAGACTGACGGCGTCCACGTATTCCATGACCAGCCAGGGCTGGCCGTCCTCCTCCGCCACGTCGAAGACGGTGACGGCATTGGGGTGATGCAGTCGCGCCGCGATGCGCCCCTCACGCATCGCCCGCATCCGGGCCTCCACGGCCTGCGACCGGGTGAGCCCCGGTGTCAGCAGCAGTTGCTTGACCGCGACGGTGCGCCGCAGCCGAACATCGGTCGCGCGCCACACGACCCCCATAGCACCGGTGCCGATCGGATCCGTTAGTCGGTACCGCCCCGCAATCAGCCGGTCTGCGCTCATGTGGTTGTGCCCCTCCTGCAAGCTTTCGCGCCGAGCGACCTGCAACTCTGCGCGAAAGCCCGGAAACCTGGTGAAGATATTAAGCGTTGAAGTACTTGGCCTCCGGGTGCAGCAGCACGAACGCATCCGTCGACTGCTCCGGATGCAACTGCAACTCTTCCGACAGCATCACGCCGATCCGACCGGCGTCCAGCAGTTCAACCAGTTTGGCCCGATCCTCCAAGTTCGGGCAGGCCCCATAGCCGAACGAATACCGTGCGCCACGGTATCCGAGTTTGAAGTAATCCAGCACATCGGCGGGATCCTCATCTGCGACCGAATGTCCTTCCAGTGTGAGTTCTTCCCGGATCCGGCGGTGCCAAAACTCGGCGAGTGCCTCGGTGAGTTGCACGCCGATGCCGTGCACCTCGAGGTAGTCGCGGTAGTTGTTCTCCGCGAACAGCACATTCGCGAAGTCGGCGATCGGCTGACCCATGGTGACCAGCTGGAACGGCATCACATCCACCTGACCGGTTTCGATCGCGTCCGTGCGCGAGCGAATGAAATCGGCGATGCAGAGGAACCGGTCGCGTTGCTGACGCGGGAATGTGAACCGGAAGCGTTCCGGCGCATCGGGTTTGGGCTCGGTGAGAACAATCACATCGTCGCCCTCGGAGACGGCCGGGAAATACCCGTAGACGACGGCCGCGTGCTGCAGCACGCCCTCGGCGATCAGCCGGTCCAGCCAATACCGCAGGCGCGGACGGCCTTCGGTCTCCACCAGCTCCTCGTAGGAGGGTCCCTCGCCGCCGCGCTGGCCGCGCAGGCCCCACTGACCCAGGAACAGCGCGCGCTCGTCGAGCAGCCCGGAGTACTCGTTCACCGCCAGGCCCTTGATGATTCGCGTGCCCCAGAACGGCGGCGTCGGCACCGGCAGATCCGCCGCCACATCCGAGCGCGCGGGCACCTCGACGGGCACCTCCTTGGCCTTGCGCTCCTCGGCGATCCGCTTGGATCGCTCGTGCCGGGCCTTGCGCTCGGCCACCTTCGCGGCCTCGGCGAGGGCCTCGGGCGAGTTCGGGTCCAGGCCGCCACCGCGCTTGCGGGTCATGATCTCGTCCATCAGATGCAGGCCCTCGAAGGCGTCACGCGCGTAATGCACGTCGCCCTCGTACACCTCGGTGAGATCGTTCTCGACATAGCCGCGGGTCAGTGCCGCACCGCCGAGGAGCACCGGGAACTGCCCGGCGACCCCGCGGGTGTTCATCTCCTCGAGGTTCTCCTTCATGACCACCGTGGACTTCACCAGCAGCCCGGACATGCCGATGACATCGGCCTTCTTGTCCACCGCGGCATCGAGGATCGCCGAGATCGGTTGCTTGATACCGATATTCACGACCTCGTAGCCATTGTTGGACAGGATGATGTCGACCAGGTTCTTGCCGATGTCGTGCACGTCGCCCTTGACGGTGGCCAGCACGATGCGGCCCTTGCCCGAGTCGTCGGTGGCCTCCATGTGCGGTTCCAGGTGCGCGACAGCGGTTTTCATCACCTCGGCCGACTGCAGCACGAACGGCAGCTGCATCTGCCCGGACCCGAAGAGCTCACCGACGGTCTTCATGCCCGACAGCAGCGTCTCGTTGATGATCTGCAGCGGCGGAACCTCTTTCATGGCCTCGTCGAGGTCGGCCTCGAGGCCGTTGCGCTCGCCGTCCACGATCCGCCGGGCCAGCCGCTCGAACAGCGGCAGCGCCGCGAGTTCCTCGGCGCGCGAGGCCTTGTACGAGGCCGCCGAGACACCCTCGAACAGGGCCATGAGCTTCTGCAGCGGGTCGTAGTCCTCGGTGCGCCGGTCGTACACCAGATCCAGCGCCGTCTCGCGCTGTTCCTCCGGAATCCGTGCCATGGGCAGGATCTTCGACGCGTGCACGATCGCCGAATCCAGTCCGGCCTGGACGCATTCGTGCATGAACACGGAGTTGAGCACCTGCCGCGCGGCCGGGTTCAGGCCGAAGGAGATGTTCGAAAGACCCAGCGTGGTCTGCACATTCGGGTGCCGCTTCTTGAGTTCACGGATGGCCTCGATGGTTTCGATGCCGTCGCGCCGGGACTCCTCCTGGCCGGTGCCCAGGGTGAAGGTCAGCGTATCGATGATGATGTCGGACTCGTCGAGCCCCCAGTTGCCGGTGATGTCGGCGATGAGCCGCTCGGCAATGGCCACCTTGTGCTCGGCGGTGCGCGCCTGGCCCTCTTCGTCGATGGTCAACGCCACCACGGCCGCACCGTGTTCGGCGACCAGCGCCATGGTCTGCTGGTAGCGCGACTCGGGGCCGTCGCCGTCCTCGAAGTTCACCGAGTTGATGGCGCAGCGCCCGCCCAGATGCTCCAAACCGGCCTTCAGCACCGGGGTTTCGGTGGAGTCCAGCATGATCGGCAGGGTGGACGCGGTGGCCAGGCGCGAGGCCAACTCGGCCATGTCGGCGGTGCCGTCGCGGCCCACGTAGTCCACGCACAGGTCCAGCATGTGCGCGCCGTCGCGGGTCTGATCCTTGGCGATGTCGAGGCACTTCTGCCAGTCCCCGGCCAGCATGGCCTCGCGGAAGGCCTTGGAGCCGTTGGCATTCGTGCGCTCGCCGATCATCAGGATCGAGGCGTCCTGCTCGAACGGGACCGAAGAGTAGATCGAGGAGACGCTGGGCTCGTGCACCGGTGCACGCTTGGCCTGCTCGACCTCGCGCACCGCCTCGGTCACCTGGCGGATGTGCTCGGGCGTGGTGCCGCAGCAGCCGCCGACCAGCGACAGGCCGAACTCGGAAACGAACTGGCTGAGCGCGATCGCGAGTTCCTCTGCGGTAAGCGGGTATTCCGCACCCTTCGCCCCGAGAATCGGCAGACCGGCATTCGGCATCACCGACACCGGCAAGTGGGCGTGCTTGGACAGATGCCGCAGATGCTCGCTCATCTCGTCCGGCCCGGTGGCGCAGTTCAGCCCGATCATGTCGATGCCGAGCTTCTCCAGCGCGGTGAGCGCGGCCCCGATCTCGGAACCGACCAGCATGGTGCCGGTGGTCTCCATGGTCACGTGGGTGATGATCGGAATCCGGCGGCCCGCCTTCAGCATGGCATTGTGGCTGCCGGTGACCGCGGCCTTGACCTGCAGCAGGTCCTGGCAGGTCTCGATGAGGATGGCGTCCGCGCCGCCGTCGAGCATGCCCAGCGCCGCCTCGGTGTAGGCATCGCGCAAAGAGACATAAGGGGCGTGACCCAGGGTCGGCAGCTTGGTGCCCGGCCCCATGGACCCCAGCACATACCGGGGAGCCCCGTCCGCGGACGGTCCCATCTCGTCGGCGACCTCGCGCGCCAGCCGGGTGCCGCGCTCGGACAGATCCCGGATCCGATCCGCGATGTCGTAGTCGGCCAGGTTGGGCAGATTGCACCCGAAGGTATTGGTCTCGACGGCATCGGCCCCGGCCTCGAAATAGGCCCGGTGAATGTGGCGCAGCACGTCCGGCCGGGTCTCGTTGAGGATCTCGTTGCAACCTTCTAGGCCACGGAAATCGTCGAGCGTGAGATCCGCGGCCTGCAGCATCGTGCCCATCGCACCGTCCCCGATCACGACACGCCGTTTGAGCGTGTCCAAGAGGGTGGTGTCGAATTCGGCGCGGCTGCGTACAGACATGTACTAAAGAGTAGTGGGAAGCACGGACAATCCCCGCCTCGGTGTGGCTCTGTCCAATTTGCCCTCCGCTTCGCTCCGGGCGGGTTCGCGGCGCTGGAGGTCTCGTTCTTCCCTCCCTCCGCTCCCCCCGCTCCACTCGGTCCAGAACGAGCGGCTCCATAGACCTGCGCCTTGCGCCGCGAACCTCCGGGTGAATGGAGCTGATCGTGGCCAATCCCGCGATTGCGCGTCGCATGCACACCGGCCGGTGACACACCGTAGGCTGACCGGGTGAACGCCAGTGAATCCCCGGTGCCACCCGAATCGGACCTGCCTACGCTGCGGGATCCGGTGCTCGTGGCAGCTTTCGAAGGCTGGAACGATGCCGCCGACGCCGCCAGCGGTGCGGTCGAGCATCTGGAACTGATCTGGGACGCGCAGCCGCTGGCCGAGCTCGACTCCGAGGACTACTACGACTATCAGGTCAACCGGCCGACGGTGCGCCAGGTTGACGGGGTGACCCGCGAGATCCAGTGGCCCTCGGCCATGTTGTCGGTGTGCTCGCCCCCGGGTAGTGAGCGGGACGTCGTGCTGTTGCGCGGAGTCGAGCCGAATATGCGGTGGCGCAGTTTCTGCAACGACATCCTCGAGTTCGTCGAGCAGTTGGGGGTGACCACGGTGGTGATCCTCGGCGCCTTACTGGCCGACACCCCGCACACCCGGCCGGTTCCGGTGACCGGCACGGCGTACAGCAAGGAAGCCGCGGAGCGCTTCAACCTGGAACAGACCCGCTATGAGGGACCGACCGGCATTACCGGTGTGCTGCAGGACGCGTGCGTGCGCGCGGGTGTCCCGGCCATCTCCTTCTGGGCCGCGGTGCCGCACTACGTCTCCCAGCCGCCCAACCCGAAGGCCATCATCGCGCTGCTGCACCGGGTCGAGGACGTGCTCGATGTCGAGGTGCCGCTCGGCGGGCTGCCCGAGCAGTCCGAGGAGTGGGAGGGCGCGGTCAACGAGATGACCGCGGGCGACGAGGAGATCGCGGAGTACGTGCGCTCGCTCGAGGAGCGCGGCGACGCCGAGGTGGACATCAACGACGCCATGGCCAAGATCGACGGCGATGCCATCGCCGCCGAGTTCGAGAAGTACCTGCGCCGTCGCGGCCGCGGCGGCTTCGGCCTCTGAACCGCCCGGGCCCCGGAAACGCCGGGGCCGCCACCCTCTGACCGTTTCGGGGTGAATGTCCCGAAGTAGCCCGAAAACCATTGCCGCACCTGCGCTCTACGCAGGTGCGGCGGTGTTTCGGGAGCTAGTGCTCGACGGTCCAGACCTGGGCGGAAGCCTCGTGTGCCAGTTTCGCGATCAGGATGTCGCGCGGAATGGTCTGGCCCGCAAGGTGATCGAGCGACGGCACCACCACGTGGTGGGCGTCGGCCCGTTTGAGTTCGGCGGTCAGCTCCGCGAACGCGGTGCCGTCGCCTGCGGTCGATTCATGGAACGTGGCGGCGAAACAGAGACCGGCCGATTGGGCGAGGCCGCACATCGCGTTCTCCAGCTCTTCGCTGCGGCCATCGGTCAGATCGTCACGCACGTACCCATAGATCAACGCTTCCACCCGAACCTCCGTTGGATTGGGGATCGCTGTTCTGACGTGTGCCCTGGTAAACAGCTTGGCGTTCTCGCGAATGCAATTGCAGATGTCAACCCACTGACATCCGGATGCCCTATCCGGGTCCATCCGTCGTTAACTGGTGAGATACTACAGAGCGTGTCCGCCGGTGACGATCGACCTGTCTGGGCTGTCCGAATGCGTGCCGAACGTGATGCCAGGGGGTGGTCGCAAGCCGATGCGGTGCGGGCCATGCGGGCCAAATCCAGTCACAATCTACCGACGGACTCGACGCTGCTGCGCAATTGGCGGCGCTGGGAGTCCGGGGAATCCCGCCCGGACGACTTCTACGCCCCGATCATCGCGGCCGCCTTCGACACGGTGACCGCGGCATTCTTCCCCAAGGCCAGACCCAACCGGGACGATGAGATGCTCTCGGCCACCGGGATGGACACGCTGGAATTCATTGGGCGCCTGCGAATGTCCGATGTGTCGGCTTCCACCCTGGATGCCATCCGCATCACCGCCGACCGGCTGTGCTCGGAGTATCCGTGCGCGGATCCGCACGAGCTGCATGCGGAGGGCACGGCCTGGCTGCGGCGCATCACCTCCCTGCTGGACGGCCGACTTACTCTCGCGCAGCACCGGGAGGTACTGGTCCTGGCCGGATGGGTTGCCCTACTGGTCGGTTGCGTGGATTACGACCTGGGCTGGCGCACGGCCGCCGAGGCCACCCGCCGGGCCGCCCTGTCCCTGGGGCAGGAGGCCGAGCATGCCGAAATCATCGGCTGGGGAGCCGAAATGGCCGCTTGGTTCGCGTTGACGCAGGCCAATTACAAGGGGGCCATCGAGACCGCCGAGGCCGCGCACGCCAGCACCGGCCGCCTCGGGGTCGGCGTGCAGCTGGCCGCCCAGCGGGCCAAGGCGTGGGCACGGCTCGGTGATCGGCGCGAGGTGGAAAAGGCCCTCGCACAGGGTCGTTCGATCCTGGACACCATCGAGCACCCGGTCAATCTGGACAATCACTTCGTGGTCGACCCGCAGAAGTTCGACTTCTACGCCATGGACTGCTGCCGGGTAGCCGGTGACGATCGGCTGGCGGAAAACTTTGCCCGCCAAGTCATCCTGACCGCCACCCGGCCCGACGGCAGCATTCGCAAACCCATGCGGGTCTCCGAGGCGCACCTGACGCTCGCGGTGGTGGCGGTGCGCGATCGCAATCTGGAGCTCGCCCTCGACGAGGGCTTGCAGGCCTTCTCCGGCAAACGGCGTTCGCTGCCTTCGCTCATGTGGATCGCGGGCGAGACGGCGCGGGAGATGATCGAACGCTTCCCCGGCGATCCGCGCACCCGCACCTACCTCGATCAGCTGCGTTCGCTGGCCGCGGGCTGAGTACGACACGCCGCGGACACGGTGTCCGGAATCGTTGTGCGCCTCAGAATCCGAGGCCGTTGCGCACGGCATCGATTGCGGCATGGGTGATTCCGGGCACGGCCAGATTGCCGCTGCGCCGCCATCCCAGCGAGAGGAAGATTCCGACCGGTATCTGAAACGCCAGCAATGCGAGGACCACGCCCGCGGTGATCGGTCCCGATCCCGCCACCGGCAGATGCCACAGCCCCCACAGCGCCGAGCACAGCGCCGCGGTCCAGCGGGCCCCTGGTTCGCCGTCGCGGTGCAGATAGGAATCCAGCGCGCCGCGAAAGAAGACCTCCTCCAGCACGAAAACCACCGGCACGTACATCAGCAGCGATGCCAGGCCGATCCCCAGGCTCGCCCAGGGCACGGGACGCGGCGCGGCCTGCCCGCTCAGCAGGAATCCCCCGACGAACATGCCCGCGCCGAGGATTCCCGCGGTGGCCAGGCAGCCGCGGACGCGCCGCCATCCCGCGCGCCCCAGGGCACGTATCGACCAGGCCGCCACGAAGGCGCCCAGCAGTGCCGCGGCGTCGTAGCCGAGCACGGTCCCGTCGGGACCGTTCGGTTTGCCGGATGCGATCGCATCGCCGACCGTCCCGGCCAGGTCCAGGCCCGGCAGCACCGCCAGCGCGGCGAACATCAGCCATACCCAGCGGTCGACCGGCGGTGGTGTACCGCGCACCCACAGCTCGCGGACCGGCCGCCGCGCCAGCACCAGCGGAAACAGCAGGGTGAACGGAATCCCCAGCAGCAGATAGACATTCGCATCGAGATGGAAGGCGAATCCCAGGCCGATGTACACCCCGACCACCCCGCAGGCCACCACCGCCCGACCGGCCCGGGCCACCCGGCCGGACCGCGGACCCGGCCCCCGCTGCGCTGCTACGACACGGTCGGGCTGCGACATCGCTCCCCCTTCGACGAGTCCGGTTCACCCCGAGTATCCAGGCGCTTCCTGAGGTAATCGTTGGGTACGCTCCAGCTCATGGACTTCAGCCTGTGGACCTGCGCTGCCCGAGGGCATGAGACCTATGCCCCGACCGAGCCCGAGCTCGCGGCACGCCTCCACGTCGCCACCCCGGCGGGTGAAGCCTGGCGGTGCCTGCGCTGCGGCGATTTCGTCCCGGGCGAGCCGCGCGGCGGCGGGCACGCCGACGACGCGCCCGAGGTGCCGCGCGGGCGCCTGCTGCGCGACCGGATCATCATGCGGCTGCTGGCCGCCGAGCGCGTCGGGCGGGCGCTGGTGCTGGTGCTGCTGGGCGCGGGGGTGCTGACGCTGCGCGGCTCACGGGAGCAGTGGAAGGCCAACTGGGACAAGGATCTTCCACTCATTCGCCAGCTGGCGGATCAGATCGGTTTCAATCCGGACCATTCGAAGATCATCCGGGGCATCGACAAGGCGTTCACCTTCTCCCCCACCGTGCTCACCTGGGTGGCGGTGGCGCTGTTCGCCTATGCCACCATCCAGCTGGTCGAGGCGGTGGGGCTGTGGCTGGTCAAGCGCTGGGGCGAGTACTTCGCGGTCATCGCCACCAGCATCTTCCTGCCCCTGGAGATCTACGAGCTCACCGAGAAGATCACCTTCCTGCGCGCCGCGGCCCTCATCGTCAACCTGGCCGCGGTGATCTGGCTGCTGTGGAGCAAGTCGCTGTTCGGCCTCAACGGCGGTGCCGCGAAGTACTACGCCGAGCACCACTCGGAGAGCCTCATGACGGTCGAAAGGGCGGCCGTCGCAGCACAATCCGAGCAGCTCACCGAGAAGATCGGCACCCGGCGGACACACTGATCGGATCGGGCCGCGGCAGCGCCGGACTCACTCCGGCACGCCCAGGCCGCGGGCCAGCACCGGCCAGGACTTGTAGAGCTCGTCGCGGAACACGGCCCAGGAGTGGGTGCCGTTGGGCGGGAGGTCCACGGTGACGGGGATGCCGAGTTCGGTGAGCTTGGCGGCCAGGTTGCGGGTGCAGTAGCCGGTGGCGGCTTCGATGGTGCCGTCGTAGATCATGTGCGCCAGGAACCCGCCCACGCCCGGGTCGAGGACGTATTGGCCGTCGACGACGTAGTAGACGCCGGGCAGGCCGTTGCCGGCGGACACGAACAGTTCGAGTCCGCGCAGCCGGTCGGCGTGCAGGTACGGGTCGTTGTCGGCCCACATCGGGTCACCGGGCGGGCCGTACATATTGTTCGCGTCGCCGCCCTCGCTGGCCACCACGATGCGCGCGAACGACTGGCCGACCGGGTCGCTGGTCTGGACGCAGCCGCTGTAGGTGGCCGCGGCCCGGAACAGTCCGGGTTTGGTCACGGCCAGGTTCAGGGCGGGGGTCGCCGACATCGACACCGCGGCAATGGCATTGCGTCCGTTGGTGCCCAGGGCGGCGTCGATCAGGGGCGGCAGTTCCTCGGTGAAGAAGGTCTTCCACGTGTTGACGCCGAGCGTGGGATCCGGTGCGCGCCAATCGGTGTAGTAGCTGGCCAGGCCGCCGGTGGGCACCACGACATTGATGTCCTTGGTGCCGAGGAAGTCGAAGACCTCCGGCACCTGGGCCCGCCAGTTCTTGGCGTCGGTTCCGGCGTTGGTGCCGTTGAACAGGTACAGCGTGGGCCGGGGCCGGGAAGTGTCGGCGGGACGCAGCACATCCAGGTGCACCGTCTTGTCCATGGCCGCCGAGTACACCTCGAGCGCGAGGTTGCGGTCGTCGACGACCTTGACGCTCGCGATCCTGGAGCCGTCGCGGGTCACAGGATCGGTGAGCGCCCCACCGGTTTCGACGATCGGATCGCCGGGCTCGGCGTGCGCCGCGACCGGGACGGCGGCCGCGACCGCCACACATCCGACGAACACCGCGTTCCGCAGTCGATCCCGCACAGCCACTCCCACTCCTCGCACCAGGTGAGATGGACTCTGCCATACGGGCTTCGATGTAACCCGGGCAACTATTCATAAAAGTCGCGGCGTGACGCCCCGATAACTCCCGTCACGCCGCGACGACCCCTCGCCCCGGATCAGGGGGTGACGATATTGAAGTTGGGGTCCGGCTTCTCCATGACATCCTTCAGCTGCTTCAGCTTGGCCGGATCGCCGCTGACCTTGATGTTTCCGGCCTGGATCTCCTTCACGATGTCCTTGGCCCCGGTCATGGTGGCGATCAGCTCGAGCCGCGACAGGGTGAAGGTGGCATCCGGGGCCGGGCCCTTGAAATCGGCGGGAACCACGTAGTGGATGAGCACGCCGTTGCGCAGCTCGGTGCGGTAGGTCTGATTCTGGTCGGTAATGATCCAGTCATTGACCAGGTGCAGGTCCCACGCCTTGGGGCCGTTGACCAGGAAGGCCGCAGAGTCGAATACCTGGTCCACGCTCAGGGCGCTGATCATGCCGACCGAGCTGGCCTTGGTGGGCGTGCCGAAGTTGCCGTTGCGCAGTTCGTAGGCGCCGGAGAGGAAGAAGTTGCGCCAGGTGGCGTTCTCCGAGCCGTAGGCGAGCTGTTCGAAGGCGCTGGCCTGCAGCATCTTCGCCTTCTCGTTGTCCGGGTCGGCGAAGATCAGATAGTTGAGAACCTGCACGCACCAGCGGTAGTCGCCGTCGGAGTAGGCCTTGCGGGCCACCTTCAGCACACCGCTCGCGCCGCCCATGGCGTCCACGTGGCGCTTGCCGGAGTCGACCGGCGGGTGCTCCCACAGGTGGGCCGGGTTGCCGTCGAACCAGCCCATGTAGCGCTGGTAGACGGCCTTGACGTCGTGGCTGACCGAGCCGTAATACCCGTGGTTGTACCACTTCTGCTCGACGGCCGGTGGCAGCTGGATCATTTCCGCGATCTCGATGCCGGTGTAGCCCTGGTTGAGCATGCGCAGGGTCTGGTCGTGCAGGTAGGCATACGTATCGCGTTGCAGCGACAGCCATTCGGTGAGCTGGTCCGAGCCCCAGGTGGGCCAGTGGTGCGAGGCGAAGGCGACATCGGAGATGTCGGCGAACATATTGATCGTCTCGGTGAGGTACTGCGACCACACGTGCGCGTCACGCACCAGCGCGCCACGCAGGGTGAGCAGGTTGTGCAGGGTGTGAGTAGCGTTCTCCGCCATGCACATCGCGCGGAAGTCGGGAAAGTAGAAGTTCATCTCCGACGGGGCCTCGGTGCCCGGGGTGATCTGGAACTGCACGTGCACACCGTCGACCACCTCTTCCTGGCCGGTGTGGGTGACGTCCTTGTTCGGCGGAATCAGGCTGACGGTGCCGATCGAGGTGGTCATGCCCAGACCCGCACCGACCTGCCCCTTCTCGCCGCGCGGGAGCGCCGCGCCGTACATGTAGGCTGAGCGGCGCGCCATGGCGGTGCCGGCGAAGATGTTCTCGGCCACGGCGTGCTCCATGAAGCCCTGCGGCGCGATCACCGGAATGCGGCCGGAGACAGCATCTTCCAGGGTGATGACGCCCATGGCGCCGCCGAAGTGGTCGACGTGGGAGTGGGTGTAGATCATGCCCGTCACCGGCTTCCGGCCACGGTGCGCGAAGTACAGGTCCATGCCCGCCTTGGCGGTCTCCGTGGAGATCAGCGGGTCGATGACGATCACGCCGGACTTGCCCTCGATGATGGTCATATTCGACAGATCCAGGCCGCGGATCTGGTAGATGCCCGGAACCACCTCGTAGAGGCCCTGTTTCACCACCAGCTGCGACTGCCGCCACAGCGAGGGATGCACCGAGTTGGGGCAGTTGCCCTGGATGAAGCCGTAGGACTCGTTGTCCCAGACCGTATTTCCCTTGGCGTCCTTGACCAGGTCGGGCTCGAGCTCGGCGATGAAGCCCTTGTCGGTGTCGGCGAAGTCCTGCCGGTCGGCGAAGGGCAGCGAGGACTGCGCCTGCTTCTGCTGATCGACAATGTGACCGCTGGGGTCGACCGCGTCCTTGGCGGTCTTCTCCGCGGCCGAGCCGTTGTCGGCCTTGCCGCCGCACCCCGAGACAGCCGCGCCCACGCCCGCCGCCACCAGCGCCGCCGCGCCCGCCCCGAACACCCCGCGCCGGGACACGCGGAACCCGCCGGGCTTGCCGTCGTCACCGTTGTTCGTGAGGACTTCCTCGGTCATCGGCGCTCTCCTGTCTCCATGCGATGGACGTGCGCGGCAGAACGAATAGCCAATGATTCGCTGCCATTCTGCCCGCTGGCCACACTACACCACTATTGCAGTCTCACTGCACCATGATCGAGGGGTGGCACCACCCGCCCGCCACCGGACCCGCGAGTGCACGGTCCGGCCCGATGTGATCGGATTCCCCCTATGAGCGAGGGCAAAGGCTTATGAGCGAGAGCAAAGGCGACAGCCCACGGCGGCGGCGCAATCCGGAACAGACTCGCAAGGCGATCATCGAGGGCCTGCTGGCAGCGGTGCACGACGGTGAGTTCGACCCCACCACCCGCGGCATCGCCGAACGCGCCGGGGTGTCCGAGCGCAGTATCTTCGTGCACTTCCCCACCCGCACGGCATTGCTCACCGCCGCGGTGGACCTGCAGTCCGAGCAGGTCGAGGCGCTCATCGCCGACGTCGATCCGGGACTGCCGCTGGCCCAGCGCATCGACGCGGTGGTGCGCCAGGGCGAGGCGATCTTCACCCTGCAACGCGAACCCCGGGTGCTGGGCCTGATCGAATCGTTGCGCACGCCCGCGGTGGACACCCGGATGCGATTGACCGACAAGCGGATTCGCGACGCCCTGGCCCGCGTCTTCGCGCCGGAACTGGACCGCGCCGAGAGCGCGCGGCTGCTGGATCTCGTCGACGCCACCGTCGGCTGGCCCTACCGCCACCACCTCATGGACCGGCGCGGACTGTCCAAACGCGCCGCCTCCGACGCCGTACGCCAGGCCCTGACCGCGATGCTCACCCGCGCGAACTGAATCCGTGCACCGGCTCGGCGAGGAAGCCGCGGTCGGCATCCTCCTGGTAGGTGGTGTTGTCGAACTGCGGGCATTCGCCCGCAATTCCCGACGGCGGCCCCTCCCCGTCCCGTACCATCCCGGTCGGCCCAGCAGAAGGCGTTTACCGCGGTCTCCTGGAACGCGCCGACCTCGCAGCTGGTCAAGCGGCTCGACGGCGCACCGCATCTGGCCGATATTCCGGGCACCCTGTTCCTCGCGGGCGGGACGCCGGTGACCGCCAAGGGTGGAGCGCCCATCGCGGGCATCGGTGTGGCGGGCGCGCCCAGCGGTGATCTGGACGAGAAGTTCGCCCAGGCGGGCGTGGCCGCGCTGGGCGGCTGACGGGCTGGTACATCCCGGGCGAATCGGTCGCCGGGTGCCGGATCGGGCGCGCCGACACTCGGCACGATTCCGAACCGGTCGGCAGGGGGTACTAACCTTCTCCCGGTGACCGAGTCCGCTGATGGATTGCTGCCCGACCCGAGGGGGGTCGGGTCCGAGGAGTTTCCACATGCCGACCGGCTGCGCTTGTTCTCCTTCGCCACCGCCGAGAAACGGGCCGACTACCTGTGGGTGTTGCGGGCCTTCGACACCGCCCGCGCCGCGTACGTGGTGCTGCTGCACGCCTCCGATGTCGCCGACACGCTCAATCGTTGCCCGGGTGCGCCCGCGCTGACCGCGACCGAGGTCGGGCCGCTGCTCGAGCAGTTGCACCAGTGGGGAGTGCTGGAGCGCAGTTACGACGGGACGCGGGCGGCCACGCTGGCCGAATATCGGAACCGGCACTTCGTCTATCAGTTCTCGCAGGCGGGATATCAGGCATATCGGGCGGTTTCGGAGGTCCTCGACGCGCGGCTCGACGAGGCATCCCTGTCGCGTCTCGTCCTGCCGGAGCTGCTGGCCGATCTGCACACCCTGGCCGAGGCCAACAAGAGCGCCGACGCGCCCCGGGTGTACCGGGTGCTCAACCGCCTGGACCGGGCGCTCTCGGACCTGGCCGAGCGCGCCGCCCACTTCTACCTCACCCTCGGCGATCTGGTGCGCACCACCGAGGCCACCCCCGAAGCCTTCCTCGCGCACAAGGACGCGCTGCTGGCGCACATGCGCGAATTCTCCATGGATCTGGCTCGTTTCGCGCCGCGCCTGGCCACCGCCATCCGCGAGGTCGAGGCCACCGGCGTCGAGGACCTCATCGAGCGGGCGGCGCGCTGCGACGAGCGCGTGCTGCTGAATACCGATGAGCGCCAAGCCGATTGGCGGTCCCGCTGGCAGGGTTTGCGGGCCTGGTTCATCGGCGACGACGAGGGCGGGCTCACCGAATGCGAGCGCCTGCGCGAGGCCACCATGAGCGCCATCGCCGCCGTGCTGTCGCTGCTGCGCCGTGTCACCGAGACCCGCAAGGGCGGCGTCAGCCGCGAATCCGCGCTGCGCCATCTCGCGGGCTGGTTCACCGCCGCCCCCACCGCCGAGGCCGCCCACGCCCTCTACGACGCCGTCTTCGGCCTCGGCCGCCCCCGCCACCTGTCCATGTACCATCCGGACGCCGATGTCATCCCCGCCATCCGATCCTTGTGGGACGCACCGCCTTTGGAGATAGCGCGCACCCTCGCCGAAACCGGCCGCCCGCCCACGCCGGGCGCGCCCGCCCGCCTGCAACGCAATGACGCGGGCATCCGCCGCCTGCGTCAGGTCCAGCTCGACGCCCAGCGCGCCCGCGCCGAAGCGGCCCGCTCCCTCGCCTCCGCCGACCTCTACGACCGCGAGCTCGACGAGGGCGAAACCGAGGTCCTGCTCAAGCTTCTCGACGCCGCCTCCACCGCGTGGGTCCCGGTCAGCGGCCGCGTACCCGGCACATCCGGCTCGGACAACGGCGTCACGCTGACGGTGTCCGAACACACCGGTTCGACCCTGGTCCGCACCTCCAAAGGCGTACTGCACCTGAACAATCGACGCCTGGAAGTGCGCGAGACCGCCTCGCTGCGGGCACGCGGGTCCGGTGCGCGCGCAGGTCGCGGCGTACCGGAACCGACGACCGCCACCATCGAGGAGCCGACCTCACGCCAGGCCGATGGCGCGCCGGAATCGTCTGCCACCCGGCAGGTTCCACCCACGCCGTCGGCACACGACGTCACCGACGGCAGTGACAGCGAGCACGGCAGCGACGCGGGGACCCACATCGACAGCGGCAGTGGCGATCCCGGCAGCACCGGTGGAGATCCTCGCAGCGGCGGGGAGGTGGGCTGATGCATGCGCGGAGTATCGATTCGCTGGCGTTGGACAGTTATCAGCGCGCGGCGCGGGTGATCCTTGCCAACCATCTGGTGACGCGGACTTATCCGGATCGGATTGCGCTGCCGCTGCTTCGGCGGTGGGCGACGGAGTTGCGGGAGGACCCGGCCGAGCTGTTCGGGTATCGGCTGGAGGTGACCGAGACGACGGCGCGGTTGTTCCCGGTGCTGGATCGGCTCGATGGCGGGCGGCCCGCACGAACCACGGGCGACCGGCTGTTCGATCGACGGCGTTACTCCTATCTGGCGTTGGCGCTGGCCGCGTTGGGGCGGGCCGGGGATCAGATCACCCTGTCGGAGTTGGCCGATCAGGTGGCGGCGTATACCGAGCGGGTGGACGGGCTGGAGCTCGCGCCGGATCGGGCCGCGGATCGGGATGCGTTCGTGGACGCGGTCGGCTGGCTGGCGGCGCGCGGCGCGGTCACCCTCGCCGACGGTGACGCCGGGGGCTGGGCCAGTGATCCCGAGGCCGGTGAGGCGCTCTACGACATCGACCGGTCGGTGGTGTTCGCGCTGTTCCGGCCGCCGCGGGCGCTGCAGCACCTGCAGAGTGTCACCGGGTTGCTGGGCGAGGAGGCCGGTGGCTCCGATACTCGTTCTCCCGCAATGGCTCTGGCGGCGCGGAAGGTGCGCCGGGCCCTGGTGGAGCAGCCGGTCGTCTACGCCGACGAGCTCACCGAACCCGAGCGGTCACTGCTGGCGCAGGAGAAACTGGTCACCGAGGTCGAGTATCTGACCGGCCTGCGGGCCGAGCGGCGCGCGGAAGGCGTTGCGCTGATCGACAGTTCGGGGCGGCTCTCCGATGTCCGCTTCCCGGGCACCGGCACGCTCGCGCAGGTGGCGCTGCTGCTCGCGGGCGAGATCGCCGATCTGGTGCTGGATCTCGACAATCCGGTGCAGCGCAGGCCCCGCCCTGACCGTCCGTTCACCGATCTGGCCGAGCAGCTCGACACCGCCATCCCGGTGACGACCGTCTTCGCCCCGCTGGCCGATCCCGTGGATGTCTTCGGCGCGCACGAGGATTCGGAAGAGGACGCCGAGGAACCCGAGATCCCGGATTTCCCGTTCGTCGAATCGTCCTGGATCCGCGACACCGTGCAGATGCTGACCGGCCGCTACGGCAACACCTTCGCCGCCCAGTGGCAGGCCGACGTCCCCGGCCTGACCGCCGAGGTGGTGTCCCTGCTCGAGCGGCTGCGCCTGGTCGAGCTCGTCGACGGCGGGCTGCTCATCCTGCCCGCGCTGGCCCGCTACCGGGGTGCGATCGTCACCATCCGCACCCGTGCGGAATCCGAATTGTTCCTCTCCCCAACGCAACTCGACTCTCACGCGCAAACCAACTCTCCCGCGCACAACGACGCGGACAGCTCCACACAGAAGGGATCCGGGCACTGATGGCCGACCACATTCACGGTGGAGTGCGCTTCGTCCCCACCCGGGCGGGCATCATCAACCTGTGGGACTACCGCGACCAGGAGTTCTGCTTCGCCGACGGCCGCCTGGTGCTGCGCGGGCCCAATGGCTCGGGCAAGACCAAGGCCCTCGAGGTGCTGTTCCCGTTCGTGCTCGACGGCCGGATCGAGCCGCGCCGGCTCAACCCGTTCGCGGGTGAGGAACGCACCATGAAGTCGAACCTGCTCTACCGCAAGCAGGAATCGGCCTACTCCTACGTGTGGATGGAGTTCGCGCGCGGCAGCTGGGACTCCCCGGAGACGGTGACCATCGGCATCGGCATGCGCGCCACCCGCTCAAACGACAAGGTGACCCGCTGGTATTTCGTGGCCGACGGCCGGGTGGGCGTGGACTTCTCGCTGCTGGGCCCCGACGACCGGCCGCTGACCCGCAAGCAGCTGGCCGAGCAGATCGGCTCCGACGCCATCGTGGACCGGCCGGTCGAGTACCGCAATGCCATCGACGCCCGCATGTTCGGCCTCGGTCAGCAGCGCTACGACCAGCTGATCAATCTCATTCTGACGCTGCGCCGCCCACAGCTGGCCAAGAACCTCGACCCGCGCGGACTGTCCCAGGCCCTCACCGACGGCCTGCGCCCGCTCGACGAGCAGCTGATCCTCGACGCCGCCCGCTCCTTCAGCGATATGGAGGAGGTCGGCCGCACCCTCGAGGGCCTGATCCAGGCCGACACCGCCACCCGCGATTTCGTCAAGGTCTACCACAAATACCTTGCCGTGCAGGCGAAGACGGATATCGACCAGGTGCGCACCCGCCTGGACGCGGTCACCCACTCCGGCACCGCCCTGCACGCGGCCGCCGCGCTGCGCCGCCGCCGCGACACCGAGCGCGCCGCCGCCGAGACCCGCGCCGAGGACGCCGACCGCGCCTACGAGCAGGCCCTCGCCGACCGCGAGACCCTGCAGCGCTCCAGCGCCTACGAGGGCAAACAGCAGCTCGACGACCTCGCCGACGCGGTCCGCCGTCTGGAGACCTCCGCCGCCGTCCACAACGACAAGGCGTTGAAGTCGCGCCAGACCGTCGATCAGCGTCTCGAGGAATCCGAACGCGCCCAGGCCGCCGTGACGAACGCATCGTCGGCCCTGGCCCGTGGCGAGGACGAATTGCGTTCCGCCGCCGAGGAAGCGGGCATCCCGTGGACGACGCTGCCCGAGTCCGCCCGCGCCGACAATCTCACCACCACCGTCCGCTCCCACGCCGAGGAACGTGACGCCGACGTCCGCGCCGTCCGCCGCGCCCTGACCCTGGTCGACCAGGCCGTCACCGAACGCACCCGCGCCGAACGCGCCGCCCAGCGTGCCGTGGAGGCGCGCGAGTCCGCGGCCGCCGAATTGGCCGCGGCCGAAGCCGGAGTCGCGCTCGCCCGATCGAATACCGCTGTGTCCCTGCGTGACTGGTGGGACACGCACCGAGAGGTCTACTCCCCCATCCGGACCGGCCTGTTCGAGGCCATCGACGATGCGCTCGCCATGGTCGGCACCGAGCAGGCCCCTCCCCGGGACGCCACCTCCGGCGGCAAGGCGAAGAAGGGGCGCGGTACCGCGTCCGGCGAGGCGGCCGGAAATCGTTCCGCCACAACGGGCGCGGGCGGCGCGGCGTTGGAAGCCGCCGAGGCGAGGGCAGCGCTGGCCATCGCCCTCGACGACGACACCGCTCCCGCCACACCGGCGGAGGTCCTCGCCGAGCGCACCGAACCGCTGACCGACGAGATCCGCGCACGGCGGCAGGAGGCGCGTGCGCGCGCCGCGCAGGCCACCACCCGGGCGGGTGAGCTGCGCGCCGAGCGGGAGTCGGTCGCGGCCGAACGCGACGACGCGCCAGCCGGTTTCGCGGCCCGCACCGATATCCGGCCGGACCGCCCGGGCGCGCCCCTGTGGCGTCTGGTCCGTTTCGCCGATGCCGTCCCCCCGGCGCGGGCGGCGGGGATCGAGGCGGCCCTGCAGGCCGCGAACCTGCTCGACGCGTGGGTGTGCCCCGGCGAGGAACTGCCCGAGCACGCCTCCGATCAATTCCTGGTGCCGCTGCCGCCGGGAGAGCGGCCCTCCGGGCGCACGCTCGCCGACGTCCTCGTGGTCGAGGACGACACCGATTCACTGACCGTGCCACGACAGACCGTGGCCGACGTCCTGGCCTCGATCGCCCTGCACGAATCCGACGCGGCCGACGGCAAGCGGGCCTCCGGCAAGGACGACCCCGCGCCCGGGAGCGGTTCCGCACAGCGGGTTTCCGGTGCGGCGGCCCAACCGGTCGCGTCCGGCGGCGGTGTCGCCATAGGCGCCGACGGCCGCTTCCGGCAGGGGGTTCAGGTCGGCCGTCACGTCAAGGCGGACGCGGAGTTCATCGGCACCACCGCGCGTGCCCGGCGACGCGAGCTGCGCCTGGCCGAGCTGGCCGCTGCGATCGAGGCGGCCGTGACCGAGGCCGAGATCGCCGCGGCCGCCGAACAGGCCGCCACCGACGAACTGGGCCGGATTTCGGCCGCCGCCAAGGCGCTTCCGCGCACCACCGCGGTCACCGCGGCGCTGCGGGGCGTCGCCGAGGCGGCGGGCATGCTGCGCTCGCGGGCCGAGGCCGCCGGGCAGGCGGAGCGGGATCTGGATCAGGCGGTGGCGGAATACTCCGCGGCGGACAAGAAGGTCCGGGCCATCGCGGCCGATCACAAGGCGCCGCGGGATCCGGCCGAACTGGACGCGTTGGCCGCTGCCGTAAGGCATTTCGAGAACGCGGGGACCGCGCTGCTGCGCCTGCGCGGGGATCATCAGCGTGAGCACGAGCGGGCGCGGGAGGCCGGGGATCGGCTCGAGGAGTCCAAGGATCTGGCCGAGGCGTTCGCCGAGGAGGCCGAGGCCGCGCGCAGCGGGTATCAGGAGCAGTTGCGCAAGCTGGAGACGCTGCGCGACGCGCTGGGAGCCGGTGCGGCCGATATCGATCGGGAGCTCGAGGCGGCCCGGGAGAAGATCGACGCGGCCCGCGCCGAGCAGAAGGCGGCCCGCAAGGCGGCCGCGGAGGCCATCGAGGCCGTCGGTACCGCCGAGGGCGCGCATCGGGCCGCACACGACACGCTGGGCACCGCGCTGACCGAATTGCTCGCCGACGTCCGGCATCTGGCGCCCTACGCGCGCCCGGACCTGCTGAGCCTGCTGGGCGCGCCCGCCGAGATCCGCTGGCCCAGCAGCGATGCCGCCTGGCCGACGCCCGAGCAGCTGCTGTACCGGATCGAGAACGGCGACCCGGAGCAGGCGCCGAAGGTGCTGCCCGACGAGGTGTCGGCCCTGTTCGAAACCCTCGCCACCGCAACGGCTTCGGTGCGCGCCGGTGAGGCGGCGCGCAAGGCCACCCGCAGCGCGGTCACCACCGCCCTGCAGGAATTCGACGCGGCGCTCACCGCCGCCCGCCAGGACTACCGGCTGCACTGGGATGCCGCCGACGGCCTCACCGTGGTCCAGGTGCACGACGATCACGGCCTGTCCGCGCTGGCCGATTTCGCCGAGCGCATCGGCGGCGCGCGCCGCGACCAGGAACTGCTGCTCACCGACGCCGAGCGCCGCATCCTGGAGGACGCGCTGCTCACCGGCCTGGCCCAGCAGATCCACGAACGCACCTCCGACGCCCGCGATCTCATCTCCCGCATGGGCACCGAGATGAAGCAGCGGCGCATGTCCTCGGGCAACACCATCGGCGTGCACTGGGTGCTGGCCGACAACCTCTCCGAACCGGCCCGCGCGGTCTGCAAGCTCCTCGACCGCGACTCCGCCGACCTCACACCCGAGGACCTGTCCACCATCCGCGCCTACTTCGCCGCCGAGATCCGCACCGCCCGCACCGCGCACCCGGAACGCTCCTTTCCCGAGATCCTGGCCGCCACCCTGGATTACCGCGCCTGGCGCATCTTCTCGTTCACCATCCTCACCGCCGACGGCACCGAGGACCGCCTCACCGTGGCCCGCCACAGCGCCCTGTCCGGCGGCGAACAGTCGGTCTCACTGCACCTGCCGCTGTTCGCCGCGGCCCACGTCATGCTCGACTCGGCCGACCCGCAGGCGCCCCGCCTGCTGGCCCTGGACGAGGCCTTCGCCGGTGTCGACGACAACGGCCGCAGCGAACTGCTCGGTCTCTCCGTGCAATTCGACCTGGACCTGTTCATGACCGGCTACGACCTCTGGATCACCTACCCCCACGTCCCGGCCTGCGCCCACTACGATCTGGCCCACTCGGCGGCCGAGAACACCGTCAGCGCAACCCTGCTCGTCTGGGACTCCGACGATCTGCTCGCCGAGCACGACGGCTCCGATCTCACCACCGCCCTCGGCTCCCCCAACCGCCGCCGTCTCCCGCACGGCCTCGAAGGCGCGATCCCGCTCGACGAGGAACTCGAAACGGTGGGCTGACAACCGAATCCGCCCCCGGGGGCCGACGCGCCCGGTCGTCGCGTGACGACGCACCGATGCGTGGCCACCGGACGCCGCCGGAGACCTACTGCGGGGCCGACGGTGTCGTCGATTCGTCACACGACGATCCACCGCCCTCAGCACCGGTCGCCTGCGGCGTTTCGGCGCGATACCAGGACCGCAGAGAGCGCATGAAGGTGGTCTGCTTGTCGGCGTGGGCGCTCATGCGCTGCAGGATGTCGTCGAGGGTGGCGACCGCGTCGACGATGCACGGCCCCCTTGTTGAGCATGACGCATTCGGCGCGGACTCCCATGGCGGCGTCGGTGATCTCGGCGCGTGAGGGCCGCCCCGAACGCGCCAGCTGATCGAGCACCTGGGTCGCCCAGATGACCGGCAGGTGGGCCGCCTCGCACAGCCACAGAATCTCCTCCTGGAGCTCGGCCAGGCGCTCGTAGCCGCATTCCACGGCCAGATCGCCGCGCGCGATCATGACACCGGCGCGGGGACGGCGCATCACCTCGAGCAGGATGGCGGGCAGGTTCCGGAAGCCCTGCGCGGTCTCGATTTTCACGATGACGCCGAGTCCGTCGCCGCCGAGCTCGTCGAGGGCGGCCAGCAGATCGCTCACATCCTGGCGGGTGCGCACGAACGACATCTCGACCAGGTCGGCGTGCTCGATGACGAACGGCAGGTTGGCACGGTCGGTTTCGGTCAGGGCGGGCACCGGCAGGGTGGTCTCGGGCAGGTTGATGCCCTTGCCGGCGCGCAGTTTGCTGCCGGGCGCGGTGGCCTCGGTGATGGTGACCGTGATGGTGTCCGCGTCGCAGTCCAGGATCCGGCCGGTGATCCTGCCGTCGTCGAACAGGATCGGCTGGCGGCGGCGGACATTGCCGAAGACCTCCGGCAGCGTACAGCCGATGCGCGGCAGACCCCGGGGCGGGACCTCGGCCGGAACGCAGTCGCGGGTCAGCAGCAGCGTGTCCCCCGGCGAGAGCACCAGGTGCTGCTCGACCGGGGGCAGCGGGCCGACCTCGGTGATGACGCCGGTATCGGCGACCAGTTTCGTACCGGCCAGGATGTAGGCGGTGCGGCCGGTACAGGCCAGCGCGCCCCCGGCGTCGGCGTGCACGACCGTGAACAACCGCTTGGCGTCGCGGGCGTCTTGCAGCCGGAAAGTGGAGGTGGGGGCCAGCTTCGACAGCCAGGCGGCGTCCACCGGCAGCACCGGGACGTCCGCGCGCGGCGGCGGGCCAGGCCGATCGATCGGGGTGAGCCAGCACCACGCCGTCTCGGTGACCCGGCCCAGCACGTCGCGCACCGGGCGCAGCTTCACCACGGGCGGGCCCTGGGCGATCGGGCCGGTGCGCAGCTTCGGTCCCGCCAGATCCATTGCGACACGGCACGATCGCGGGCCCTCCCGCCGCAGTTCGGTGATCATCGCGGCCCAGGCGGCCGGATCGTCGTGGGCGCAGTTGATCCGGGCGACGTCCATGCCCCGGTCGACGAGATCGGCGATGAGCTGGGGGTCGGCCGCGGCCGTTCCGGGCAGGGTGACCATGATGCGGGTCGAGCGCCGGGCGGGCGCGGGCCCCAGCAGCTCGAAGGTGCGCCGCCGCAGCACGTTCGCCCCGGCGGTGTACCCGTTGGGCGGCAACCGGTCCGGATCGTCGGAGTGCGCCAGCGCCCGCGCCGCCGTGCCGATGGCGTTCAGCGTGGATGCCACGTGCCCCTGGCTGCGCCCGAGCGAGGACAGTCCGAACGCGGCCAGCCGCCGTTGCAGCCCGCGCAGATCGAACTGGCGGATCGCCCAGTAGTGCACGAGATTCAGCGCACCCGCGCGATGGCGCGGGTCGACGCCGGCGATCCGGACCGCCCATTGCCGTTCGGCGTCCGCCAGCGCGTCTCGCAGGGTGTCGATTTCGGTGATGATTCGGTCGAGGTCGCCGATGCGCACGGCCCAAGTCTGGTGGCGGGGTGCGGCGCGGCCTAGGGACCTTCGCCCCCGAATGGGATCAATATCGCAATCCGGTTGCGCCACGCCGGGTTCGGCAACCCCGCTGAACGCGCGGTCCGAACCGCGATCGATCCTGCCCCGACTTACCCACTCACCCGCGTGTCGCAGGGCGGCGCGCCGTAAGGATTGGACCATCGGCAAATCAACAGTTTCGCGGTTGGGCGTGTATCGACTAAAAATGTTCTCCGTGCCTACCGGAATCACCTGTCAGCCATCCGGACTCCCTGGACGGGGGTCCAGATGACTATTGAACATCCGCGCGAGGACGAGGTCAGCCAGCTAGCGCAACGGGTCGAGAAGGCCCGGGGTCGGCTGGCCTACCAATACGATCCCGCTCTCACCGATGCGCTGTCGGAGACCGAACTGGTCGCCGAGCGCGATCTAGCCGAGCGCATTCGCGAGCAGGAGCGGGCTCAACGCTGGAAGCAGGCCGAGGCCGCGGCCAATGCCGCCGATCGCGCCCGGCAGACCACCGAAGAGATTGAGAAGGCCGACATTCGCGACTTGCTGCTCGCCCGCAAGGCGATCGCCGCGCAGCGGCGAGAATCGAGCCCGCACGCCAAACTGGCGTCGCTGTACAAACATCGCGCGTGGAGCCAGCGCGCACTCGCGGGAGTGGTCGCCGCGGGCATGCTCTGGTCCGCGGTCAACGTGCAGCACAATATCGCGCCGGGCGGTGCGAGCGATCCGCTCTACTGGTTCAGTTACCTGCTCGAAGGCATGATCTCGGTCTGCCTCGTGATCATCATGATCGGCACCAACAAGGTGGCCGAGTGGGGTGTGATCGACAGCCGCAAGCAGGTCGTGGTCGCCGAGATCGCGCTGCTGAGCCTGACGGTCATCCTGAACACCTACCCGTATCTCAAGCAGGGCAGCTGGTACGACGTGGCGGTGCACACCATCGCACCCGTCATGATCGGTGTGGCGCTGCTGATCCACAATGCCGCGGCCGGACGGTACGGCCTGGCCATCGTGCGGGCCACCGACCAGATCCGGGATCTACCCGATCCGGGCGAACAACTACGCCGCGCCGCACCGACCGTAGTGTCGTGGCCCAGCCGCCCGCAGCCGCCCTCGGCGCCCACCCCGACCCCCGCCCTGCCCGCGGCCCCGGTCGAGGCCGAGCGGACCGTTGAGGCCGATGCCCGGGTGGTCGAGCCCGACACCCGGGCCACCAAGTCCGAAACCCATTCGGACAATGGCAAGTCCGCCGACAAGGAACGCCGCTCCGCCACCGGCAAGACCCGCAAGGCCGAAGAGGACGAGCGCTCCCCGCTCGCCGACCTGACCGACCCGGTGCCCCCGCTCAATGTCTACGACACCGGCCAGTTCCGGATCGCCGAGACCCTGGAGCAGGAACTCGCCGAACTGCAGGCCGCCCGCCGCCGCGCCCGCACCGCCTCCCGTCCCCGCAACGGCAGCTCCCTCGACGACTGAGCCGCCACCCGAATCGGCCACCGCCCCACCGGCTCCGGCCGATCCACCCGCCCGCCACCCCGGTGCCCGCACCCAGCGGCACCGGGGTGGCGTCGTTTCCGGCCGCCGAAATCTCCGTCGGGGGGATCCGGACACCCCTTGCGCCCCTGCGGATTCGCCTGACAGAGTGAGCCGATGCTGAAGCAGGTGGCCGACGGCGTCTGGGTGCGGCAGAGCGCGTGGGTCTGGAGCAACGCGACCGTGGTGCGCGGCGAGGACGGGTTGATCCTGGTCGATCCGGGCATCGACGGCTCCGATCTGGACGAGCTCGCCGATGAGGTTGACCGGCTGGGCATTCCGGTGGTCGCCGGGTGCTGCACCCATCCGCACTGGGACCACCTGCTGTGGCATTCCCGGTTCGGCGACGTGCCGCGCTACGCCACCGCCGCGTGCGCCGAGCTGGCCACGGGAGCCCGGGAACGCGCACGGGCGATGGCGGCGGAGAGCGCGTCGGGCGTCCCCCTGGAGTTGGTCGCGCTCGTCACCCCGCTGCCCGCGGACGGCGGGCCGGTGCCGGGCGAGATCATCGAACACGGGGCACACGCGGTCGGCCACGCCGCGGTCCTGCTCGCCGACCGTGGCGTCCTGATCGCCGGAGACATGTTCTCCGACATCCTGATCCCGATGCTCGACGCGCGCCGCCCCGGCCAGATCGACGCCTACCGGTCGGCCCTCGACCACCTGGAAGAGGCTGCGAAGCGCATCGAGGTCCTGATCCCCGGCCACGGCACGGTCGCCGAGGGGCCCGAGGTAGCCGCACGCATCACCGCCGATCGCGCCTACATCGAGGCCCTACGCCGCGGCGCGGAACCGGACGACGCGCGCCTCGGCCCGGATGCACCCCAAGCCCGGGATTGGCTCCCCATCCACCGCTCGAATATCGAACAGGCTCAACGGCAGTAGCGTCTTTCGATCGCACGGCGGCCGAACTCGATCGGCCGGAATCACCTCGGCGCGCGGCGGTGTCGCTCAGCGAGCGGCGGTCTCGGCGGGTACGACGACGGCCGAGCGGGGCTGGGTGGGGGTGCCCGTGTGCTGGACGTAGCCGAGCCAGCCGGTGCCGACGAAAACGGCGAGCAGGACGGCGGTGGGGAGTTCGAGAATCAGCCAGCCGGTGGCGAATACGGCGTCGCGGACGGGGTGGGCGGAGCGGTGGACTCGGACGGGTGGGCGCTGATGCCGGAGCGTGCCGTGATTGGAACGGTACTGCGTGCCCTGCCTGCCCACCAATGCCTCCATCACTAGGGAAGTCCCGAACCCAGCATGCCGAATCGGCGGTGCTCGCACAGCGGCGAACGAGCGGACACCGCGATGTCCGGTCGGGCTGGGCGTGCACTCGCATCACGGAGTATGCCGAACAGGACGGACATTGGGGTCACATTGCCCGGACATACCGAAAACGGCACGCCCGGTGTGTCGCGCTCACCGGCTGTCTCGGTGTGGGTGGGGCGCGGGCCCTGCTACCCGGCCAGGCCCGAGAAGTCGCGCAGCACAACGTGATTGCGGTCGAGCAGACTGCCCAGCGCGTGGTCGGGGTGCAGGCCCAGGTATTGGCTGCGGGTGCGGGTGCTCCAGCGGCGGGCCGCCTCGGAACGTGTCTTGCAGAAGTTGACCATGTAGCCGCCCTCGTAGACGCGCAGCAGTGTGTAGCCGCCCGGGTATTCCTTGACCGCGCCGACCTCGAGGAACTCCACCCCGACGCCGGAATCCGGACGGCTCAGTCGGTTTCGGTGGGTGTGGCCGCTGTGATGCAGGAAAACGCCCGGCGCGGCCGCGTAGATGGCGTGCAGTGCCGCCGCGTTGAGCCGGTCCATGACGAATCCGGGGCCGCCCGGATTGCTCACCGCCGCATGCCTGGTCACCGGGTGGTGGCCGAAAATCAATGTCGGCCGATCGGGTTCGCCGCGCAGGAGTTCGCGCAGGTGGTCCAGCTGCGGCGGGCTTATGGTGCCGCCCGCGCCGCGCGGGCGAGTGGTGTCCAGTCCGATCAGGCGCAGGCCGCCGACGAAATATTCGACGAGCCGCTCGCGCGCGTGGAACGCCTCGCCCCAGTGATCGGGCTCCCCCGGCGGCCGGATGTCGTGATTTCCTCTGCACGCGAAGTAGTCCCGGCCGAGGCTGCCCCATCCGTCGAGAAGTTCGCGCACGCCCCGCGATTGCGCGGCCGTCCCCGAATCGGTCATGTCCCCCGCCACGATGAGCTGGTCCGCCGCGCGGTCCGGGAGTCGCAGATCCTCCAGCACGGCCCGCAGCATGAATTCGGGATATTCGTCGGTACTGTGGCGCAGTCCCTCGAACAGGCCCGCGAACAGTCCGCTGGCGAGTTCGCCGAAGTGCAGGTCGTTGGCCAGGGCCAGGGTCCGGATCAGCCGTCCGGGCGGCGGTGTCAAAGTGGTGAAAACACCGGTGGATTCGGGTGTTCCGGACCGCCGGGTGACCAGTGTGCGCGCGGGCGTCGCCCGCCGGCCGTCGGAGTAGGCCGCGAAGCGATAGGCCCGCCCCGGTTCCAGATCGCGGATCTCCGCGTAGTGATAGGCGGTCCGCCGCCCCTCGAAATGCCAGATCCGCGGTTCGGCGCGGCCGTCGGCGGGCCCGATGCGCACCTCGGTGTCGGCGGGCACCGGCCGCAGTCGCCCGGCCCGGTTGCGCGCCCGCGTGGTCCAGGTGATGACGGCCGAATGATCGGTCACCGTCACGACTTCCAGGTCCGAGGCCACCACGGCCTCGCGCTGCTCACGCCGCGCCTCCGCGGCGAACAGCGGGCGCGGCGTGCGCACGGCCACCGCCGCGCCCGCGCTCGCCGCATTGGCCAGCCACATGGTCCGAAGCCGCGGTTCCAGCATCACATCTCCGTCCGCCGAGCCCTTCAGGGGCGACGGTACGGTTACCAGATAAACCTCCAGGTGCCCGAATATGACCGATCAGCTTCCAATTACGGACATTCAGGTCATACCCGGGCGGCCCGGCGTCAGAAGGGCTTGGCGGGCAGGTACCGCGCGCCGGATCAGCGCAGGCTGGCGTCCGGCAGGCGGGCCGGGCAGGGGCCGTCGGGGGCGGTGGCGAGTTCGAAGTGCCACCACTCGTTGTCGTACATGCGGCACAGGCCCCAGTGGTTGCCGTTGTCCTCGAGCCACTGGGCGCCCTCGCGGGGGCCCACGTCGATGGCTTCGCCTGTGACGTGGGTCGATTCGCCGGGTGGGAGGACCCAGCGGCGGGCCGCCTCGGGGGTGCCGTAGGTCTGGATTCCGTCTTCCCAGAGGGCTTCCTGTTCGGCGGGGGTGCGGTAGCCGGAGGTGATCCACAGTGCGACGCCGTTGGCGTGGGCCTGGGCCGCCGCCGAGGTGTAGGCGGCGGCCAATAGCGGATCGAGGCCGTCGGTGCCGGCGGCGATGGCCTGGGCGGTCGGGATGCCCTCGCCGTTGATCGAAAGATCCTGTGGCAGGACAGGAACCGCGTGCACCGCGGGGACGGCGGCCAGCGAGCCGCCGAGCAGCACGGCCATGGCCGCCACGCGGCGCACGCCGCGCCGCCGGATCATCGGCATCTCGGTGCCGCCGTCCACGCTCATCGGATCAGCCGCGTTCCTTGGAGCGCTCGCGCACGCGCAGGGCGATCGGCTTGGAGGTCTCGGCGAAGAAGTCGTTGCCCTTGTCGTCGACGACGATGAAGGCGGGGAAGTCTTCGACCTCGATCTTCCACACGGCTTCCATGCCGAGCTCGGGGTATTCGAGCACCTCGACGGATTTGATGCAGTCCAGCGCCAGGCGCGCGGCGGGGCCGCCGATGGAGCCGAGGTAGAAGCCGCCGTGCTCCTTGCACGCCTTGGTGACCTGCGCGGAGCGGTTGCCCTTGGCCAGCATGACGTGCGAGCCGCCCGCGGCCTGGAACTGGTCGACGTAGGAGTCCATGCGCCCGGCGGTGGTGGGGCCGAAGGAGCCCGAGGCGTAGCCGTCGGGGGTCTTGGCCGGACCGGCGTAGTAGACGGCCATGTCGCGCAGGTACTGCGGCATGGGCTCGCCCGCGTCGAGACGTTCCTTGATCTTGGCGTGCGCGATGTCGCGGGCCACGACCAGCGGGCCGGTCAGCGAGAGCCGAGTTTTGACGGGGTACTTGGACAGCTCGTCGCGGATCTCCGACATCGGCCGGTTCAGGTCGATCTTGACGACGTCGCCGCCGAGGATGGAGTCGGTCTGCTCCGGAAGGTAGTGCGCCGGTTCACGTTCCAGCTGCTCGAGGAAGACGCCCTCCGGGGTGATCTTGGCCAGCGCCTGCCGGTCGGCCGAGCAGGAGACCGCGATGGCCACCGGGCAGGACGCGCCGTGGCGCGGCAGCCGGATGACGCGCACGTCGTGGCAGAAGTACTTGCCGCCGAACTGCGCGCCGATGCCGAAGGACTGGGTCAGCTTGAAGACCTGCTCCTCGAGCTCGAGGTCGCGGAAGCCGTGCGCGGCCATCGAGCCCTCGGTCGGCAGGTTGTCCAGGTAGTGCGCCGAGGCGTACTTGGCCGTCTTGAGGGCGAATTCGGCCGAGGTGCCGCCGATCACGACCGCCAGGTGGTACGGCGGGCAGGCCGCGGTGCCCAGCGAGCGGATCTTCTCGTCGAGGAACTCGAGCATGCGGTCCGGGTTCAGGATCGCCTTGGTCTCCTGGTACAGGAACGACTTGTTGGCCGAGCCGCCGCCCTTGGCCATGTAGAGGAACTTGTAGAACGGGTGCGCGGGATCGCCGGGCTGCGAGTACAACTCGATCTGCGCGGGCAGGTTGTTGCCGGTGTTCTTCTCGTCCCACATATTGATCGGGGCGAGCTGCGAGTAGCGCAGGTTCAGCTTGGTGTAGGCGTCGAACACGCCGCGCGAAATCCATTCCGCGTCATCGATTCCGGTGAGCACGCCCTCGGACTTCTTGCCCATCACGATGGCGGTGCCGGTGTCCTGGCACATCGGCAGAATGCCACCCGCCGAAATGTTCACGTTCTTCAGCAGATCCAGCGCCACGAACCGGTCGTTGCCGCTGGACTCCGGATCGTCGATGATCTTCCGCAGCTGCGCCAGATGCGCCGGGCGCAGGTAGTGGCTGATGTCGTGCATGGCCTCCGCGGTGAGCATCCGCAGCACCTCGGGCTCGACCTGCAGGAAGGTCCGCCCAACCGCCTCGAACGTGCTCACACCCTCGGTGGTGAGCAGCCGATACGGCGTCTCGTCCTTACCGATCGGCAGCAGATCCGAGTACAGAAAATCAGGCGCGGTCACGAATCGCACTCCTCGAGCAGGGCTGGGGGCTGGTCAGCCAACGGTTCAAGCAGAGTGACTCTATCCAGCACCCAACAGGCCGTTGCGAACAGGTACAGGTTGCACCTTCAACCGGGCGGGTGTTACCTGTGCATGATGCGCTTGTCGGCGACGGGGAGGACTTAGCATGGCAGTGGAACCCGGGAGTGGAACTGTGGCCGAAACCCGTTGGCTCGACGATGTCGAGATGCGCGCGTGGCTGGGATATGTGTTCACCCGCGATCTCATCGCCGCGGCGGTCGGGCGGGATTCGCTGCGCGTTTCGAATCTGACCTATGTGGAGTACACGGTGCTGGCCCGGCTCGCCGACGCCACCGATCATCGGCGCAGCTTCGCCGAGCTCGCGGCGGTGCTGGAGTGGTCGCAGTCGCGGCTCTCGCATCAGATCACCCGGATGGAGAAGCGCGGACTGGTTGCGCGGGAGTCCATTCCCGACGATGCCCGCCGCACCGCGGCGGTGCTCACCGAAAAGGGCGCGCAGGTCCTCGATTCCGCCGCCCCCTCGCATGTCGACAGTGTGCGCCGTCACATGATCGATGTGCTGGATCGTGGCCAGCTCTCCGCCCTGGCCGACATCTACGACACGCTGCTGGCCCACCACCGAAGACCCGAAACCCGCGACGAGCACACCTCTTGACGACCGAGCGGCGACCTGGGTTTGGTTTGGGCCGCATGGGGTAGTGGGTAAGACTAGGCTCGGCACCGGCTTCCGACGGTGGTCGGCACCGACTCAGCGAAAGGGGCAGGAGTTTTCATGTCCGACGTGTCCATCGGTCTCTCGGCGGATTCTCTGCCCGCGGGTCCCGTCGACAATCTGCTGCCGCAGCTTGTCGAACACCTGCGGCAGAACCGCACCGAACTGCGCGAGGAGTGGGCCCGTCGCATTACCGATGCCCAGCTGCTCACCGCCATGACGCCCGAGGAGATCTTCTCGGAAGCCACCTCCGTCTACGACAACTACGTCGAGGTGCTCGAGACCGGTAGCGTCGAAGCGCTGCAGGCCTACGCGCGCGATCTGTCCGAGCGCATCATCCCCCGGGGCGTCGAGACCGACGAGGTCGTCGGCATCGTGCTGCTGCTGCGAGACGTGCTGGCGCGCAGCCTCTTCGAGAAGTACCAGTCCGACTTCGAACTGCTGAAACTGGTGCTCGACGCCTACGAGCCCGCCGCCAACCGCATCGCCAACACCGTGGCCGTGTCCTTCGTGCAGGAGCGCGAGCGCGTCATCCGCCAGCAGCAGGAGGCGATTCGCGAGCTGTCCACGCCCGTGCTCCAGGTGCGCGAGCAGCTGCTCATCCTCCCCATCATCGGTGTGCTGGACTCCCAGCGCGCCCGGCAGCTGACCGAGCAGTTGCTGCGGGCGATCCGCGCCAATCGCGCCAAGGTCGTCGTCATCGATATCACCGGTGTGCCCGCGATCGACTCCACGGTGGCCAACCACCTGGTGCAGACCGTGGACGCCTCCGGACTCATGGGTGCGAATGTCATCATTACCGGCCTGTCGTCGGAGATCGCGCTTACCCTGGTCACCATCGGCCTGGATTTGTCGAAGATGAATGCCGTCGGTGACCTCCAGGGTGGCATCGAGGAAGCGGAGCGGTTGCTCGGCTACGAGGTGTCGCGCGTCACCGATCGCGACGGACGGTAACCAGGGCGGGGCAGATGCCGGTACCCATTCTGAAGCAGGGCACCTACCTCATCGCGTCGGTGCAGTCAGCGCTCACCGACGCCGATACCGAACGCCTGCAAGACGATCTGATGACCTACGTCAGTCGCTACCGCGCCCAGGGCATCATCGTCGATGTCACCGCAATCGACGTAATGGACTCCTTTGCCGCCAGATCGCTGCGTACCATCGCCCACATGACCAAGCTGCGGGGAGCGGAAACGGTCATCGTGGGCCTGCAGCCCGAAGTCGCCTTCGCCATGGTGCAATTGGGACTCACCTTCGAGGGCATGCACACGGCCCTGGACCTCGAAGAGGGTCTGTCCTGGCTGAACAAGAAGATCCACAGTCGCAGCCAAAAAGACGGTCGTGATCGTGGCCGCTGACGACGTGGTGATCGCGGTGAACGTGTCCAACGACATCGTGACCGCTCGGCAAGCGGGGCTGGAGTTGGCTGCCAAACTCGGCTTCTCGCTCTCCGATCGCACCATGATCGCGACGGCCATTTCCGAAGTGGCGCGCAATATCACGAGTTACGCGGGCACCGGGGAGATCCGCCTCGGTGTCCATGATCGGGACGGCCAGCGCTCGATGGTGGTGCAGGCCAAGGACAATGGCCCCGGCATTCCGGACATTCCACGCGCGATGGAGGACGGTTTCTCCACCGGACGCGGTCTGGGCCTGGGCCTTCCGGGCGCCAAGCGCCTGATGGACGGCATGGTCATCACTTCCGAACCGGGGCACGGCACCCTCGTCGAAATGTGGAAGTGGGTACCCACCGGTGCGTGAGGACGGCTTCATCGGCACGGTCGAATGGGCCGTCGCCGGTCGCGCGCTACCCGGGCAACGAGTTTCGGGCGACCGGTCGGTCGTGCTCGACGCGGGCGGGGGCTCGGTGCTCTTCGCCGTGCTCGACGGCCTCGGCCACGGCGCCGCCGCCGCGGACGCCTCCGATCGCGCCGCCCAGGTGCTCGCCGAGAACCGCGCGGAGCCATTGGACGTGCTCATGCTGCTGTGCCATCGCGCCATGTCCGACACCCGCGGTGCGGCGGTCTCGCTGGCGCTGTTCGACTCTCGCGACCGGGTGCACTGGCTGGGCGTCGGCAATGTCGAATCCCGCATTGTCGCAGCGGCTCCGGGCAAACCGGCCATTCGCGCCACCGCCCTGCTCTCGGGCGGCATCGTCGGCTACCTGCTGCCCCCGAACCTGCAACCCCAGACGGTCGCGGTCCGCCCGGGCGATCTGCTGCTGATGTCCACCGACGGCATCACCAGCTCCTTCGTCGATTCCATCGACCTGGCCAAGCCGACCGCCGAGATCACCGCGGAGGTGCTGGCCCGCCACGCCAAGGACACCGACGACGCGATCGTGCTGGCCGCCCGCCATCGCGGGCATTCCCATCCCGCCCAACCCATTCCGGCGGTGAAGTCATGAGCGGAATCCCGGCGTGAGTGCGGTACTGGCCGCCTTCCGCGAGGCGTACGCCGCCGCGCTCCGCCTGCACCTGCGCGCACCCAATCACAACAGTCTCGCCGAGGGCTACGAACTCGGGCGGCGGGCGCTGGTCGAGGGCGTGAGCATTCTCGACCTCACCGAGCACCACTACCGGCTGCTCGAACACGACGGGCTGATGCCGGTGCCGGACGGGAACGACCGCACCGAGGCGGCGCTGGAGTTCCTGTTGCAGACCATGGCGGCGCTGGACGTGGCCACGCGTGGATTCCTCGACGGCACCCGCCGCTACGAGCAACAGCGTTTGCGCGCCGACGATCTCGCGGGCCGCGACGCCTTCCGCACCGCGCTGGTGGAATCGCTGCAGGACGGCTTCTGCGTGGTCGATTCGCACGGCACGCTGATCGAGGTGAATTCGGCGTTCGGCGCGCTGACCGGCTATGGGTCCGAAGGCATTCCGTACGCGCTCCCCCATCCGTGGACCGTGCCCGAGGCCCCGCGCTATCCGGATCTGGGCACCGATGCCGCACGCTTCGTCATGCCCATCCGCCATCGTGACGGGCGGCGGCTGTGGCTGGCGGTGTCGACCAGCTCACTGGTGAAACCCGAGGACGGCGAACGTATTTTCGTCGGAACCCTGCGCGATGTCACCGCCGAGCACGACGCGCAGGCCCGCGACCAGGCGGTGTCGCGGCTGGCCACCGCGGTCGGCGCGGCCACCAGCGTGGTGGAGGTGCTCACCGTCGGCCTCGAGGAGCTGCGCCGCACCGTCGGCGCGGAGGCCGCGGTCGTCTCGGTCTGGCCCAATCGCCACACCGGCCCGGAACTGTATGTCTCCGAGGACACTCCGTACACCGGCGCGGGCGTCGCACCGCACGACACGCAGCCGATCGCCCGGCCCGACCGCTTTCTGAACGGTGGCGAGTCCCGCCAGGTCCTCGACGCGCGGGCCCGCGCCCTGCTGGATCGGGCCCGATTGCAGCCCGGCCGCACCATGTTCGCGATTCCGGAGGGCGCGAGCAGTTCGGAGGGCATCGTGGCCCCGCTCGGCGAGAGCGGCGATTCGGCGCTGTGGCTGCGCTTCGCCGCGCCGCGCGTCATCACCCCCGGTGACTGGGCGCTGTTCTCGCTGCTGATCGGCCATCTCAGTCTGGCCGTGCAGCGGGCCCGCAACTTCGATCAGGCCCGCTCCACCTCGCTGACCCTGCAACGTGCCATGCTCGGCCCGATCGAACTGCCGCCGCGTTTCTCGGTGCACTACGAGCCCGCGCTGCCGCCCCTGGAAATCGGCGGCGACTGGTACGACGTGGTGCGCCTCGAGGACGGCACCATCGGCGTGGTGGTCGGCGACTGTGTCGGCCGGGGCCTGTCGGCGGCGGTCGTGATGGGCCAATTACGCACGGCCGCACGGGCATTGCTGCTGCGCGGCGCGGGACCGGCCCAGCTGCTGGCCGAACTGGACACCGTCGCCTCCCGCATCCCGGGCGCCATGTGCACCACCGTGTGCGCGGCCATTCTGGATCCGGTGCGCGGGCTGGTGCGCTATTCCAATGCCGGGCACATGCCCCCGGTCCTCGCCGAACCCGGCAAACGCGGCAGACTGCTCGAGGGCGGTCGCGCGTTCCCCTTGGCCACCTTCGATATTCCGCGCCGCCCCGAGGCCACCACCCCGATGTCTCCCGGCTCCACGCTGGTGCTGTTCACCGACGGGCTGGTGGAACAGCGCAACGTCGATATCGCCGACCGTTTCGACGAGCTGGCCGACGAATTGGCCCGCGTCGCCGGTCAGTTGCCGCGCGAGGTCGCCGACTCGGTGCTGTCGCGGCTGCGGCCCGCGGGCGGCTACGACGATGACGTGGCCATGGTGGTGTACCGCCAGCCGCCGCGGACCCTGCGCCTGGACGTGCCCGCCGAAGCCCGTGAGCTGTCGGGCATCCGGCGCGCCCTGCGCGCGTGGCTCGCGGCCGCCGCGGTCCCGCACGACACCGCCGTGGATCTGGTCTCGGCGGCGAACGAGGCCTGTAGCAACAGCATCGAGCACGCCTACCTCGGCGGTGAGCCGGGTCGCGTCCGGCTCACCGCGGACTGCGGGGTGGACAGCCTCTCCATCGAGGTGGCCGACACCGGCGCGTGGCGGCCGCTGCCCGCGGATCCGGGCAATCGCGGGCGCGGCATCGCCATGATGCGGGCGCTCACCGATCATCTCGACATCGATTCCTCCGGGCCGGGCACGCGGGTACGGATGTCGGTGCGACTATTGGCCGTTTCATTCTCCGCGGCCGGGCGTATGTGAATTCGGGCCCGCTGGCGCAAATGTGGCGGGCGGTTTCGGGGACCTCCGAAAGAGTGCGTTAGCTGGGGTTTTCGCGATAACGCCGACTATCGAACCAATACCGATGTGGCAGACCATGCAGCACGAACGGACGGATCATGGCAGATTTGGCAAACGTGACCACTACTTCCGGAGACGGCTATCCCTTCGCCGAGTCGATGACCACCTCGGTCACCCAGCGCGATGCTGCCACCGTGCTCGCCGTGGCCGGTGAAGTCGATCTGGCGACCGCCCCGGCCCTGGAGAACGCGATCGACGCGGCCCTGACCGCCAAGCCCAGCGCCCTGGTGATCGATCTGTCCGAGGTCAGCTTCCTGGCCTCGGCGGGCATGGCGGCACTGGTCGCGGTGCACAAGCGCGCCGGGGACACCAGGATCGCGGTGGTGGCCGATGGTCCGGCCACCAGTCGGCAGTTGAAGATGACCAGCCTGGATCAGGTGTTCTCGCTGCATTCCACGCTGGATGCGGCGCTGACCTCGCTGCGCTGACGCTGAACGAAACAGCAGCCGAGTCCGATTCGATCGGACTCGGCTTCTCGCTTCGTAGTTCGCTCAGACCAGCTCGCGCAGCTGCTCGATCAGCTTCACCCGCTCGGCCGGGGTGGCGGCCATCGGGACCACGTTCAGGGCGGTGACACCGGCCTCGCGGAACGCGGCGACGCGCTCCTTGACGAAGCCCGCCGAACCGATCAGGCAGACATCGCGCACCAGGTCGTCCGGCACCGCCTTGGCGGCAGCCTCCTTCTCGCCCTTCAGGTACAGCTCCTGGATGCGGTCGGCCTCGGCGCCGTAGCCGTACTTGGTAGCCAGGGTGTGGTAGAAGTTCTTGCCCTTGGCGCCCATGCCGCCGATGTAGAGCGCCAGGTGCGGCTTGACCCATTCGCGCAGGCCGTCCACATTGTCGCCGATGGCCAGGGCCGGACCGGCGAAGATCTCGAGGTCGCCGCGCGCCGGATCACGCTTGGCCAGACCGGCTTTCACCGATTCGCCCCAGACCGCGTCGGCCTTCTCCGGCAGGAAGAAGATGGGCTGCCAGCCCTCGGCCACCTCGGCGGCCAGTTCGACGTTCTTCGGGCCGAGCGCGGCCAGCAGCACCGGAATGTTCTCGCGGACAGGGTGATTGATGAGCTTGAGCGGCTTGCCCAGGCCGGTGCCCTTACCCTCGGGCAGCGGCACCTGGTAGTACTTGCCCTGGTATTCCAGGCGTTCGCGCTTCCACACCTTGCGGCAGATTTCCAGGGCCTCGCGGGTGCGGCCGATGGGCGCGTCGTAGGCCACGCCGTGGAAGCCCTCGATCACCTGCGGGCCGGAGGCGCCCAGGCCCAGGATGAAGCGGCCGTCGGAGACGTAGTCCAGGCCCGCCGCGGTCATGGCGGTCAGCGTGGGGGTGCGGGTGTAGAGCTGCAGGATGCCGGAAGCCAGCTGTACCCGTTCGGTCTTCGCGGCCAGGTAGCCGAGCGCGCTCACCGCGTCGAACGAATACGCCTCCGGCACGAAGACGATGTCGAGGCCCGCCCGTTCGAGGTCGGCGACCTCGGCGGCGATCTCCTTGAAGCCGTCGGTGTAGTTGATCGATAGCCCGATACGCATGCCCGGACCTTACCCAACTAATTGCATAGGCACACCGGGGGGTTGCTGGTGGCGGCCACCCAGGTTCCGGACAGCGACCCGGCGGCCGGTACGGTAGGCGGCGAAATCACCCGAATTCGCCGTACTGCCAAGGGAGGCCACCCCTCATGACTCGCGACACCACCGGCTTCGGTGACTCGACTCTGCGGGGGTATCTGGACGAACTGGCCGCCAAGGTGCCCGCCCCCGGCGGCGGCGCGGTCGCCGCACTGCACGCGGCGCAGGGCGCGGCGCTGGTGGCCATGGTCGCGCGCTACACCACCCGGGCCAAGGACGCCGCGAACCGTCCGGTCGTCGACCGCATCATCGAGGCCGCCGACGCCGCTCGCGAGCGCGCGCTGGCGCTGGCCGACGCCGATGCCGCGGCCTTCACCGGCGTCGGCAATGCCTACAAGCTGCCCAAGGAGACCGAGGCCGAGCAGGCCGCGCGCGGCGAGGCCATCACCGCCGCGCTGCTGCAGGCCGCCCGGGTGCCCGCGGCCGTGGTCGCCGAGGCCGACGAAATCGTCTCTCTCGCACACGAACTGCTGCCCATCGGCAATCCGAACGTGGTCACCGATATCGGCGCGGCCGCCGACTGCGCGCGCTCGGCCGCGGGCAGCTCGCAGCTCAATATCGCCATCAATGTGGCCTCCCTCGACGGGGCGGCGGGCGCGGAGTTCGCACCCGTGCTGAAGCAGATCGAGGAAATCATCGCCCGCGCCGACGCGCTGCACAACGACGTGGTCGCGGCCATCACACGCTGAGTCGTTCGAATAGGCTTGTGCTGTACCCCGTTCCGTTATGGAGCGGGGTACAGCCGTTTTCCGCCCTCCTACCTGGCGACACGAACCGAACAAAGCCCCCACGCCGGGGCAATGGTTACGAACCGGGAACATTTCCGGATGGGACTGATCATCTGGTCATAGGCTGAGGAACCCAGGCCCACACCCTCTCGAAGGGATGGAAGGATGCGGAAAGCGCTTCGCTCGCTGTTCGTCGCAAGCTTCGTCGCGGCGGCTGCCGCGTTCGGAACCGGAGCCGCGGGTGCGGTTCTCACCTCCACCGATCTCCCAGCGGTTCAATCGATTTCACCCCGGCCCGGTCAGGTGATGGGCATCGCGGCCCCGGTCACGGTCCAGTTCGCGTCCGCGGTCACCGATCGTGCGAAGGCCGAGCGCACGGTCGATGTCCGGGCCGGGAACGCCCTGGCGGGGCACATCACCTGGCTCGATGACAGGCAGATGATGTGGCAGCCGGACAACTTCCTGCCGACCTCGTCACCGATCACGGTGTCCGCGGCGGGTCAGCATCTGAAGTTCGCGACCAATGGCGGCACCACCGCCGATGCGGACATGTCGGCGCATACGTTCACGGTGTGGATCAACGGTGTCGCCCGCACCATGCCCGCCTCGATGGGCAAGCCCGGCCGCGAGACCCCGGTCGGCACCTTCCCGGTGCTGTCCCACGAGCGCTCGGTCACCTTCGATTCCAGGACGATCGGCATCCCGTTGAGCAGTCCCGAGGGGTACTTGATCACCGGCGAATTCGCCGAGCGCCTGACCTGGGGTGGCGTCTACGTCCACTCCGCACCGTGGTCGGTCGACTCCCAGGGCGTCGCGAACGTCAGCCACGGCTGCATCAACCTCGCCCCCGCCGACGCCGAGTGGTACTACGACAACGTCTCCATCGGCGACCCCGTCACCACCCACTGGTGAGAACAAGATCAGGGAGCTCTCAGCGCGGGGAATCGGACGGATTCCCGCGGTGAGAGCTCCCTGATCTTGTTGGTCAGCGGGTGGATTCGGCGGCTTCGACCACGTGGCGCATGAGGAGGGCGGTGGTGACGGGGCCGATGCCGCCGGGGACGGGGCTCAGGGCGGAGGCCTTGCCGGTGACGGAGTCCGCGTTCACGTCGCCGGTGATGTTGCCGTTCTCGTCCTCGTTGGTGCCCACGTCGATGACGACCGCGCCGTCGCGGACGTGCTCGCCGGTGATGAGGCCCGCGCGGCCGACCGCGGCGACGACGATGTCGGCGGCCGTGGTGACGGCGGGCAGGTCCGCGGTGCGGGAGTGGGCGATCGTGACGGTCGCGTTCTCGGCCAGGAGTAGCTGAAGCAGGGGCTTGCCCACCACATTCGAGCGGCCGACGACGGTGACCAGGCGGCCAGCGAGCGGAACCCGGTGGAACTTGGCCAGTTCCACGACGGCCTGGGAGGTGGCGGGCGGGAAGCCCGGCAGGCCGGAGGCGAGCAGGCCCAGCGACAGCGGGCTGACGCCGTCGACGTCCTTGGCGGCCGCGATGGCGGGGCTGACATCGTCGAGGCCGACGCCCTTGGGCAGTGGGGTCTGGAGCATGATGCCGTCGACGGACGAATCCCCCGACAGCTCTTCGAGCTTGGCGCGGATCTCCTCGGCGGTGGCCTCGACGCCGAGATCGACGTTCTCGCAGGCGATTCCGAGGCGCTCGGCGGCGCGGTTGAGGGACTTCACGTACCAGGCGCTGGCCGGATCGTCGTTCGCGATCACCAGGGCCAGGCGGGGCGCGGCACCCTGCTCGGCGAGAGCGGCGGCGCGCTGCTTGGTGTCGGCATTGAGAGAAGCGGCCAGATCCTTGCCGATGAGCGAAGTCGTATCCACGGGTCCACACCCTATCGCGCGATCGGAATGGGCCTGCGCACCGCATCACCGGGCCCGGACGGTCGGGGGCGATTCTCGCGCGCGTTCCCGGTGTGACAACTGATCAAACCTGCGAAATCTGTTGGGCAAATACCCGACAACGGCGGTGGGCAGTCGTATCGTGTCCACATTCGGTTCTGAGCCAATAGCCAGCAAATTACATAGATAGCCAGCAAAGCAATGCGTGACCCCCTCCGAAAGGTCGTTTGCAGTGCAGATCGCCAGGCGTTTCCCCACTTTGCTCGCGGCGGCGGCCGCGGCGCTCACCATTCTCGGCACCGGCACCGCGCACGCGGATCCCGGCGCCCTCTACAACTCGGCACAGGACAATTTCACCGATGGCAACGAGGCGGCCGGGCTGGCCGACCTGCGCCAATTGCTCAGCGAGTCACCCGATGACGCGCAGGCGCTGTCTTTGCAGGCGATCTGGTCGGACTACACCGGGGATCTGATCACCCGCGAGATGGCGGTGAACCGGCTCAACGGGATCGACGCCAAGCTGGCCGCCGGAACCCGGAACCTGTTCGGCGCCATCGGCGCGGCCGTCGGCACGCTGCCCAATCCGATTCCGGCCATCGCGGGACCGCAGACCGGCATCGCGGTCCTGGGCTACGGCCTGCTGCCCGACGGCTCCATGCGCCCCGAACTGGTGAACCGCCTGCAGGCGGCCTGGCTGCAGGCCATCGCCTCGCCGATGTCCCCGATCCTGGTGACCGGCGGCAATCCGCAGAACGGCATCACCGAGGCGGCTGCCATGCAGGGCTGGCTCATCGGCCACGGCATCCCCGCCAGTCGCATCCTCGCCGACCACCGCGCCGGCTCGACCGTGCAGAACGCCCTGTTCGGCGTGCAGATGCTGCGCGACGCGGGCGCCACCAGCACCATTGTGGTGACCTCCCCCAACCACATTCGGCGCGCGGTCGCCGACTTCATCGTGGCGGGCATCCCGGTCGTCGGCGCGACCACCTCCCTCGAACAGCTGGTCTCGCAGCTCCCGCCCCCGGCCCGCAGCAACCAGCGCGGCATCTACCTCGACGCCAGCCGCACCCTGCGCCTGCCCGCCGAGCGCTGACCTCCCACTCCTTTCGCGCGCCCGGACCCCGCCCGAACTGGGCAACCGTCCGGGGGTGCACAATGACGCGGTGAGCTCCCCCGACACCGATACCCTGGTCGCCCGCCTGCGTGCGGCCGGATGCGTGTTCGCGGAGGACGAGGCCGCTCTGCTGCTGGCTGCCGCCACCGATCCCGGCACTCTGGAATCGCTTGTCACACAGCGAATTGCCGGATTTCCCCTGGAACATCTACTGGGCTGGGCCGAATTCCGGGGGCTGCGCGTCGCGGTCGCACCGGGTGTGTTCGTGCCGCGGCAGCGCACCGGCTTCCTGGTCGAACAGGCTGTTGTCCTGGGCCGCGACCGTGCCGGTCGATCCATGCGTTCGGAGCGCGGACGCACTGCCCTGCGGCCCGAGAACCCGCGGGCCGCAGCGGCATTGCCGACTCCTGCCGCGGGCGGGGAGATTCCGCCGGGTGCCGAGGGAGACACGTTGACAGCCCTCGATATGTGTTGCGGTTGTGGGGCTTTGGGCTTGGCATTCGCGAAAGAACTGACCGCCGAGGGGATTCGGGTCGATCTGACAGCGGCGGATATCGAACCGGCGGCGGTCGACTGTGCGCGAGTCAATCTCGAGCCGGTGGGCGGACGGGTGTTCGAGGGAGATCTGTTCGAGGCGGTGCCGACGGATCTGCTCGGGCGCGTGGACGTTCTGCTCGCGAATACACCGTATGTGCCCTCGGAGGAGATCGCGTGGCTGCCACCCGAAGCGCGCGATCATGAGCCCCGGCGGGCGCTCGACGGCGGGGCGGACGGGCTGGATGTGCTGCGGCGGATCGCGGCGGTGGCCGGTGACTGGCTCGCGCCCGGTGGGCATCTGCTGGTCGAGGAGAGTGACGAGCAGGCTCCGGTGGCGGCGGAGGTCATGCGGGCGCACGGGTTGCGCGCGCGGATCGCGGAATCCGAGGAGTTGGGTGCCACCGTGGTGATCGGGACTCGGGCGTGAGTATTCGCGGCGTGCTCTTCGATGTCGACGACACGCTCGTCGACTATTCGGCGACGGTTCGGATCGCGATCGTGGCGCACCTGGCGGCCGAGGGAATTCTCGACCGGTTCGAATCACCCGGGTCGGCGGTGGACCGGTGGCGGGTGATCGAGGAGGAGGAGGAATACCCGCGGTTCCTGACCGGGGAGCTGACCTTCAAGGGCCAGCAGCTGGTGCGGACGCGGCGGTTCCTGGCGGAAGCCGAAGTGGTGAGCGAGGATCCGGCGGCCTGGTTCGCCCGCTATGCGGCGCAACGGGATACGGCGTGGGCCGCGTTTCCCGATGCCGCGCCCGTGCTGCGGGCGCTGGACGGGCGGGTCCGGCTGGGGGTGATATCCAATGCGTCGCGGCCGTACCAGATCGGGAAGCTGCGCACCGTCGGACTGCTGCGCCACTTCGGGGACGCGGTCCTGTGCTCGGACGAATTCGGTGCGGCCAAGCCGGATCCGGCGATCTTCCACACCGGATGCGAGATGCTCGGACTGCCGCCGGAGCAGGTCGCCTATGTCGGCGACCGCTACGACGTGGACGCGCTCGGGGCCAGAGACGCCGGGCTGCGGGCGTATTGGCTCGATCGCGCCGGGCTGGGCGGCGACACCCACGACCGGGTCACCGTCATTCGCTCACTGGCGGAACTGGATTCGCCCGTCGCCGGGCCGTAGCCTGCACAGTCTGCGCGTCACCCGGCCGGGGCGCAGCGCCTCGCCCCGGTTCAGCTCGCCTCGAGGGATTTGCGGATCTCGGCCTCGAGGTCGAGTTGCGCGCGGGCCGCGGTGAGCCCGGCGGTCACGTCGGCCGCGGTGCGCTGGGTGGCGGCCGAGACATATTGTGCGACCGCTGATTCGATGGTTTCGACGCCCTTGGTGGCGGTGGCGCGCTGGTCGTCGCGGGCGGCGGCGGGCAGGGCGGCGATGGCGACCAGGCGGTCGTCCCAGGCCAGGGCGGCCTGTTCGAGTTCGGCGCGCAGCACGATGGTGGTGCCGTCGTCGAGGGAGTTGGCGGTGCGCAGGGCGGTCATGGCGTCACGCAGGCGGCGGTGCAGGCGTGGTTCCGGATCGTGCGAGCCCGCCCAGGAGGCGGGTGCGCGGGTGGGGGTGCCGGGCACGACCTGGTTGGCGTCCGCCGTCACGCGTTTCTGGCGCGCGGACAGCAGCATGAGCCCGCCCGCCACCGCCGCCAGCAGGATCAGCACGACGAGCACGAAAATCAGCATGGTCAGCTCACTTTCAACGATGGGTGGCGGGATGCGGCGCGATGGTGGTGCGGCCCGGTCCGGTCGGATGCGCGGGAGTGTGCTGGCCGCGCGTCGCCAGATAGACGCCGACGATCGCCGCGATGATCGCGAGCACCGCCAGGATCGCGGCGATGATCTTCACCTTGCTCCACGGCCGGTCCCCGGACACTTCGCCGGTGAGGCCGTTGATGTACACCTGATAGGGCTGGTTCATGTACATGACCGTCAGCAGCCAGATCGGCAGCAGCAGATGCTTGTACGCCAGCCAGTTCCACGAGGTGTTCAGCTCGTGGATGCGCTGGTGGTCGCCGCCGATATCGGCGCGCACGCTGGATTCGATGGCCGACTCGATCCGCTGCTGCGCCTCCGGGAACGACTGCTCCGCGTCGTGGTCGTAGGTGCGGCACAGGTGCCCGGCCACGAATTCCGGTGAATAGGCGCGCGCCTGCTCGACCGGCCACGGCTCCAGCGCCCGGATCCGATCACGGTTCAGATTGTCGTTGGCCAGCACCGGCAGATCGGCGAAGTCATTGCCGACCTCGCCCGCCACCGGATACCACCGGGTCCGGGTCTCGTAGACGGGATCGCCGTCCTCATCGGTCCCGACCCGCACCTGATAGTCGTCCCCGCGCTCACCCTGATACCAGCTCGCGGTGTCGGCGTCATAGGTGAAATACACGGTGTACAGACTCGAGAACGCCCCGATCCGCTTGTACTTCTTGAAATTCGACGGCGCGAACCAGCGCTTGGACACCCACTTGTCGACCAGCTCCCGAGCCTGCTTCTCCCCCACCAGGAACGGCACCACCCCGTCCACGGGCAGCCGAGCCGGAGCATTGTGCACGTCATCGCGCTGAATGGGCGTGGCGCAATACGGGCACCGAGTGGCGGTGAGGCTCCCGTTGAACCCGGTTGTCCCACCGCAGTTCTGGCACTTCACCTCCCACTCCCCCGTCACCTGCGGCCCCGACTGCCCGGCCTGCATCTCCCGCAACGCCGCCATGGCGGGCCCCAACTCCCGAGCCTGCACCGGCACATTCGGCGCGGTCACCGGCGACCGATTCCCGCAACTGGGACACAGCAAATCCTGCCCCACCGGATCGAACACCAACTGCGCCCCACACGCGGAACACGGATAGGTCCGAGTCATCTCGGTGCCGTGCAACATCGCCCGATCCGGCGCAGCCGACCCCGCCACCGGCGCACCGCTTTCCGGTGGCGCACCGCCGAACTCAACCCCGGGCGCGATCACCGGAGCCACGATCACGGGCGGTGCCATCCCACCCATCGGCGCGCGCCCCGGCTGATTCGGCGCGAGCCCACCGGGCAGGGGCGGCGGGGCCGCCTGACGCCCGGTCTGCGGCGGAAGTGGCGGCGGCAGCGGCGAACCCGTGCCCGGGGCGGGCAGATCGGTTGGGGTGGGGGGCCATTGGCTCGCGGGTGGCTGCTGGCCGGTGGGGAGCGGCGGCGTCCAGGGCTGGGGGGCGGCGGTGGCCGGCTGGGCGGGGTGGCCTTCGGCCGGGGTGCCGGTGGGGAGGGGCGGGGGGCCGGGGCGGTGGGGTGGGGGCGGGGTGTCAGTCATGGGAGCTCACTCGGTGCGGCGGACTCGACGGTCGCGCCATTGCTGGGGAGGGACTTTCGGGACGCACCGAGTTGTCGGGCGTGGTGGGCGAACGGCGGCGCGGGGCGCGGCGAAGCGGCCCGGTGGGCGAGGCGAGGGTGCCGCGGTGTTCGGCTGCGGCGGTTCGTGGTTCACGGTCGGTGACTCGTCTCGGCGCGGGTTCGGCCGGGCGTTGCCGCGGGCGGCAGCGGAGCGCTGCCGCCGCGCGGGCGATCGCTACCGCGGGGGCAGGGGCGGCGGGGTGCCCGGGAGCGGGGGCGGGGTGGTGAACAGGGCCTGGAGAGCCGGGACGGAGATCGCCGACTGCCAGCCGGACATGCCTTCGGTCCAGACGTTGGTGTCGCGGTTCAACTGGCCCGACGAGACGTATTGGCGCAGTTGGTCGATGGTGAAAGGACCCGCGGGCTGGCCGCCGTTGTCGAAGTGGAACTGCTGCTGGCCGGGCAGCGGCGGCGGGGCGGGCTGCTGCGGGGCGGCGGGGGCGGGCTGCTGCGGCTGGGCGTAGCCGCCCTGCATGGCCCCGGCCATCTGGCCGCCGAGGACGACGCCCATGCCCGCCTGCATGGCGGCTCCCATGCCGCCGCCGGGGTTCTGGGCGGCGGCGAGCATGGCGTCGGCGGCCTGCATCTGCTGGTAGCGGTTGAGGTCGACATTGTTCATGAAGCCGCCCGCCTCGACGCCGCGCGCCACACCGCGGGTCATGGCCTGCTGGATCTCCTCGGGCAGCGAGATCGTCATGGTGACGCCCTCGACGCCGATGCCGAAACCGGACAGCCGCTGGCCGACGAATTCGCGCAGCTTGTCCGACAATTCGACCTGACGGCCCTGCAGGTCGATGGCGCCCAGCCCGGAGGCCAGCACCATGTCGGAGAAGGCCAGCGCGACATTGGCGCGCAGCTGCTCGCTCAGCGCCTCGGCGTCGACCTCGGCATTGGTGCCGATCATCTGGCGCAGGAACACCTCGATGTCGGTGACCCGGACATTGGCGGTGCCGTTGGCGCGGATCTGCACCATGCGGAAGTCGGGATCGCGGACGGTGACCGGCTGCGGTGTGCCCCACCGCATATCGGTGACCGCGCGGTTATTGACGAAGTACACCTCCGACCGGAACGGCGAGTTGAAGCCGTACCGCCAGCCCTGCAGCGTGGACATGATCGGCATGTTCTCGCTGGTCAGCGTGTAGTGCCCGGGCCCATACCTGTCGGCGAGCTGTCCGCGGTAGACGAAGACGGCCTGCTGCCCCTCCCGGACGATCAGCTCCGCGCCGTTCTTGATCTCGTTCTCGTAGCGCGGGAACCGCCACGCCAGCGTGGTGCGAGTGTCGTCCAACCATTCGATGATGTCGACGAATTCGCCGCGGATCATGTCGAACAGGCCCATTGAGTTCTCTTTCCTCCCTCGGGCGCTGCGCCGCCCCGGCCGAGTATCGCACGGGCGATCGACGCGCGCGGTCACCGTCACGTGGCTATCGAGCGAACCACGAGCAGTGTTAATGATTCATGAGGGAGCCCGGCCCGCAAAAGTCGAGAACACGTTACAGTCCGCTCGTGAAATATCTTGTGGGATGCGCCATGGCCCTGTCGTTCGCGACGGGTTCGCCGGTTGCGCAAGCGGATTCCGCACCGACGTGTACCGACACCCCGAACGCCTACACGCCGGGCTGGCAAACCGCCTGGGCGACCTATCAAACCGAGCAGAAGGCTCCGTCCTCGGGCCAGGTGTCGCGCACGGTCGATCTGCCGGTCACCATCAACGCGCCGCTGGCCAAGGTGTGGTCGGTGTACTCGAACCTGCGCAACGACATCGGACGACATCCGTTCCTGCAGGACATCATCACCCATCGCACCTGCTCCGACGGCCTCACGCAGACCATCGATTTCACCGCGCTGGAGAACGTCCCGATGGGTTCGGTCGACTACCCCGCGAAAACCCAGGCCGAGCAACGCCTCTACCCCGCCGACCACTACTACCTCACCGACAGCTACGACCAGGGTGACGTGATCACCCACCAGAAGATCACCTTCACCGACAACGGCAACGGGACCACCACGGTGAACGAGCACATCACCTTCCTGGCGAACCCGCTGCTGATCTCCTTCACCGCCGACAACGGGACGTCCTCGCACCGCGCGTACCAGGCAGCCCTCAAGCGCGATATCGAGAACGGCACCCTCTGAGCGGTTCCGGCGTGGCGGCCGCGGTCCCCTTCGCGGCGCGTTCGGCCCCCGGGCCGCCATCCCGGCCACTCGTAAGTTCGTGGAGCACCAGCGGTCACATCGTCCAAGGAGTTCCCCGTGCGTATCGACATCCATGCCCACCTGTGGAGCGAGGGCTACCTCGATCTGCTCGACTCCTACGGGCGCACCGACACCGCCACCCAGCGCGGCATGGGTGCGGGCGAGACCCCCGCCGAGCTGGAAGCGCGTTTCGCGCTCAATGATTCGGCCGGGATCGAGCATCAGGTGCTGTCGGTGACGCCGCAGAGCCCGCACTTCGACAATCCCGAGCACGCCGTGAGCGCCGCCCGCGCGGCCAACGACCTCTACGCCGATATCGTCGCGCGTCACCCCGATCGGTTCTCCGCCTTCGCGGCGCTGCCGCTGCCCCACCTCGATGCCGCCCTCACCGAAATGTCGCGCGGCCTCGACGATCTCGGCATGGCCGGGGTCGCGGTGACCACCGACATCCTCGGCCGCTCCCTGGCCGATCCGCTGTTCGAGGCGGCTCTGCTCGGACGCTGAACGGCCGCCCCGGTTTCCAGCGCCCCGGAAAGATGGGGCGCTCACAGAAAACCGAACGGTATGAAACATTCGTTATGCTCCGCCGGTGATCGAAGGCACCATCCCCATGCGCACCGCGGTCGTGCTTCAGGAGACGGCGGCGAGAGTCGGCGCGACACCCGGGCACATCGCCGGCGTCTCGGGCATCGATCAGTCCCGGCTCGAGGACGACAAGCTGCGCGTACCCATCGAGTCGGCGTGGCGGATGTGGGAATTGATCGGCGCCACCGGCGGGCCCGGAGCGGGCCTGTGCGCCTCGGCCACCGCCGAGCGCGGCGCCCTGGGGGTGTGGGACTACCTGCTCACCAGCCGCCCGACGCTGGCCGAGAGTCTGCGCACCGTCATGGAATTCCGGTCCGCGGTCACCGATCCCACGGTGGTGTGGGAGGTCCTCGAGGACGGCGGCCTGCTCACCGTCCGGGTCGGGGTGGCCGTGGAGTCCGACCCGGTCTTCGTCCCGGTCGAGGAATTCGTGCTGTCGCTGATCCTGCGCCGCGTGCGGGAAGCCACCGGCCATCACATCGTCCCCGTGCGCGTCGCCTTCACCCACCGGGTCACCGCCCGCCACCGCGACCTCGTCAACGAATTCGGCACCACCAGAATCGATTTCGGCGCGCCGTTCTCCGAGATCACCTTCCTGGACGCGGGCACGCTGCCCACCGGCGAGGACCCGGTCCTGGGTGAAATGCTGTGCAGCTACGCCGAACTCATGCTCGCCACCTCCCGCCGGGCGCCCGACTGGCGCGAGCAGCTGCACCACGCGATCCACGGCGCCCTCGAGACCGGCGGCTGCGGCCTCGACACCGTGGCCCGCCGCCTGGCGATCAGCCCGCGCACCCTGCAACGCCGCCTGTACGAACGAAACAGCACCTGGCGCACGGAGGTCGAGCAGGTCCGCCGCGACCGGGCCACGAATCTGCTGCGCGAGACCGGCCTGCCGATCCAGTCGGTCGCCGCGCGGGTCGGCTACTCCGACGCCCGCGCGCTGCGCCGCGCCTTCCACCGCTGGACCGGGCAGACACCCGACACCTTCCGCAAGGACCCGCTCACCGAGCGCACGGCATAGCACTGGCTCGGACTCAGGAATACTGCACGAGACAGGATTCGTGCCCTTCGAGATCGGCCATCACCACGACCACACCGGCGTCGTAATCGTTTCGCTCACCGGTATTTCGGCCGCCGAGCGCTTCGACTTGCGCCATCCCCGCCCCGATGTCGTCCACGGCGACGTCGAGGTGCAGCCGCACCTTGCCGTGCGTGGACTCGGGCACCGGCTGGAAGACCAGGCGGGGCTGCTGATCGCCGGGGTGGCCCAGGTAGACCCAACCGGGTTCCGACGGTCCCCGCGGGCGATCCAGCAGCGCACTCCAGAACGTCGCGACCCGTTCCACGTCGACGCAATCTATCGTCACGCCGACCCATCGGTTTCCCATCCGGCCAGTATGGCGGTACCGGCCGGGCGGGGCCCGAAATGCTATTTGCGGCCGGTGAATTCGTCCATGGAGTGGTAGACGCCGACGGTGTTGAGATAGAAGTCGCGGACCTTGAGCGGGAGCAGGCCCGAGATCGCCCGGTTCAGCCGCGAGGTCCAGGGCAGGACCACCAGGGCCGAACCCTTCTTCATCTCGGTCCAGGAGGTGTCCACGACCTCCTCCTGCTCCAGGATCGGGGTGAACCAGAAACCCTTGGCGCCGTCGAACATCCCGGTGTTGATGTAGGTCGGGCAGACGGTGGTGAACTTGACGTGCTCGTTGCCGGACTGCTCGAGTTCCAGGCGCACCGAGTCCGACCAGCCCAGCGCGGCCCACTTGGAGGCGGCGTAGACGCTCATGCGCGGGTTGGCGACCAGACCGGCCGAGGAGGCGATGTTCAGCACGCGGCCCTCGACGCCGGTGTTGGCCACCATGGCGGGCAGGAATTCGAGGGTGATGTACATGGGGGCGAGCGAATTGATCGCCATCGTCTTGTCGATGTCGGCCTTGTTCGCGGTCTCCCAGAAGTAGCCGTTGCCGCGCACGATGCCCGCATTGTTGACCAGCACGTCGATGCCGCCGACCTCGGCGCGCACGATCGCGCCCGCCTCCGCGATCGCCTGGCGGTCGGAGACGTCCACCACGTAGTGGTGAATCCGGCTGCCGCCCTGGGCCGCCAGCTCGGCCGCGGTCTCCTTGAGCGCGGTCTCGTTGATGTCCCAGAGCACCACGTCGGCGGCCTGCTCGGCCACCGCGCGCTGGGCGAAGGACTTGCCCAGCCCCATGGCCGCACCCGTGACCAGCACCTTCTTGCCCGCTACGGTCTTCATACCCCTCTGTTCCCCTGTCGAATGGTCGGTGGAAATCACTTCTGGCGCAGTGTCTTCATGACGCCCAGGTAGAGCGTCATGGTCTTGGCCCACAGTTGTTCCGACATGCCCGGCAGCGGCGCGATGGGCAGGCCCCGCTGCACCGCGATGGTCTGGGTGTCGATGTATTTCAGCAGGCCCTCGGGCCCGTGCCGGCGACCGGTGCCGGAAATGCCGAGCCCGCCCGAGGGCGCGGCCACCGAACCCCAGGCGGCGATGAAGCCCTCGTTCACGTTCACCGATCCGGCGCGCACCCGCGCGGCCACCTCGCGGCCCCGGTTCACGTCCTTGCTCCAGACGCTGGCATTGAGGCCGTAGGCGGTGTCATTGGCCTGGGCGACGGCCTCGTCGTCGGAGCCCACCCGGTAGACGGAGACGACCGGCCCGAAGGTCTCCTCGCGGTAGACGGTCATGCCCTCGCGCACGCCCTCGAGGATGGTGGGCTCGTAGAAGTAGGGGCCCAGATCCGGTCGTGCCTTGCCGCCCGCGAGCACCTTCGCGCCCTTGGCGACCGCGTCGTCGACATGCTTGCTCACCGTGTCGCTCTGGCGCGGGAAGGTCAGCGAGCCGATCTCGTAGGAGAAGTCCAGGGTCTTGCCCAGGTTCAATTCCTTGGTGTTCGCCACGAATTCGGTGACGAACTGCTCGTACACCCTGTCGTGCACGTAGATCCGCTCGATCGATTCGCACAGCTGCCCGGCCGAGGCGAAGCAGGCCCGCACCGCGATCTTGGCGGCGGCGGAGACATCCGCGTCTTCGAGCACCAGCAGCGGGTTCTTGCCGCCCAGCTCCAGCGAGTAGCCGATGAGCCGCTCACCCGCCTGCTGGGCGATGGTGCGCCCGGTGGCGCTGGACCCGGTGTAGTCGACATAGTCGGCGCGGGCGATGACCTCGGTGCCGACCACCGCGCCGCGACCCAGCACCGCCTGCCACAGGCCCTTGGGCAGGCCCGCGCGCTCGGCGATGTCGATGGCCCACAGCAGCGTCAGCGCGGTCTGGTTGTCCGGCCGCCCGATCACGGCATTGCCCGCGAGCAGCGCGGGCAGCGCGTCGGAGGCGCCCAGCGCGAGGGGGTAGTTCCACGGCGAGATGACCGCGACCACGCCCTTGGGCCGGTTGCGCACCTCCACCTGGGTGAGCATCGGCATGACGCCGCGCGGCTTGCGGTGCGCCAGAATCGATTTGCCCTCCGCGGCGTAGAAGCGGGTGTTCACCGCGACATCGGAGACCTCGTCGAAGGCGTGCACCCGGGACTTGCCGGTCTCGAGCTGGACGATGTCGAGGATGGTGTCCTGCTCGGCGAGCACCAGATCGTGAATGCGGCGCAGCAGCGCGGCCCGCTCCCCGACCGGCACCCGCGCCCACTTCTCCTGCGCGGCGCGCGCGGTGGCGAAGGCGGCCTCGATATCGGCGATCGAGGACTGCGGCAGGTCGGCGATCTTGGCTCCGGTGGCGGGCGCGAACACCTGCACCGAGGGCGCACCGCCCGCGACGGCATGGCCGAGCAGCCGCTGGACCAGGTCAAAAGGCAGCGCATCGGCGGCGGCGAGCTGCTGGGCAGTCGTCATTGGTCGCCCTCTCGAGGAGTCGGATCTCTATTTAATGAACATCGGTGTTACATGAACACTGGTGTTAGATTAATAGACGTGACGCACACCATGTCAAGCCCTCCGGCGGACAAACCCACCCCGGCTCGTCGCGGCCGCCCGCCGCAGACGGAGAAACAGGCCGACCAGGTGCGCGCCCGCATCATGCTGGCTACCGCCGAGGTCTTCGCCGAACAGGGTTCGCGCGGGCTGAGCGTGGCCCGCATCATCGAGAAGGCCGGGCTGGCCCGGCCCACCTTCTACCGGTACTTCGCCAATGCCACCGAGCCGCTGCACGCGGTGCTCGCCATCTCCAACGAGGATCTGGTCGGCGGCATCGGCGCGGCCCTGGACCGCACCGAGCAACCGGTGGAACTGGGCATCAATCTGATCGAGGCGTACCTGCACTGGGCGGGCGGGCACGGCCCGATGCTGGCCCCGCTGTTCGCCGAGCTGCACGATCCGGGCTCCCCGGTGTCGGCGTATCGGGAGGAGGCCATCGCCGCCATTCGAATCCTGGTGCGCGACAAGGTGATCTCCCTGGGCCGGCCCGCGCCCGCCGAGCTGGATCTCGACACCTCGCTGCAGATCTGCGAGTTCGTCGTCTACCGCATCTCCGCCGCGGCCCCGCACGGCGAGCCCGATCAGCCCACCATCGATGCCGCCCGGATCACCATGGTCCGCGGCGTACTGGCCATGCTCGGCGTTCGCGCGGACCTCGAGTACGCCCTCACGATCCCGGGCCTCTTCGAATCCGGATAGGGTGGCCGCATGCCGGAAACCACCCCGTCCCAAGCCTTCTCGGCTGTCACCCGCACCGTCGTCCTGGACGTGCCGGTGAGTCCCGCCAAGGTCACCGACCGCATCCAGACCCGCCGCATCACCATGCCCGCGGGCACCCCGGCCGGACTGCACACCCACAACGGCCCGGTGGTGGGCAGCATCGTGTCCGGCTCGGTGGCCTATCGCATCGACGGCGAGCCGCTGGTGATCCTGCGTCCCGGTGACGTGTTCTTCGAGCCGGAGGCCACCCGCATCGCCCAGTTCGACGCCCTCGACGAAGACGTCGTGTTCCTGGGCCATTTCCTGTTGAGCTCGGAGCAGGAGCCCGCCATCGAATGGCCGCGGAGTTGAGCACCGGACGGCCGGAGGTCTAGGCGCTTTCGAAACGCAGCGCCGGGTCGGTGATCCTTCCGAAGCGCAGGGCCGGGACATCCCGCAGATAGTTCTGATGCAGCCGCCAGGGGGCTCGATCACCCTGTTTCGGGAGCAGTGGCAGCGCGCGTAGCACGTAGCCCGGCTGGAAGTCCAGGAAGGGCGTGGTCCCGACCGATTCGTCGCGGACCGGGGTGACACGGGCGTAGCCGCCGGCGTCCATGTGCCGCAGCAGCCGAATCACGTACTCGCACACCAGGTCCGCCTTCAGGTTCCACGAGGCGTTGGTGTAGCCGATGATGAACGCGAAGTTCGGGATGTCGGACAGCATCATCGCCTTGTAGGCCATGGCGTCGGGCAGGTTGACCTTGCGGCCGTCCACCACGAGTTCGACGCCGCCGAAGGGGACGAGGTTCAATCCCGTTGCGGTGATGATGAGGTCGGCGTCCAGGTCGCGGCCGGAGGCGAGGTGCAGGCCGGTTTCGGTGAAGGTGTCGATGCGGTCGGTGACCAGGTCCAGCTTGTCCTGGCGGATGGCGCGGAACAGGTCGCCGTTGGGAGACAGGCACAGTCGCTGGTCCCAGGGTTTGTAGGTCGGGTTGAAGTGGGTGTCGATGTCGTAGCCCTTGGGCAGCCAGCGTTCCTGCCAGCCGCGGATCCAGGCGCGCATGCGCTTGGGATAGCGTTGCGAGAGTTGGTACATGATCGTGCTGAGCGCGACGTTCTTGGCGCGCGCGAGGCCGTAGGCGGTGCGGGCGGGCAGGAATTTGCGTGCGCCATTGGCGAATCCGTCGCGCGCGGGCATGGAGATGATGTACGAGGGTGAGCGTTGCAGCATGGTCACGTGCGCGCCCTGCTCCGCCAGGGCAGGGCCGAGGGTGACGGCGGTGGCCCCGGAGCCGATGATGACGACCCGCTTGCCTTCGACCTCGACGTGCTCGGGCCAGTGCTGCGGATGGATGATCGGACCCGGGAAGCGTTGCGTCCCTGCGAAGTCCGGGGTGTAGCCCTCGTCGTAGCGGTAATAGCCCGAGCAGCTGAACAGGAAGTTCGCGGTCATCACCGTCTGCTCGCCGTCGTGCTCGGCGGTCACCGTCCAGCGATTGTCCGCGGACGACCATTCGGCGCGGACCACCTTGTGCCGATAGCGGATGTGCTTGTCGATCCCGTTCTCGGCGGCGGTGTCGCGCACGTAGGCCAGGATCGAGTCGCCGTCGGCGATGGCCTTGTCGCCCAGCCACGGCCGGAATCGGTAGCCGAGGGTGAACATGTCCGAATCCGAGCGAATCCCCGGGTAGCGGAACAGGTCCCAGGTGCCGCCGCTGGCCTCGCGCATCTCGAGGATGGCGTAGGTGCGCCACGGAAAGGCGCGCTGCACATGGTAGGCGGCGTCGATCCCGGACAGTCCGGCTCCGACGATGAGCACGTCGACGTGCTCGGGCGTAGTGGCCATAGCCTCAGCGTATCGACCGGGGACGCGCCGTGGTCACGGGTGACACTACGAACGCGAAAAGAATTCGCGCACGATCCCCGCGACGCGGTCCGGATCGACCTTGTCGATGCCGAAGCGGCCGACAAGGGCCGATTCCCACTCGCCCAGCGGCGAAGTCTCAACTTGCCCTATGAATGGGATGAACCCGCGATAGGGCGCGCTTCGCATCCGCGAGCGAGATCAATTGGTCCTCGCCATCGAGTTCGGCAACGGCGGCCTCCGCCCATTCCCTGATGCGGGTCGAGACACCGACGGTCCGTTCATCGGCGAGCTCCTTGAGTCTCGTGTGCAACTGGAGCGGGAGCCGAATCGAGGTAGTGACCACAATGTCCTCGCCAGGCCCGAGCCGTGGCGGCAGCTGTTCAGCCGGAACCGGCTCGTCGCTGAAAACCAGCCGGTCCATGAACGCGGCCGTCTCGTCCGGACTGGACGGAAAGTCCTTCTCACTCATCATCGACTCTCCTCTTCCCACCGGTCGAACCCCATACCACCATACTACAGTCATATTATTGCTGGTAGTTGGCTTTATCGAAAGCAAGGCGGCCGGTTCCCTGTCATTCCCGGTTGCGCAGCCCGCTCGCCCGCAGTACCCGGCGGGCGATGCCCGAGCAGATGGATTCCTCGGTGCCGAGGACGCGTACGTGGCGGCGGGCGCGAGTAATGGCCGTGTACAACAGTTCCCGGGTCAGCAGGGTGGATTCGGGGCCGGGCAGCACCACCGAGACGGTGTCGTACTGGCTGCCCTGGCTGCGGTGGATGGTCATGGCGTACACGGTGGTCACGCCCGGGAATTGGGTGGGGTGCACCAGGTACGGTTCGGTGCCGCGTTGTAGGGCGGCGCGCAGGGTGCCGTCGGGCATGCGGACGATCACCCCGGTGTCGCCGTTGTAGATGCGGGCCTCGTGGTCGTTGGCGGTGACCAGCAGCGGCTGGCCCGGAAACCAGTGCCCGGCACCGGGATCGGCGCTGATGCCCGCGGCCGTCACCCAGCCGCCGGCCAGCCGGTCCCACCGCTCGACACCGTAGGGACCCTGCCGGTGGGCGCACAGCAGCCGATGCGATTCGAGTGCGGTGAGCGCGGCCGTGGCGTCCCCGGCCAGGGCGGCGTCGGTCGCCTCGCGGGAGGCGCGCAGCACGTCGGCGCGCACCTCGGCAATGTCCTCGGGCGTGTGCAGGGACAGTTCGTCGCCGCCGTCGGCGAGCAGCGCGAGCGCGGCATCGGCGTCGCCCGCGCGAATGGCGACCGCGAGTTCGGCGATGCGCCCGCCGAAGCGGCGGCCCCGGGTCAGTCGCACGATCCCGCCGCGCAGTCGTTCCCGCTCACGATTGGACAGCGCGTCCGGATGCGCGGCCGCGCCGCCCGGATCGCCGCCCAGAATGCGGTCCAGGGCCGGATTCGCCTGTCCCGGAACCGGTCCCGCCACCAGGTCGGCCAGCACCGCGCCCGCGTCCACCGAGGCCAGCTGGTCGGGGTCGCCGACCAGGACCAGGCGGGCGTCGGGGCGCACGGCGGGCAGCAGGCGGCTCATCATGGTCAGCGACACCATGGAGGTCTCGTCGACCACGATCACGTCGTAGGGCAGGCGGTTGAATTCGTTGTGCTTGAACCGGCCCGCGCCGCCGCGCTGCCAGCCCAGCAGCCGGTGCAGGGTGGCGGCGGTGAGTTCGGGCAGGCCGATGTCACCGGCCTGCTCGCGCACCGATTCCTGCATGCGGGCCGCGGCCTTGCCGGTGGGGGCGGCCAGGGCGATGCGCAGCGCGGGCGCGCCGGGCACGGCCTGCTGGTGCGCGACCAGCAGGGCGAGTACGCGGGCGATGGTGTGGGTCTTGCCGGTGCCGGGCCCGCCCGCGACCACGGTCGTCCACTGGGTGGCGGCCAGCGCGGCCGCGAGCCGCTGCCGGTCGGGCGGCTCGCCCGGTCCGGCCTGGTCGGGGAACAGCCGATCCAGTTCGCGGCGAACCAGTTCCGCGTCCACCATGGGGTGGCTCTCGGCCCGCTCGGTCAGCACCCGGCGGATGGTCTCCTCTTGCCGGTAGTACCGGTCCAGGTAGAGCAGCGGACCCGAGTCGGTCCCGCCGGGCGGGTCGATCAGCCGCAGCGGGCGCAGCGGCCCGGCCGGGCTGCCGGTGACCAGCGGGCTGACCCGCAGTGCGGCGATGACGGATTCGACCTCGGGCCAGGGCAGGGTGGCCGGGTCGATGGCCGATTCCTCGGTGCCCTCGGCGTCCACGCCGATCTCGTGCATGCGCCGCACCTCGAGGCACACCGACCCGGAGCGCACGGCGCGCACGGCCAGCGCGGTGGCGAAAACCGCTGCCTCCGAACGCTCGCCGCCGAGTCGGGACAATCGCAGCGCCACGTGCACGTCGGCCGCCGACAGCACCCCGGCGTTGTTGAACACCTGCAGCAGCCCGGTGCCGCGCTGCGCCAGTTGAATCGCGGTCACCTTGGCAGTACCTCCGTGTCTCCGGCCAGTAGCGCGGAGAGTTCGACGATCAGGTCCGGCGGCGGCAGCCAGTCGAAAACGCCCGCGCCGCCGGGTGTCTCGGGGCCGATCATGCCGCGCACGAACAGGTACCGGATGCCGCCCAGGTGCTCGGCCGGGTGGTAGCCGGGCAGCCGCCAGCGCAGATACCGGTGCAGGGCAACCGAATACAGGATGGCCTGGAGCGGATAGTGCGAGCGCATCATCTCCGCACCCATGCGGTCGCGGGTGTAGTGGGCGACGGTCAGATCACCGGTGCCCAGGCGGTTGGTCTTGTAGTCGACGACCAGGAAGCGCGGCCCGGTGGTGCGCAGCACGGCGTCGATACTGCCGGTGAGGTAGCCGCGCAACGGGGTGTCGTCCAGGTGCGCCAGCTGATCGGCGTAGGGGGCGAAGATGTCGTCGGCGGGCACGTGACGCCGCCACAGCTCCGCGATACGCGGCACCGTCACCCGGGCGGCCGTCGGGTCGTCGCCACCGGCCAGCGGCAGTTCGAAATCGAGCTCGCTCAACCGGTCCCGGGTCGAGAAGTCCGCCAGGGTGCCGCAGCCGATGGGCGTGTGCATGACCGCCAGCAACGCGCCGGAGAGGACGTCCGGGTCGGCGTCGAACATCTGCTCGCCGACCGCGTGCAGGCAGCGGGCGTGGATCTCGGCGGCCAGATCGGGGGCGTCGGTGTCGACGTATTCGAGGACTTCGTGCACCAGGGTGCCGAACTCCGCGCCGTAGGGCAGCGAATTCATCAGGGAGGGCGCGGCTCCCGCGAGGATCTCGAGGTCGTCGGCGAGCACCGACGGGGTGGCCGGTTCGTCGGCGACGCCGCCGCCCTCGGGCAGGTCGGCGGCGGGCAGGGCGTCGTGCGCGCCCGCGGTGAGCGCCGAATAGGAAGTGCGCCGCCACGCCTGGTCCAGGGTGCGGCCGAAGTGGGCGGCCGCCAAAGGCTCGGCGGCGGTGGCGGTGTCGTCCACGGGCAGGCGGGCGCGGGTGAACTCGCGGACCGGTTCGATGGCGACGACCCCGGGTTCGGCGGTCGCCGCCCATTCCCGGATGCGTTCGAGGACTACGGAATCCGCGGGTACCGGCACCTTGTCGGCGACGGCCGGGCTGCCGGGTTCGCGGCCCAGCAGCATGCGGTGCAGGGGCGCGGTCTGGGTGTCGTAGGACGGCGCCCACCAGGCGATCACCTGGGCGCCCGCGCGGGTCAGCGCCACATACAGCAGGCGCAGTTCCTCGGCCTGCTCCTCGGCCTCGGCGCGCAGGCGGCGCGCGCTGTAGCCGGGTGCGTCGGGGCCGCCCACATCCAGCACGCGCCGGCCCTGCTCGTCGTGGAACAGCAGGGTGGGCGGGTTGCGCAGTTTGGCGGCGTCCCAGGCGAAAGGCAGGTAGACGACCGGGAATTCGAGGCCCTTGCTGGCGTGCACGGTGGCGATCTGCACGGCGGCGGCGTCGCGATCGAGGCGGCGGCTGCGGCCCGCGACGCTGCCCGAGGCCGGGTCGCGGACGCGGTCGGCCAGCCAGCGGGTGAGCGCCGACAGGCCCAGGCTCTCGCGCAGGGCGGCGTCGTCGAGCAGTTGCGCGAGCTGGCGCAGGTCGGTGAGCTGGCGTTCGCCGCCCTCGAGGGCGAGCAGGCGCGGGGCGAGTTTCGTTTCGGCGGCCAGCTTTTCGGCGACGGCGGCGAAGCCCGCGCGGGCGAACAGGCGCGCCGAGTCGCGCAGTTCGGCGCTGAGGCGGCCGACCAGATCGGCTCCCCCGGAGTCGATATCGGCGGCGCTCAGACCCAGCAGCGCGGTCCCGGCGGCCAGGCGCACCCGGTCGGCGCGGTGCGGCTGTTCGAGCGCGTGCAGCACCCACAGCCACTCGGTGGCGGCGGCGGTGCCGAAAACGCTGGCGCCACCGGCCAGTACGGAGGCGACACCGGCGGCCTCGAGTTCGGCGCGCACCAGTTCGAGCTGATTGCGGTTGCGGACCAGAACCGCGATATCGCCCGGTCCGAGCGGCCGCTCCCCGGGTGTGCCCGCGTCGATGCGCGCCCCCGATTCGAGCAGGCCGACGATATCGGCGGCCACATCGATGGCGACCCGTTCGCGCTGGCGGCCCACGGTCGGATACCCGGACTTGTTCAGCGGCCCGGCCCCGCTGCGTGGCAGGCAGCGCAGCCGCAACGGAGTCACCCGCTCGGGCGCGCCCGACAGCCGCGAGAACGGCCGCGTCGCCGCGACCCGGTGCACGGTGATCTCCTTGTGCCCCCGGGCCGCTCCGCCGTGCAGGTGCTCGAGCGCCGCCAGCAGTCCGGCGTCACTGCGCCGGTTGGTGGTGAGCTCGCGCTTGGCGTCCGCGTGTGCCACCGCGTCCAGATAGCTGAGCACCTCGGCCCCGCGGAACGCGTAGATCGCCTGCTTCGGATCCCCGACCAGCACCAGCGTCGCGTGGCCGTGGAAGGCCCGGCGCAGGATGTCCCACTGCAACGGGTCGGTGTCCTGGAATTCGTCCACCAGCGCCACCCGGTACCGGTCCCGGATGCGGCGGCGGGCCAGCGGCCCGTGCTCCGGATCGGCCAGCACCCCGTGCAGCAGCACCAGCAGATCGTCGAAGTCGCGCAACCCCGAAAGCCGTTTCCGTCGTGCCGTTTCCACCCGCGCCGCCGCGGCGAACCCGACCCGCTCCGCGGCCGGATCGCCCTCGCCCTCGCCCTCGGCCTCGGGCAGCAGCAGCGCGTGCGGATCCCCCACCGCCGCCGCGGCCAGCCGCTGCGCGTCCGCGGGCCCGAACGGCGCACCCGCGCGCGCGTACCGGCTCAGATACAGGTCGTCGGCCACCGTCGAGACGACATCCTCGATCCCCTCGACCAGCCGCGCGCCCGGATCCTGCTCCCCCGCCAGTCCCAGCTCGTCGAGCATCCGCTGGCAGAAACTGTGCGTCGTGGCAATCGTCCCGGCGTCGAAATCCGACAGCGCCGCCAGCAATCGTTCCCGCCGCGCCGCGATCTCCCCCGGATTCCCCTGCGCCAGATGACGAATCAGCTCGTCCCCGGAGGCCAGCGCCCGCTCCGGATCTCCCAGGGCCGCGGCCACCCCGACGAACCGATCCCGGGTCCGCTCCCGCAACTCCTGGGTGGCCGCCCGGCTGAAGGTCACCAGCAGCAACTCCGAGACATCAACCCCCAGCTCGGCCACGAATCGCACCGCCAAACCCACGATGGCATAGGTCTTCCCGGTCCCCGCACTGGCCTCGAGCACTGTCGTCCCCACCGGCAGCGGCCCGGTCAGCTCGAACCGGTTCCCCGAATCCTCGTGCACCACAGCGGAACCGGCTACCTCGCCGATACCGCCCGACGCCGCACCGTCATCCCACAGGCCCTGCCCGGCGGGCACCTCATCGGTCACGGCGACGAGATCGCTTCCCGCCGCCTGCGTGGCGGTCGGCAGTTCGAACAGGTCCGCGGCCACGGGCTCCGGTGCGGCGGACTCGCGGCGGGGTTCGCCCGCGCCGGAACCGCTCCGGCGGCGGGTGCGGGGGGCCGGGGCGGGGGCCAGGTCCGGGTCGGTGAGGGAGAACAGGTCGTCGGTCATGCGGGGCTCCCGGGAGTGGTGACGGGCAGGGGATTCCTCCTCGGGGCGGTCACGGTTGACCCTGATTCTCGTTGGCGAGCAAGGGATTCCACAGGCGGCGCGCCAGTTCGCCGAAACGGGTGGGTTCGGATTCCACGCCGGGCAGGGCGCGGGCGGCGGCCTCCGTCAGCTGCTGGAAGCGGGGGGCCGGGCCCAGGATGTGGCGCAGGTAGCGGTCGGTGTGTTCGCCGAAGCGGTCGCCGAATTCCTTTTCGGCGGCCAGCAGCGCGTCCTCCGGGGTGCCACCGGCGAGGCGGCGCTCGGCGTAGGCGGCCGAGGCGGCGGGCGCGATGGGCAGCGGTTCGGACAGGCCCTCGTCGCGCAGCGCCACCAGGTCGCGCAGGATGCCGCGGGCCAGGGCGGCGGTGGGGGCGGTGAGGGTGGATTGCCAGGCGGGGCGGCGGTGCTGGCCGCGGCCGATGGTGAGGGCGCGCCAGCTCTGGTGGGTGCCGGTGGCGGCCAGGGCGAGCAGGCGGATCCAGGCGGCCATGCGGTGTTTGGGGGCCAGGCGCGAGTAGGTGGTGCGCAGCAAGGCATCGTCGTGGACGTCGGGGACGGTGCCGGTGAGGCGGCGGCCCTCCCCCAGGTCGACGGCGATATCGATGGTGCGGGAAGGGATTTCGTGCAGTGGCCGGGCGACCCGGACCAGCTGGTCGACGGTACCCTCCACCTCGTCGAGCACGGCCGAGCCCATGGCGAACGGCGGCAGCGTGCCGCGCCGCCACTCCGCCGCCCGCAGCACGTTCGGGTCGACGCCGGTGAGGCGGGCGGTCAACATGCGCTCGCCCATGTTCCATTTGGTCAGCCCGTCGAGCTCGACGGGGAGGCGGTCGGCGATCTCCCCCTCTTCCTCGGGCACCCGAATTCCCAAGCGCTGCCACAGGAATGCCCGCACCGGATGCTCGGCGAAGGCCACCAGCTCCGCCAGCTCGACGTCACCGCGTTCGCCGTGCGGCAGCGGCGCGGGCAGGAACAGCGGCCGCGGCGCGGGCGCGCGCCCGGCGGCCCGCGCCCCGGCCAGCGCGACGGTGTCGAAGCTGAACGGCTCCCCGGCCCGGAAGTTGCGGCGATCGAAGGGCTGCAACGGATGTCGCGTCACCACCCGGTCCATGGCGGACGCGCCGACGTGCGCGCGCACGGTGTCGAGCAACTCCGCGAGGGGAATGGCGGGCGGGCGGTGCGCACCGGTGACCGGGTCGGATCCGGTGTGCAGCAGCACCAGTCGCTCACCGGCGGCCATGATGGCGTCCAGCAGCAACTGCCGGTCCTCGCTGCGCGGGTCGCGGTCGCCGGGCAGGCGGTGCCGGGCCAGCGCGTCGTCACCGTCGATGCCGCCCGCGCGCGGGAACACCTCGTCGTCGAGTCCGAGCAGCACCACCACCCGGTGCGGCACCGACCGCATCGGCACCATGGTGCACACGGTCAGTTCCCCGGTGCGGAAGTTGGCACGCGAGGGCCGCCCGGCCAGCCGTGCGGTCAGCAGCGCCCCGATATCGCTGAGCCGCAGGGGAATCCGCCCCGCGGGTTCGAGCGCGGTGGCCAGTTCCCGGCGCGCCTGCACCCCCATCCAGCCCTGGCCGTTCGGAACCTCGGTGAGCAGATCCAAGGCCCGGCCCAGCACCGCGGCCCAGTCCGCCGCGGCCCGCGCCGACCCGGCCGGTTCTTCGAGGGTGGAGCCGCGCAGATCCCGCAGGCACACCGCGAGCCGGTCCACGAATTCCGCGAAGCGCCCGGCCAGGTCGATGTCATTGCTGTCCACGTCGTCCAGGGGCAGCACCAGATCCAGCCAATCCTCGCTGGATTCGCCCGCCGCCACCCCGAGCAGAATGCGGTCCACCGCGGCATTGAGGGTGTTCTGCGCGAAGTCGCCGAGCCCGAACGCCTGCCGCTGACGCTGCCCGATTCCCCACCGCGCACCGGTCTCGGTGGCCCATTCGCGCAGCCGCTCGATGTCATCGTCGTCGAAGCCGCAGCGCAGCCGAACCGGTTCGGCCGCACACAGATCCAGCGCCTCGGTCACGGTGACCCGGCCGTCGGCCAATTCGAGCAGCGTGCCGATCACATCCAGCAGCGGGTTCGCCGCGAGCTGCGCCCGGTCGGCCAGCCGCACCCGCAAACCGTGCGCCGGATGCCCGGGCTCGGCCCCGTCCAGGGACCACTGGCCGAAGGCGGCGCGCACCAGCGGCGCGTAACTCTCCACATCCGGGCACATGACGATGACGTCGCGCGGCTCCAGAGTCGGGTCGGCGCCGAACAATCCGAGCAGCGCGTCCCGCAGCACCTCGACCTGCCGCGACGGCCCGTGGCAGGAGTGCACCGCCACGGTCCCGTCGGCCAGGCTCGGGTCGGGCATGATCGACCAGCGGTCCTGCCGCACCGCGGCCTGCAATTCCGAGAGCAGGGTGCGCGGGCCCGTCGCCTCCGAACGCTGAGTGCCCGACTCCGGGCGTCGATCACCCGGCTCGAGGCGCTGATGAGCCGCCTCGGGCCGCTGCCGATCGTTCTCCGGGCGCGGATGGTAGGTGTCGATGTGGTCGTACCCGGCCAGCCGCTGCTGCAATTCCCGCACATCCCGGCCCAGCGCCGACAGCAGCGGATGCCGCACCCGGACACCGGGATTCGGGATCACCTCGGCATCGGCGAGCTTGGTCCACAGCGCCGGGCTGGGATGCACCAGCCACAGGTGCACTCCCCGCCCGGCCGACAACGCCGAGAGCACCTCGAGCTGATCGGTGGTCAAACGGGTCACCCCGAACAGCGAAATCCGTTCCGGCAGCGCCACGATCGAGGGCTCGGCCCGCAGCCGCGCGCACGCCGCGCCCAGCCGCTCGGCCGGACCCGGCACCCCGACCACCCCGCGCAGCCGCCGCCACAGCCTGGGCTGCCAGAGCAGATCCGGCGGCAGCGCGTTCCCGGCCCCGTCGGTGTCGCGGCCGTCGGCCCAATCGGTCATCATGGCCGGGCGCTGCGCGGCGTAACCGTCGAACAGGGCCGCGATCCGCGCGGCCGTGGCATAGCGCCGCCCGACCCGGTACCCGCCCGGATCCCCCTGGCCCAGATGCCGCGCGAGCACCGCGGCCCACGATTCGGCCAGCACCTCGTCCAGCACCGGCAGCAGCGTCCACACCAGTCGCGCCGGGGACCACGGATCCTGCTCGGGATCCACTCCGGTCGCCTCGGCCAGCACCGTCGTCACCAGCGCGGCCGGATCCGCGAAATCGATATTGGCCGAAATGCCGTCGGTCCCGGCGCCGGTGCCGAGCACGGCGGCCAGGCGCTGGTTCAGCCAGCGTTCGATTCCCTTGGCGGGAACCGCGACCACTTCCGGGGTGAACGGATCGCCGAGCGGATCGGCGAGCAGCCCGGCCAGCGCGTCGGCGAGCGTGTCCGCTCGTTCGGCCCGGTGAATGTGCACGACCCGTGTTTATACAGTCGGCGAACGACATGCAAACACCACCCCTCGCGGCTCGCCGGGTGACGCCTGCCACACGCCGGGGATTTGCTAGGGCGCGTCAGCGCGAAATTCGAGTGTGGTATGCGACAGTGCCTTTCGGGGAGGTTCGGTTTGTCTTCGAAAGGCTGGTTCGCGTCGATGTCTGCGTCGGTGATTCCCCTGGTGCCCAGAACCGGGTTCACGGTTCGCCGGGTGGGAGACCGCTGGGAGCTCGTCAACTCGCGGCATTACGGCCGCGGCGTGGTGCTGGCGTCCTGGCCCCGGGAACGACACGGCGAGGCATTCGAGCACTGCTATCGCCTCAACGGGCGCAGTATCGAAGAGCTACGGGCGGCATTTCGGTGAGAAGCGCGAAATTCGTTGCGACAGTGTCGATTCGATAACAGAAGCGGCGATGTCCTGCAAGACGTGCGTATCGGGCATTGTCCCCTCTATTGTGTTCCCTCGTGCGTTCCCCCAAGGCCCGGCGCGTGGCCTCCTCCGCTTGTGTGCTCGCTGCCGCGGCACTGATTCCGGCCGCCCCGGCCTTCGTTCCCGTCGCCGGCGCCTTGCCCGGAAACAATGGGACCCCGCTCCACACCCAGGGCCCGATCGCGGGTTTCGACGCCGATATGAGCAACCGCATTGCCGCGGTCGACAATTACCTCGCCACCCGCCCGGGCGTCACCGGCTATGTGATGCGCGACCGGGTCACCGGCGGCATTTATCGAAACGCCAACGCCGACACCAGCTTCTGGACCGCTTCCACCATCAAGCTGGCAATCGCGGAGGATCTGCTCAACCGCGCCCGGATCGGCGCCATCACGCTGGGTCCCGACGACCGCTCGCTCATGGAGTCGATGCTGGCAACCTCCAATGACACTGCCGCCGACATCCTCTGGAACAAGTTCGCCGGCTTCGACCGGATGTCGTTCAACAACGCCTTCCGCGCCAACGGCATGACCGGCCTGGTCCCGCTGCCGCCGACCACCTCCATCGAACAGGTCAAGATGTTCCCGGACTGGGGTTTCCAGCAGTGCGCCCCCGCCGACCTGGACCGGCTCATGGACAACGTGCTGACCCGCATGCACCCCGACGACCGCGCCTACCTGCTCGACCGCATGCGCCGCGTCGACACCAACCAGCACTGGGGCGTCTGGGGCGCGGGCGCGGCCATGAACCCCGGCCTCAAGAACGGCTGGTCCGACGAACAGGGCGGCTGGGTCGTCAACTCGGTCGGCTTCGCCGGCCCCGCCGAGCGCTACACCCTCGCCATCATGACCGAACAGGGCAACCAGGGCGGCTACACCGACGGCGCCGAAACCACCACGCACGTCGCCCAATTGCTGTTCCAAGGGCGCTGACCCACCCGATTTCCGCCACGCCGCGCAATCCTCGCCGACCCGACCGGCCGATCTTGTATCTTCGAGACGGTTGTCTAAAAGGTCTGTTTGTCGGTTGGTCCTGATTGGTCGTCGCGACTCACCCTGCACTACCGTTACGGGTGAGTTGTCGTGTTTCACCGTCTGGCGAGGAGCAGGAACTAGATGAACGCCGAGAAATCCGTCGCACAGCGTCATCGCGTGGTGGTGATCGGGTCCGGGTTCGGTGGACTGTTCGCCTGCAAGCACCTACGCAAGGCCGACGTCGACATCACTCTCATCTCCAAGACCTCCACGCACCTGTTCCAGCCGCTGCTGTACCAGGTCGCGACCGGCATCCTGTCCGTCGGTGAGATCGCCCCCGCCACCCGCATCGTGCTGCGCAAGCAGCAGAACGTGCGCGTCATCATGGGCGAGGTCACCGATATCGACGTCGAGGGCGGCAATGTCACCTCGCGCCTGCTCAACCAGGACTACGTCACCCCGTTCGACAGCCTGATCGTGGCCGCGGGCGCGCAGCAGTCCTACTTCGGCAACGACCACTTCGCCACCTACGCCCCGGGCATGAAGACCATCGACGACGCGCTCGAGCTGCGCGCGCGCATCCTGGGCTCCTTCGAGGAGGCCGAACTGGCCACCGATGCGGAGACCCGCGAGCGCTTCATGACCTTCTGCGTGGTCGGCGCGGGACCCACCGGCGTCGAATTGGCCGGGCAGATCGCCGAACTCGCCGACCGCACCCTCGACGGCACCTTCCGCAATATCGACACCCGCGACGCGCGCGTCATCCTCATCGAGGGCGCGGGCGCGGTGCTCGCCCCGATGGGCCCCAAGCTCGGCTCCAAGGCGCAGGCGCGGCTGGAGAAGATGGGCGTGGAGATCCAGCTCAACGCCATCGTCACCAATGTGGACGCGCGCGGGGTCACCGTGAAGGACCCCGACGGCACCGAGCGGCGCATCGAATCCGCGTGCAAGGTGTGGTCGGCCGGTGTGCAGGCCAGCGGGCTGGGCAAGATCCTGGCCGACAAGTCCAAGGGCACCGAGGTGGACCGGGCCGGACGCGTCATCGTCGAACCCGACCTCACCATCAAGGGCTACCCGAACGTCTTCGTCGTCGGCGACCTGATGTCGGTGCCGGGCGTGCCCGGGCAGGCCCAGGGCGCGATCCAGGGCGGCACCTACGCGGCGAAGGCCATCAAGGCCGAGGTCCAGGGCAAGCAGCAGGTCTCCGACCGCAAGCCCTTCAAGTACTTCGACAAGGGCTCGATGGCCACCGTGTCGCGGTTCAGCGCGGTCTGCCAGGTGGGCAAGCTCGAGTTCAGCGGCTTCATCGCCTGGCTGGCGTGGCTGGGCCTGCACCTGTGGTACCTGGTCGGCTTCCGCAGCCGGTTCGTCACCGTGCTCGAATGGTTCGTCTCCTTTCTGGGCCGCCACCGGGGTCAGATGGCGGCGACCGAGCAGTGGGTGTTCGCGCGCCTGGCCCTGGAAGCACTCGACGACCCCGCCGAGGCCGCGCAGCTGGCCAAGCAGATCGGCGCCGAATCCGCCTCGGGGAACGGCAAATCCGTGGCGAATGGCAAACCGGGCGAATCCACGGAACAGCGCGCGGGCTGACCGCACCTACCGTGCGGTCTCGATAGTGGCCTGACCGGGCTGCGTGTCCCGACCAATCCGGCACACCGGCCGGATCCGAATGTTCGACATCCGTTGACATTCGGGAGAAAGGTCATTCATGGGCAAACGCCAACCGGTCGATTTGGTTCAGACGCGGCGACAACGCCTGGGTTCACTGGCGGTCGCGGGCGCGCTGCCGCTGGTCGCCGCCCTCGCCGCCGCCGGAACCAGTGCGGCCGAACCGGTTTCGTCCGACGACACCCAGCCGGCCGTGGTCGACAATCAGCCCGCCGCCGCGGGACCCGGCGGCACCGACGCGCAGCCCGGCGTGGTGGTCGACACCCCGTTCGGCAAGATCGCGGTGCCGGTGCCGCAGGCCCTGGCCGACGGGGCGCACAACTATCTCGCCGCCACCGCGGCCGAGGTCGAAGGCACCGCCGCCGAGGGCACCGCCGCCGAGGCGCTCGACAATGCCGGCGCGCTCGACAATGCCGAGGCGCTGGCCCCGGCACCGCCCGCCGCGCCCGTGCGGGTCGGCCGCAACTCCGCCACCGGCGTGCGCGACATCCCCAACGCGCCGCTGGCGCCGGTGGATCAGGGCAAACTGCACCAGCCCAATCCGATGTCGGCCCCCGATGTCGCGCCCATCGCCGCACCCGAGGGCAAGCTGCGTTTCGGCGACACCCAGGTCGACATCCCGGCCTGGCTGACCCCGGAGCAGGCCGCCCAGGTGAACGCGCTCGCCGCGGGCGCGGAGGCCGAGCTGGCCCGCACCTACGATTCGGCCGGTTTCGAGCCGAGCCGCTCGGACCGGATGGCCGCGCAGACCGTCGGCACCGCGGCCGTGGGCGCGGCGGTGGGCGTGGGCGTCGCGGCCCCGCTCGAGATCGCGGGCGGCGTCATGGGCGGATTCATCGGTGCGATGGCGGGCACGCCGTTCGCTCCGGCGGGCTGGGTCTTCGGCCCGGCCGTGGGCGCTTCCGCGGCCGTGACGCTCATCGCCATCCCCGCCGCCACGGTCGGGGCCGTCATCGGCGGGACCGTGGGCGCGGTGAACGGGTACCTGGCTCCGGCCACCCCGGGCGCGCCCGTGGACGCGGCGGTATCGGACCAGGCGACCGCGGTAGCCGACCAGTCAGCTATCGAAGAGTCGTAGCCGATCCAACGGGGCCGGGATCTCTCACCAGGGATTCCGGCCTCTTTCGCGCCCGAATACCGGCAAGTTAGCTAATCCCTAGTTATGACAACGATTTCCAGACGTCCGATTCCCCACCAATCCGGGTGACCGGTGGGTTCGAATGTCGGTCGTCGATGTGCCCTGAGGAAAGGTTATGCATGGCCGCAGGTAAGCACCGAGCACTGAACCCCCACCGCAACAAGGTCGGAAACGTGGTGGCGGCAGGTGCGGTCCCGCTAGTCCTGGCGATCGTCGGATCGGGCGCAGCCAATGCCGCCCCGGCCGAGGTCGCTCCGGTGGCGCAGCACGACGACGCGCCCAAGCCCCAGTGGCCCGCCGCTGATTCCCCGAATGTGAGTCCCTATGAGGGCCTGCACATTCCGGGCGACACCAAGAGCTCCATCCAGTGGTCGCGCCAGGCCCCGGACAAGAGCTATCTGGCCCCCGTCGGCGTGCTGCACCCGCCCGCCCCGGTTCCGGCCGTGCCGCCGATCGCCCCGCCGCCGGGCATGTTCCGGTTCGGCGATGTGCAGGTCCCGGCTCCCGACTGGATCGACAAGGAACAGGCGATCCAGATCAATGACAATGCCGCTCAGCTCGAGGCGAATCTCGCCACCTTCCTCGACTCGATCGGCATGGAGCGCTCCCGCTCCGACCGCATTGCCGGGCAGACCATCGGCACCGCCGCCCTCGGCGCTGTCGCCGGAGCCGCCACCGCCGCCCCGATCGAGCTCACCTCCGCCGCCGTCGGCGGTGTTGTGGGCCTGGTCGTCGGCGCCGGTTTCGTTCCGGTCGGTCTGGTCGCCGGTCCCGCCCTCGGCGCCGCGTTCGGCGCCGCGGTCATCGCCATCCCCGCGGCCGCCGCGGGTGCCGCGGTGGGTGCCGTTGTGGGCGCGGTGAATTCGTTCAACGCACCACCCCGCGTCGTCGGCGACTGACAACCCCACTGAAATCCCTTCGACGACAGCCGCTTCAGTGAGCAGATGTGCGCACGCGGTGGGAACCGGCGGTGAGGTCCGGTTCCCGCCGCGCACGCGAACGCGGCCCCGCGAGTGTGTTGCGGATCATGTGCTGAGCGCCCAATATGTGATCTGGATGGCGGGTTATCGGACCATTGACGTGATCCGACACCGGTGCTACTGAGGACATTTGTCCGTTCAAGCGGGCTGGTTTGCTCACTAATGTCCAAGGCATGGACATACCTTCCGCGAACCGCAAAGGGCTGAGTCTCTTCGCCCTGATCATGATTGGCATCGGCTCGATCTTCGGGTCGGGCTGGCTCTTCGGGGCCGGGCAGGCGGCCCAAGTCGCCGGACCGGCCGCGATCATCGCCTGGGTGATCGGCGCGGTGTTCATAGGCTTGATCGCCATGTCCTACGCGGAGGTGGGCGCCGCCTACCCGTTCCCCGGATCCATGGCCCGCTTCGGTTCCATCTCACACGGCCCGGTGCTCGGTTTCATCACCGGCTGGGCGGTCTGGATCGCCGTCGCCGCCCTCATCCCCATCGAATCCATCGCCAGCACGCAGTACATGTCGTCGTGGAGCTTCTCCTGGGCACAGGGCCTGATGGAGGACGGCTCGCTGACCCTCGCGGGCATGGGCATGGCGTTCGCGCTGACCGTGGTGCTGTGGCTGTGCTGCTACTGGTCCGTCGGACTGCTCGCCCGGGTGAACAATCTGCTCACCGCCGTCAAGTTCGGCATCCCGGTGCTGGCCGTCGCCTCGCTCATCGCATCGGGCTTCCACACCGAGAACTTCCACGGCTACGGCGGTTTCGCGCCCAACGGCTGGGCCGCGGTGCTGACCGCGGTGAGCACCTGCGGTGTCGTGTTCGCCTTCAACGGTTTCCAGGCCGTGGTCAATCTCGGTGGCGCGGCGAAGAATCCGGGCAAGGCCATCCCGGCCGCGCTCGTCGGCGCGCTGTCGATCGGCCTGGTCATCTACATGCTGCTGCAGATCGCCTTCATCGGCGCGGTACCGCCGGAGCAGCTGGCCGAACACGGTTGGGTCGGAATCAATTTCAACTCGCCGTTCGTCGATATCGCCAAGCTGCTGATACTCGCCTGGCTGGTGATCATGCTCCAGTTCGGCGCGTTCATCTCGCCGTCCGGCGCGAACATCGCCAACGTGGCCTCGGCCTCGTACATGGTGCAGAACCTGGCCGAGACCGGCTTCTTCCCCAAGAAGCTGCGCGAGTCGCACCCCCGATACGGCACCGCGCGCCCGGCCATGTGGCTGAACCTCGCCTTCTCGCTGGTCCTGCTGCTGACCGTCGGCCACAGCTGGCACGCGCTGGCGGGCATCGTCTCCGCGGCCATGGTGATCTCCTACCTGATCGGCCCCATCGCCGTGGGCGTGTTCCGCAAGACCAAGCCCGAGCTGCCGCGCCCCTTCCGGCTCCCGGCCGCCAATGTGATCACGCCGCTGGCCTTCACCCTGGCCGCCTGCGCGCTGTACTGGACGCACTGGCCCAACACCGGCCGCATCGTGTTCATCACGCTGCTGTCCGTGCCGGTCGCGGTGGCCGTGCTGTGGCGGCGCGGTGAGCGCACCATCGCCGCGCAGTTGGCACCGGCCTGGTGGATGATCGCCTTCCTGATCTTCATGGCGACCGTGTCCGCCCTGGGTTCGCCCGATTTCGGTGGCACCGGCCTGATTCCGGGCGGCATCGATATCGCGCTGGTCGCCGGGGCCGCGCTGGCCACCTACTACTGGGCCGTGCGGGCCGGTGTGCAGGCCCACGAGTCGGGTCTGCCCGGACCGGATCCGGTGCTCGACGCCGAGCCGGAGAGCGAGATCGTTCCGCTCGACGACCTCATCGGCAGCGAGTCGGATCGTAATCTGCAGCCCGCCTGAGCAATTCGTCCCATCCAACGCCCGAGCAGTCAAAGGTCTGGTCATGGCACTGTCAGTCTTCGATTTCTTCTCCATCGGTATCGGTCCCTCCTCCTCGCATACCGTCGGCCCGATGCGTGCGGCGCAGTTCTTCGCCAACCGCCTCAAGGAAGACGGCCTGCTGTCCCAGACCGCCTCGGTCCGCGTCGAGCTGTTCGGCTCGCTGGGCGCGACCGGCCGCGGGCACGCCACCCCCAAGGCGGTGCTGCTCGGGCTGGAGGGGCACTCCCCCAACACCGTCGACCCGGATGTCGCCGACGAGGACGTGGCGCGCATCCGCCGCACCAAGCGGCTGCGGCTGCTGGGCACCGAAATCGGTGACACCCACGAGATTCCGTTCGATGAGCCCACCCAGCTCATCCTGCACATGCGCCGGGCGCTGCCGTACCACGCCAACGCCATGACGCTGTTCGCCTACGACCGCGACGGAATCCCGTTGCTGGAGAAGACCTATTACTCGGTCGGCGGCGGGTTCGTGGTGGACGAGGACTCGGTGTGCGCCGATCCCGACAACGACGACACCACTCAGCTCGCCTACCCGTTCCACAGCGGGGCACAGCTGCTGAAGTTCGCCAACGAGACGGGGCTCTCGATCTCCTCGCTCATGCTGGAGAACGAGAAGGCCTGGCGCAGCGAGGAGGAGATCCGCACCGGGCTCCTGGAAATCTGGAAGGTCATGCAGGAGTGCGTGAACCGCGGGCTGAATCGTGAGGGGATTCTGCCCGGCGGACTCGAGGTGCGCCGCCGCGCCGCCACCTCGGCGCGGCAGTTGCGTGCCGAAGGCGATCCGATGATGCATCGCACCGAGTGGACGACCATCTACGCGATGGCCGTCAACGAGGAGAACGCGGCGGGCGGCCGGGTCGTGACCGCGCCGACCAACGGTGCGGCCGGTGTACTGCCCGCGGTACTGAGCCACTACATGAACTTCGTACCCGGCGCGGACGAGGAGGGCATCATCCGATTCCTGCTCACCGCGGGCGCGATCGGCATGCTCATCAAGGAGAACGCGTCGCTCTCCGGTGCCGAGGTGGGCTGCCAGGGCGAGGTCGGCTCGGCCTGCTCGATGGCCGCGGGCGCATTCGCCGAGGCCATCGGCGGCACCCCCGAACAGGTCGAGAACGCCGCCGAGATCGGCATGGAACACAACCTCGGCCTCACCTGCGACCCGGTCGGCGGGCTGGTCCAGATCCCGTGCATCGAACGCAACGGCATGGCCGCGGTCAAGGCGGTCACCGCCGCCCGCATGGCCATGCGCGGCGACGGCAGCCACAAGGTCTCCCTCGACGAGGTCATCAAGACCATGAAGGAAACCGGCGCGGACATGAGCGTCAAGTACAAGGAGACGGCGCGCGGCGGGCTCGCGGTGAACCTCACCGAGTGCTGAGATCCGACAACGGAAAGCGAGAGTCCTTGCGGCTCAAGCCATCAACAAGCGGGCGGTACGCGTGAACAGCGTGCCGCCCGCGGCCAGTGGCAGCAGGGCCGCGTCCAGGCCGACGGTTTCGGACTGCCGCTCGTCCGGGTACGTGAGCACGCTCTCCAGGGCGCGCGGAGCCGACAGTGCGTCATCGGTGACGGCGTCCGAGCCGAGTTCGAGACGGTGCCGCAGCAGCGGGGTCGGGCCGACGTCGGCGGTGAGCTCACCGCTCCAGTAGCCGTGGTCCTCGCCGGTGCGGCCGATCTGGACGCGCTCCCGAAGGCGAAGGCGGGCACCGTCTTCCAGGGTGACCGCGGTGAAGGTCTCGTGCTCGGCGCCGCCCGCGACCACGGTGGGTTCCGGGTCGAAATTGAGCTCACCACCCGCGGCCACTTCGAATCGCCAGTGCGCTACGGACTTACGGGTCTCGCGTCCGGGCAGCGCGATGGTGGCGGCGACCGAACGGACGGTCAGCCGAGCGCCCTCCCCCACGGAGACAACGATATCGAGCACATCGCCACCGAGCGGCGTGGCGGCCGTGCCGATGAAGTGCACCGTGTCGATGCCGGTGCGCCGCGCCGCCAGGCCGCCGACCGCGTGAATGTGCGGCAGCGTCCCGGCGGTCGCGGTGATGCGGAGCTCAGTGCGAATGGGCAATGCCCGCCGCCGCATCCTGTTCGGCGGCCAGCTTCAGCTGGTCGCGCACCCAGGCCAGTACCGGTGTCGCGGCCGGGTCCTCGGTGAGCGAGGTGAATACGAACGGGCGGCCCTCGCGCACCTTGGTCGAATCCCGGTCCATGACAGACAGATCCGCGCCCACCATGGGGGCCAGGTCGGTCTTGTTGATGACCAGCAGGTCCGACCAGGTGACGCCCGGGCCGCCCTTGCGCGGCACCTTGTCGCCACCGGCCACGTCGACCACGAAGATCTGCGCGTCGATCAGGCCCGAGGAGAAGGTGGCGGTGAGATTGTCGCCGCCCGACTCCACCAGGATCAGATCCAGTGGCGGATTCGCCTCGATCAGATCGTCGATGGCATCGAGGTTGGCGGTGATGTCGTCGCGGATCGCGGTGTGCGGGCAGCCGCCGGTCTGCACGGCGGTGATCCGCTCATCCACGAGCACCGCGTGCCGGCGCAGGAAATCCGCGTCCTCGGTGGTGTAGATGTCGTTGGTCAGCACGGCCAGCGACAGCTCGTCGCGCAACTGGCGGCACAGCGCCGCCGTCAACGCGGTCTTCCCCGAACCGACCGGTCCGCCGATACCGATCCGGAGCGGCTCCCCCGGTGTCCGCTCGCGCCGCGGGCGGTCGTGGTCGTGATCGTGCGGTTCCCCGTCGATGAGGTGAGGTGGCATGTTCGGCACCTTTCCACCCCATCCTGGCCCAGCCAGGTAAACCGGATGTAACCCGCCCCGCGACCGGCTACGACGCGAACAGCGGCATTTCGCGGCGCAGGTGACGTTCGGCGAGCACGTCCTGGAGCGGATCCGAGAGTGCGGCAGGCGTTTTGGCCGCCTCGGCGGCGGTGGCATCGCAGACCTGCGCGAGCCGGATGGTGCAGGCGGCCACGGCGGCCGGGTCGAGGGCGAGGAGGCGCTGGGCGGCGGTGGCGGCGCCGGTCATGGTGGTGTAGACGGTCACCGCCGCGATGTCCTCGGGCGAGGCGCCGCAGAGCGTGCCGACCACGCCGAACACCGTGGACAGGTGTGGCCGGGTGCCGAGGGGAAGCCAATCGGCCTGCGGCCACACCCGTTTGGCCAGGCGCAGCAGCCCGCGGCCCTGGGCGCGGGAAGCGGCGCGGGCCGACGGGGACGGGGTGCGGGCGTCGGACTCGAGTTCGGCGCGGGCCGGGTCGAGGGTGCCCGCGGTGACGGCCGCCGCGAGGGAGGCCGCGACCAGGCCCGAGGTCCGGATGCGGCGGCGCAGGTAGAGCTCGACGGTGGTCACATCACGCACCAGCCCGGAGGCGATGGCCTCCTCGACGCCACCGGAATGGACGTGCCCGCCGATCGGCAGCCGGGAATCGGCGAGGGTGAGCAGGGTGGCCAGGCTCATCGGCCCACGTCCGGGTTTCGCATGGCCCGATCCTAGTGTCG
>NZ_BJWY01000004.1 GCF_007990715.1 Nocardia seriolae NBRC 15557 | reverse complement strand
GGACACTAGGTGTAAAGGCAGGGCATCGACGCCGAGAGGGTCTTCAGGCCACAGGTGATCGTGTTCAGTACACCGGCCGATCCGGTTTCGGGGACCAGTCCGGCGACCGGGGTGACGTCGGCGGCCTCCGGGGCCGCGGGTTGCAGCACCACCGGTGCGGCCAGGGCGGGCCCGGCACCGAGCCCGGTGACGATGGCTGCGACGGCACATGACTTCAGTACGAGGGTTCTCATCGATGTTCCTCTCTCCGAACACTTCTCGCGGATTGCGATGGCAGGCTAACCCGGGACCCCAAGTTATGAAGCAGATTCATTTCAATTCCGCTCGGGCGCTCGCCGCAGTTGTGGCGCAGGAGGATTCGGTCAGGAGGCGGTCCAGGCGAGGAGTTTGTCGGCGGGCCAGGTGTTGATGATGCGGTCGGCGGGGATGGCCAGGTCCCGGGCGCGCTGGGCGCCGTAGCCGAGGAAGTCGAGTTGGCCGGGGGCGTGGGCGTCGGTGTCTATGGAGAAGTCGCAGCCGATGTCGGCGGCGAGCTTCAGCAGGCGGGTCGGGGGGTCGCGGCGTTCGGGGCGGGAGTTGATCTCGACGGCGGTGCCGTGGTCGCGGCAGGCGGTGAAGACCTGTTCGGCATCGAATTTCGATTCTGGACGGGTGCCGCGGGCGCCTTCGAGGAGGCGGCCGGTGCAGTGGCCGAGGATATCGGCGCGGACCATGCGGCGGGTCATGGCGGCGGCGTCCATTTTCAGTTTGGAGTGGACGCTGGCGACCACGATGTCGAGGCGGTCGAGCAGGGCCGGTTCCTGGTCGAGCGAGCCGTCGTCGAGGATGTCGACCTCGATGCCGGACAGGATGCGCATGGGGGCGAAGGTGTCACGGAGTTCGTCGAGGACGTCGAGTTGCTGCCGGAGCCGGTCGGGCGAGAGGCCGTTGGCGACGGTGAGGCGGGGTGAGTGGTCGGTGAGGGCGCAGTATTCGTGGCCCAATGCCTGTGCGGCCGCCATCATTTCGGTGATCGGTGCGACACCGTCCGACCAGTTCGAATGCACGTGCAGGTCGCCCTTCAGGGCCTTGCGGAGTGCGCCGCCGCCCAGGTCCTTCACCCCGGTGCGCAACTTGGCCAGCGCGTCGGGTTCCCGGCCCGACCAGGCCTGTGCGATGACCGCGGCCGTCTTCGGCCCGATGCCCGGCAGCGACTGCCAATCGCCGGAGTTGCCCAGTCGCTGTAGCTGGGCGTCGTCGAGCCGCTCGAGGATGTCGGCGGCGTTGCGGTAGGCCATGACGCGTCGGGGGTCCTCGCGCGCACGGTCCTTGAAGAACGCGATCTGACGCAGAGCCACGACGGGGTCCATGTCACCAGTGTGCGACACCCCGGGACCGGCGCGCCCGCCACACCGCTTCCGCTATTTCATGGCCTGCACGACCAGCAGCAGCGTCACGATAACGCCCACCACGACCGCCGGTCCGTAATGGCCCGCGGTCCGGGCGTAATCGAAGGTCGACCCGGCCGCGATCAGCGCGATCACAACGAACAGCAGGCGCTTCACGGCCGCCTCCCCACACTCTCACACCCACGGTAGGGTGCGCGGATTCGCTTGCACTACAGCCGAATCGGCGACTGGCGGCGCAGGGGCGACGAGTTGGCAGTGGGAGGTTACCTTCTCGCGCTCGCCTCAACCAACCCTGCGGGTCTCGTCGGCCTCGTCGAACACCGTCACCCATTCCGCGCCGACCGCCCGGTAACCGAAGCGGGCGTTCAGGGCATTGATCACCGCGGGCAGGTGTGCCGCGCCGTAGACGACGGCGACCACCTCGCGGCGATCGCGGCGCTCCTCGTAGACCCGCGACAGGGTCTCGATCAGCGTCGCGTCGCGGTCGTGAACGAGGGACTTGGTCATCATGCGCAGGCGGACGTCGGTGTCGTCGTTGACCTCGAATCGGGTGCGCAGCAACCAGCCTCGGCCGCCGAGTGCCATCACCACGAAATAGAACGGGGTCATGAGGACGATGTCGGCCAGCGACCACGGGGAGAATCGCCGCCGACGGCTCGGGCGCGAGTAGTTGTCGGGCCACAGCGTGGGCACACCCAGTGCTTCGTGGTCGATGTCCTGGTGCAGCAGGTTCCGGGCGGCCCGCTGGAAGGTGAGACGCATGGCGAGCACGATCGCGTATCCGGTGGAGCTGGGTGTGTCCTCGCCCTCGGAGACGATCAGATCGCACTCCCGCAGCCGCTGCGCCACCTCCCGGTAGAACTCCGGCCGGGCGAGGTGGACCATCGGAAACAGCCGGAACGTCAAGGGATTTCCGCGCGCCCGAAGATCGATGACCGCGGATCGCAGTCCGGCGACGCTGTATTCGGTGATCTGCATCTCGCACCCCCGAGAACAGATTCCCCGATATGTGATCAACACCGGAAGCCCCCAAAACCCGCGCCCCTTGACCTGAATAATGGTTGAGGTTGCAGGGTGGAGGTCGCCATCCGGTCGAGACAGAGGAGTTGTCGTGCGGGCCATTCGCCTTCATGAGTTCGGGGCCGCGGAGAAGCTGCGGAATGAGAGCGTCGCGGATCCGGAGCCGGGACCGGGACAGGTTCGGATCGCGGTGGCGGCCGCAGGGGTGCACCTGCTGGATACCTCGCTGCGGCAAGGGATCGTGTCCGGGCCGATGCCGCTGCCGGAGCTGCCCACCGTTCCCGGGCGCGAGGTGGCGGGGACGGTCGATCGCGTCGGCCCGGGAGTCGAGCCGAGCTGGCTCGGTCGGCGGGCGGTCGCTCACATCGGGCAGGTTCCGGGCGGGTACGCCGAGCTGACCGTGACCGAAGCCGAACGGCTGCACGAGATTCCGGAGGGTCTGGACGCGGGGGTCGCGGTCGCCATGATCGGCACCGGGCGGACCGCGCTGGGGATCCTCGGGTTCGTCGAAGCGGGCCCGGAGACCGTCGCGATCGTGCCGTCGGCCGCGGGCGGGATCGGGACCCTGCTGGTGCAGTACCTGGTCGGGGCGGGTGCCACCGTCATCGGGCTGGCGGGCGGAAAGGCCAAGGCCGATCAGGTTTTCGAGAACGGGGCGGACCTGGCACTCGATTACCTGGACGCGGCGTGGCCGGAGGCCGTCCGGGCGAAGTACGGGCAGCAGCCCGCGACCGTGCTGTTCGACGGAGTCGGGGGCGAGATCGCCCGCGCCGGAGTCGATCTGCTCGGCCAGGGCGGTGTGCGGCTGGTGTTCGGGTGGTCCGCCGGTCGGATCGAGATGGACGAGACCGCGCTCGCCGATCGCGGCGTGACAACCCAATTCGTGCTCGGCCCGCCGATGCTCGAGCGCGCGGGCGGGTTGCGCGCCTTGGAAACCCGGGCGCTGGCCGAGGCCGCGGCGGGGCGGTTGCGGCCCGCCGTGCAGCGCTTCCCGCTCGCGGAGGCCGTCGCGGCGCATCGGGCGCTGGAGCAGCGGCAGACCACCGGCAAGGTGGTGCTAGTCCCCTGACCGGCGGCCGAGACCGCGTTCCATGAAGCGTTGCGCGGCTCCCCGGCGCAGGTCCGTCCAGGCCTGGATCGGGCCGGTCCACCACGGTGAGATCTCCAGCGGCCGCGCGACGACGGCGTGGCAGATGAGGTCGGCGGCCTCGGCGGCGGTCAGGCCGGGAACGCCGGAGAAGTCGGTGGGCGCGCTCATCCGGGTGTGGACCAGGGGCATGTAGACGGAGGTGGTGGTGACACCGTCGGCGGCGATCTCCGTCGCCACGGTGCGCAGCCAGATGTCGAAGGCGCCCTTGGACGCACCGTAGGCCGACCAGCGCGGTGCGGGCGGCATGCGCAGCCCCCAGGTGGAGATGTTCACGATGTGCCCGCGGCCGCGTTCGCGCATGCTCGGCAGCAGCGTCAGCAGCAGGCGCACCGGTCCGAGGTAGTTGACGTCGATGGTGCGGGTGAAATCGTGGAAGCGATCATAGGATTGGTCGATCGGGCGGCGAATCGAGTGGCCCGCGTTATTGATCACCATGTCGACGCGGCCGTGCGTGGCCAGCAGGCCGCGGCCCAGCTCCTCGACGGCCTCGAATTCGGTGATGTCCGAGACGTATACGTGCGCCGTTCCGCCCGCCGCGCGGATATCGGCGGCCACCGCCTCGAGATCCTCCCGCGAGCGCGCCACCAGCAGCACCGTCGCCCCGGCTCCGGCCCGCTTCTTCGCCGCCGCCTTCCCGATGCCGTGCGAGGCACCGGTCACCAGCACGACCGCGTCGGACACGGCCTCACGCAAGGCTTTCTCGCGCGGGCGGGAGGTCGGATAGAAGATCCTGGTCGCCACCCGTTCCGCCAGCGGACGGCCATTGGACCCGGCGTGATTCGCACTGTTCGAGGTGTTGTGCTCGGCCACCATTCGAGGGTAACCGCCTGGCCGGTACGCGATCGAGAACTGAGTGGAAATACCCAGGGCGCGAGCAACTTTCCCACGCCAGGATTGAAGGCGGTACTCGGGGGAAGGAAATCATGTCCACGCACACGCCCGAACGGGCAGCACCGGAACACGTCTCGATCGGCGGTTGGATCGCGCGGACCCTGGTGCTCGTGGTGTTCGTACCGCCGCGGCTGCTGTGGGAGGCGATCAAACGCATCCCCCGCCTCGTGGCCGCGGCGTTCGGGCTGTTCGACGAGCATCTGGCGAAACCGCTGGCGATCTTGTTCCGAGACTGGGTCTTCCGACCGCTGCGCAATTTCGTGCGCCGGTACCTATGGCATCTGCTGATCCAGCAGCTGCTGTTCGGTATGGTCCTCACCCCGCTCGGTGCGTTCCTGCTAGCCTATGTCCTGCGCCCGATCCAGCGCGCCATCGAGGAGTGGGTGTGGCGGCGCGTGCTGAAACCGGGCATCCCCTGGATCTTCCGCAACATCGTCCGGCCCGTTGCCCGCGCGATCGCGTGGACGATTGTGACCGCCGTCGAATGGCTGATCGTCATCCCGATCTCCGCGGCCTGGCGGCGCATTCTCTACCCGGGCGGCCGCTGGTTCGCGCTCACCGTGCTCGAACCGCTCATCAGGTGGCTGATCGTCCGGCCGCTGGAACACCTGTGGCGGTGGGTGCTGCGCCCGCTGGTCTACGCGCTGCTGGTCACGATCGTCTTCGGCTGGCGGGTGGCCACCACCGTCGTCGCGGTGACGGTGGTGGCCCCGTGCCGCTGGCTGAATCGCACCGTGCTGCAACCGCTCTTCGCGGCCATCGCCCGTGCCTGGCAGGCGATGGCGAAGCCGGTGCGCTGGGCCTATCGCACCGTGGTCATGCCCTGGCGCGCCCGCATCGCGGAGGTGTGGACGCTGATCTTCGGCTAGTGCACCGATCCAGCCGCCACCGCACCGCTTTTCGCGGTGGCCCCGGGCTTGGCGAAGAACGCCACCACCGCCATGGCGGCCAGCAGCACCGCGCCGGTGGTGGTCGCGACGTGCATGCCGTCGACGAACGACGCGCGCGCCGAATCCACCAGCGCCGCGTTGTCCCCGGCCTCGCTCAGGGTCTCCCCCAGCGTCGGCCCGAAGTCGCCGCCGGACCGGAACACCAGTGCCGCCAGCGATCCCAGCAGCGCCAGTCCCAGCCCGTTGCCGAGTTCGAAGCTGGTCTCGGAGATGCCGACCGCCGACCCGGCCCGCTCGGGCGGCACCGACGACACCGCCACCTCCGACACCAGCGTGAACGCGGTGCCGAGACCCATGCCCGCGACCACGGAACCCGCGACGTACCAGCCGATCCCGCCGTACACGCCAACCCCGAGCAGCATGAGATTGCCCGCCGCGGCCAGGCTCAGCGCCAGCACGAAGGTGGTCTTGGTGCCGAGCTTGTGCCCGATCCGCGCGCCGCTCATCGAGCACACGAACACCACCACCGCCATCGGGATCCCGAGCAGCGCCGCAGCCAGCGCGTCGCGGCCGGTCACCGACTGCAGGTACACGCTGGTCAGGTAGCTCATGCCGGCCAGCGCCAGCATGCCGACCGTGCTGGAGCCGATGGCCACCGAGAACAGTCCGCGCCGGAACAGGCTCAGGTCCAGCAGCGGTTCGGCCAGGTGCCGCTGGCGGCGGATGAACGCGGTGAGCAGCAGGGCACCGATGATCCCGATGCCGACCGACGGCAGGTCGAATCCCTCAGCCGCGCAATGCTTGATGGCGTACACGATGGGCAGGATGCCGCCGATCGACAGCAGCACGCTCACCCAGTCCAGGGGTCCGCGCCCGGCCGCGCGGTGCTCGGGCAGCAGCAGCGGCCCGAAGACCAGCAGCACCAGCAGCACCGGGGTATTGATCAGGAATACCGAGCCCCACCAGAAGTGGTGCAGCAGTACGCCGCCGATGATCGGCCCGACCGCCGAGCCACCCGCGAAGAAGGCGGTCCACACACCGATGGCGGTGGCCCGGGCGCGAGCGTCGGGGAACAGCGTGGAGATCAGCGCCAGACTGGACGGCAGCAGTGTCGCGCCACCCATGCCCATGAGCGCCCGCGCCGCGATCAGCACGCCCGCGCTGGGCGCGAAGGCGGCCAGCACCGAGGCGATTCCGAACACGGTGGCGCCGATCAGCAGGATATTGCGCCGCCCGATCCGATCGCCCAGATTGCCCATCGTGATGAGCAGGCCCGCGATCATGAAGCCGTAGATGTCGAGAATCCAGAGCTGTTGGGTCGCAGACGGATCCAGGCTCCGGGTGAGTGTCGGCATGGCCAGGTACAATACCGACATGTCCATCGACACCAGCAGCACGGGCAGCAGCAGTACCGACAGCCCGGCCCAGGCACGGCGCGGCGTCTTCGCGTCGGGACGCGCGAGGGTACTCGTCATGACCATCCTTCGGGCTGATTTCGGGCTGACAATCGAAGGCGCGCGTACGCCGTACGCGCGACCGTGGGTACAGTGTACGCATAACCGGTGCGGGAAGGAAAGAATTCGTCCGATGACCGAGGCCAAGCTCACCCGGGCCGCCATCGTCGACACCGCCATCGCCCTGGCCGACGAGTCCGGACTCGACGCCCTGTCGATGCGCCGCATCGCCGAGCGCATGAACGCGGGGGCCATGTCGCTCTACCGGCACGTCCCCAACAAGGACACGCTGCTGGCCGCCATGACCGACGAGGTCTCGCGCCGCAATCCCTACCCGCCCGCCGAGGGCCGGGGCTGGAACTGGCGCGACCGCGTGCGCATTGCCGCCGAGGTGGATTGGCGGCTCTACCAGGAACATCCGTGGGTGCTGTTCACCTTCGCGGTGCCGCGCTACAACTTCGGCGAGCACAGCCTGATCGTGCTGGCCTGGCTGGTCGAGGGCTTCAGCGAACTCGGCGTGGACGCCCGCGAGGCCACCCGCATGTCCCTGGCGGTCTGGAGTTACATCGCCGGGGTCGCCCTCCAGGAGGTCAGCGCCCGGCTGCTACAGGGCCGCGACAGCAATGCCGACGAACGCTCGGGCCTGACCGCCCTGCTCGACGGCGACCCGCACTGGCCCACCCCGCCCCCACTGGCGGGGCTCGCGGGCACCGGCGACACCGCCCTACTGAACCCGGAACACCTGCTCGAGACCGGTCTCGAGGCACTGTGCGACGGTTTCGAGGCCCGTTCCGCCCGCTGATCCGCGCGAAATCGGGGTCACGGGCACCGATGAATCCCCTTGTCCGGCATCGTCCGCATATTTGCACCGGCCGCAAGCCTGCGCTGCCCGCGCATGCGCGCCGACTCTCACCGCTTGCGCACGACTGTCATCGACGAGGAGACGATATGCCCGACCTCATTCCCGGTACACCCCGCTGGTTCGACGTCACCGCCCCCGATATCGCCGCCAGCGCGGAGTTCTACACGGCACTGTTCGGCTGGACCGCACGCGATCTCGGCCTCGAGGCCGGGCACTACACGCTGCTGTTCCAGGACGACGCGCAGGTCGCGGGCATCATGTCGGCCGAGAATCCGGACGGCACAGCCGAACCCGCGATCTGGCTGCCCTATTTCACCGTTGCGGACACCGGGGCGAGCGTGGCCGCCGCGGTCGACGCGGGCGCGGGCGTGCTCATGCCCCCGACGGATGTGTTCGGCCGCTTGGAGTTCGCCGTGCTCGCCGATCCGGACGGCGCGCCCTACGGCGTGTCCCGCTCGATCACCGATCCCGGCACCGAGCGCTGGGGGCAGGTCGGCAATCCCATGTGGATCGACTACGCGGCGGCGCGCACGCCGTCCGAGGCGATGGCCCACTACGCCAAGGCGCTCGGCTGGACTTACCGCAACGCGGGCTGGGAGACCGCGACCGAGAACCCCTATCAGGCCCTGTCCACGCCGGCCACCGGCGAATTCGGTGGCGTGCGCCGCGCCGCGCCCGGCGAACCGGCACCGCGCTGGTCACTCGTGGTCCGGGTGGCCGATGCCGACGCCGTCGCGGCCCGCGCAGTCGAGCTCGGCGGCACGATCGTGACCGAACCCGCGGACGGGCCCGGTCCGGCCCGCACGGCGGTGTTGGCGGATCCGGCGGGCGCGGTCTTCTCGATCATGTTCGTCGGCTGATCGACCCCGATCGCGCCGTCCGGTTCACGATCCGGCCGTTCGGTTCGCGATCGCACCGTTCAGTTCCGGATCCCGCCGTTCAGTTCTCGATCACGCCGTCGAGGTAGACCCAGGCCCCGTGGTCGCGGCGGAACCGGCTGTTCTCGTGCAGCTGCCCCGCCGCACCGTGGGCGCGATAGTGCGCACGGAATTCCACCGTGCCCTCGGTGTGGAAGGGCCCGCCGCCGGTCGCGCCGAGGATCTCGAGCCGGTCCCAGCGCAGCGCCGGATCGAAATCCAGGTCGGCGGGCCGGGTTTCGGGATCCCAGCTGCGCAGCAGATACGCCTCGTCATGCACGGCGAAGGCGCTGAACCGCGAGCGCATGAGCTGCTCGGCGGTGCCCGCCTGGACCGTACCGCTGTGCAGGCGGCCGCAGCATTCCGCGTAGGTGGCGGGCAGCCCGCACGGGCAGTCCGTCGGAAGAGGCTGGGGTTTGCGGCGCTTCGACATGGGCTCAAGCGTAGAAGCTGCGTCCTTCGAGCCCGCCGGACACCGACCACACCTCCACGATCTTCCCGTCGGCGAAGCGCAGGATGTCGGTGCCGCTGATGTCGCGCACGACGACGCCATTCGCGTCGACGACCCGGGCCCCGTAGGGCCGGGCGATGATTCCGGTTCGGGCGTCACTCATTTCGACGATCGGCTGGCCCTGCACCGAGAAGCTCAGGCCGGGCCGCTCGGCGCGGAACTTGTCGATCGCGGTGGCGAAGGTGGCGGGATCGTGGATGTCGTCGTACTCGCTCGCGCCCGGCTGGGCGTAGCGGAGGGTGAATTCGGGGGCCATGATCTCCTCGGCCAGGGCGAGGTCGCCGTCCCACATGGCGGTCCAGCGGTCGAACAGGTCGATGGCGTGGTCGCGCATTCCAACTCCAATAGTCTCATTGATACCGTCTGACTGAGACGAAGTTATAGTCTCAATGAGATGGTGTCAAGGAAAGGATTGCGACATGGCCGAACTCGGCCCGCAGGACCACATCGTGCTGGGTCTGATCGCCCGGCACGGACCGCTGACCCCCTACGACCTGAAGGTCCGCATCGAGGAGAGCGTCGAGAAGTTCTGGCCCATCCCCCACGCCCAGCTCTATCGCGTCCCACCGCGACTGGCCGACCAGGGATTGCTGCGCGAAGAGGCCGAGGAGAGCGGACGCCGCCGCCGCGTCTTCCATCTGACCGAGGCCGGGCGCGCCGAACTCACCCGCTGGCTCGGCGACCCGACGTCGCCGCCGCCGGAGACCCGCGATCCGGCGCAGCTGAAACTGTTCTTCGCCGACCTGGGCGAGCCCGGCGACGTGGTGGCGCTGGCTCGTGGCCAGGCCGCCGAACACCGCCGCTGGCTGGAGCTGTATCGCGAGCTCTACGCGGAGATCGACCCGGACGACAGCGTCCGCGCGGTCTCGCGCGCACGGGTGCTACGCCTGGGCATCATGCACGAGCAGGCGTATGTCGACTACTGGGAGGAATTGGCCGCGAATCCGGAGCAAGCACCCGGATCGCGGAAGTGACTGCGCGGCGGCGTCTTACGAGGCGTGCACGGCCGGACGCGCCGGGGCGACGGCGGCCGAGGTGGGGACATTGGCACGACGGTCGCCGTCGGACACGGCGTCACCCGGATGCTCACCGCGATAGATGACGACCGCCAGCACACCGACGATCAGGACCAGCGCCGCCACCGGAGCGGTCACGGCGACGGTCTTGCGTACCCGATCGAGCGCGCCCGGGCCGGGTTCGGGTTCCCGAGGGGCCATGAAGTTCGGCGGCGGGAAGGTCGGGCCGTAGGGGTCGCTCATTCATATGACCGTATTGACCCCACCCGAGCGAATTCAAGCAACCATTCAGCTAATTCACCCTTTTCGGGTGAACCAGACACCATCGGCCCAGTTCACCCGGGGTGAGTGACCTCGGACTCAGTCGTCCTCGCCCAGCACGACCGCATAGGCGAACCCGTCCCAGCCCTTACCGCCAACCGTCTGCAACACGGTCCCGTCCAAACGCGGCTCGGCCCCGATCAATTCGATGACCTCGCGGCTGGCGCGCACGGCCGCGTCGGCCGAGTCGGGATCGGCGATGCCGCCCTTGCGCACCACATTGTCGACGATGATCGCCGATCCCGGCCGGGTCAGCTTCAGCGCCCAGCGAACATAGTTGGCGTTGTTGACCTTGTCGGCGTCGATGAACACCAGATCGAAGGGCGCGGGCTGCTCGTCGGCCAGCACCGGCAGCGTGTCGAGGGCCGCCCCGACCCGGATCTCCACCCGCTCGCCCACGCCCGCGCGATCCAGATTGACCCGCGCGACCTCCGCATGCCTGGGCTCGAACTCGAGGGTCACCACCTGACCGGACTTGCCCACGGCCCGCGCCAGCCAGGTGGTGCTGTATCCGCCCAGCGTCCCGATCTCGAGCACCCGCCGCGCCCGCGCCGACTTCGCGATCAGATACAGGAACTTCCCCTGCGGCGGCGACACGTCGATGGCGGGCAGCCCCGCCTCCGCGTTCGCCCGCAAGGTTTCCGAATCCCCGTCTCCCACCAGGGTTTCGACGAGATAGCGATCAACTTCGGCCCACTCGGCAGTCGTCATACCCGCAGTCTGCCACCGCCCCCGGCGCACTCCCAGCATTGCGCTCGAGCCGAGAGATTTCACACTCGGCGCGCGGACGAAGAACGCCGATGCCCGAGGGGCATCGGCGTCACCGCAGGGTGTGTCCGAACAGCCGTGGCGGCGGTCAGAACAGGAAATACCGTTGTGCCATGGGCAGTTCGGTGGCGGGTTCCTCGGCCCACACCTCGCCGTCGATGCGGACGGTGAAGGTGTCCGGGTCGACCTCGATGCGGGGCATGGCGTCGTTGTTGGGGAGGTCGGCCTTGGTGCGGCGGCGAACATTGGCCACCGGTACCAGTTTCCGGTTCACCCGCAGCCGATCGGCCAGGCCGTCCTCGATGGCCTGCTCGGACACGAAATGCAGGGAGGTGCTCGCCGTCACGCTCGGGGCGGCTCCGAACATCGGGCGCGGGAGGACCGGTTGCGGGGTGGGGATGGAGGCGTTGGCGTCGCCCATGGCGGCCCAGGCGATCGTGCCGCCCTTGATGACCGCGTGCGGCGGACGCCGAAGAAGGCCGGATCCCACAGCACCAGGTCGGCCAGCTTGCCCACCTCGACCGAGCCGATCTCGGCGTCGAGGCCGTGCGTAACCGCCGGGCAGATGGTGTATTTCGCGACATACCGCTGGACCCGGTTGTTGTCGGCTGCCCCGTCGCCGGGCAGCGCGCCGCGGCGGCGCTTCATGACGTGCGCGGTCTGCCAGGTGCGCATGACCACCTCGCCGATGCGGCCCATGGCCTGGGAGTCCGAACCGATCATGGAGATCGCGCCCAAGTCGTGCAGCAGGTCCTCGGCGGCAATGGTGGAGGGCCGGATCCGGCTCTCCGCGAAGGCCAGATCCTCGGGGATGGAGGAGCTCAGGTGGTGGCACACCATGAGCATGTCGAGGTGCTCGTCGAGGGTGTTGACGGTGTGCGGCCGGGTCGGGTTGGTGGAGCTGGGCAGCACATTGAGATGCGAAGCGACGGTGATGATGTCGGGCGCGTGCCCGCCGCCCGCGCCCTCGGTGTGATACGAGTGGATGGCCCGGCCGCGGATCGCGGCCAGGGTGTCCTCCACGAATCCGGCCTCGTTGAGAGTGTCCGAGTGCAGTGCCACCTGGACCCCGGACGCGTCGGCGACGGTGAGGCAGTGGTCGATGGCCGCCGGGGTGGTGCCCCAGTCCTCGTGCAGCTTGAAACCGCCCGCGCCGCCGCGCAATTGCTCCCACAGCGCGTCCTCGCGCACGGTGTTGCCCTTGCCCAGCAGCAGGATGTTCACCGGCCAGGCGTCGGTGGACTCCAGCATGCGGGCCAGGTGCCAGGAGCCGGGGGTGACGGTGGTGGCCTTGGTGCCCTCCGCCGGTCCGGTGCCGCCGCCGATGAGGGTGGTGATGCCGCCCGCCATGGCCTCGTCGAGGATCTGCGGGCAGATGAAGTGCACGTGGCAGTCGATGGCCCCGGCGGTGACGATGCGGCCGTTGCCCGCGATGATCTCGGTCGAGGGCCCGACCACCAGGTCCGGATGCACTCCGTTCATGGTGTCCGGGTTGCCCGCCTTGCCGATGGCGGTGATGCGGCCGTCGCGAATCCCGATGTCGGCCTTGATGATTCCCCAGTGGTCCACGATCACCACGCCGGTGATGACGGTGTCCGGGGTGCCCTCGGCGCGGGTGGCGCGGGCCTGGCCCATGGATTCGCGCAGCACCTTGCCGCCGCCGAAGACGGCCTCGTCACCGGCCAGACCCGGTCCGCCGCAACGGTCCTCGGTGATCTCGATGAGCAGATCGGTGTCCGCCAGGCGGATTCGGTCGCCGACGGTCGGCCCGAACAACTCGGCGTAGCGGGCGCGGGACAGTTCGGCCATCAGGCATCCAGCTTTCCGGGTGGGGTGAGGCTGATTCCGTGCACTTCGCGGGTGCCGCCCAGCGGCACCAGCGAAACCCGCTGCCCCAGAACGGGTTCGAAGCGCACCGCGGTACCGGCGGGAATGTCGAGGCGGCGGCCGTGGGCGGCCTCGCGGTCGAATTCCAGCGCGGAATTGGCCTGGGGGAAGTGCACGTGCGAGCCGACCTGGACCGGACGGTCACCGGTGTTGACCACGTCGAGTTCGATGCGATCGGCACCCTGATTCAACTCGATAGTGCCTTCGGCACAGAGGTATTCGCCGGGAATCATGCGCGTCATCCGATCGGGTGGTGGACGGTGACGAGCTTGGTGCCGTCCGGGAAGGTGGCCTCCACCTGGACGTCGTGGATCATCTCCGGCACGCCGTCCATGACGTCGGCGCGGCTCAGCACGGTCCGGCCCGAGGCCATCAGCTCCGCGACGGTACGCCCATCGCGCGCGCCCTCGAGCACGTGATCGGTGATGAGCGCGATCGCCTCCGGGTGATTCAGCTTCAGTCCCCGAGCCTGTCGCCGCCGGGCCAATTCGGCCGCGTAACTCAGCAGCAGGCGTTCCTGCTCGTGCGGCGACAATCGCATTCGGACTCCTCGTCGAATCGCGGGGATGGATCGTCGGTCATTCTGGCATGGCCTGCGTTACCAGCATGTTTCACTGGTCGCAGACCATTCTGTCCGTGTCGTCAGGACTGCGGGGACAGGTTCTGCAACCGCACCTGACCGCGCGCCACCGTGCGCCCCTGCTCATCACTGATCACCACGACCCACAGCTGCTGGGAACGCCCCCGATGAATCGGGCTGGCCACACCGGTCAGCTTGCCCTCGCGCACCGCGCGCAGGAAATCGGTGTTGTTGTTCACTCCCACAACGGTTCCACGCTCACCGAGCCACACCCCCGCCGCCACACTCGCGAGGGTCTCGATGACCGTGCAGTACACCCCGCCGTTCACGATCCCTGCCGGCTGGAATTGCTGCGGCGTGACCACCCACTCCGCACTCACCCCGTCACCGCTCATCTCGGTGTACTTCAGCCCGAGCAGATCGGTGAAGGTCCCTTCGCTGAGCTTGTTCATCAGCTCGGGGGTCGCATCGGCCAGGGACTTGACCGAGGAGAAATCGTCACTCATAGCTCCACGTTCGCACGCGCGTCCCGGATACGAAGCGGCGGGCTCCCCCAACCGGGGAAGCCCGCCGCGGCAGCGGACCGGGGATCACGGCAGCCCTCCGGATACTCGCTCGGTCCTGACGCCGGTCCCCAGTGTAGGTCAGGCTTACCTAACAAATCAAGCCTCAATTGCCGCAGGTGGCGGATGCCGGGAAACCGGCCAATCGGTCGCCGAGCCAGTCGAGGGCGGCGGGGCTGCCGGCCACATTGCCGGTCAGGTGTTCGACGCCGGGGAGTTTGCGGTAGGTGACGTTCACGCCGCGGGCGCAGTAGTCGCCGATGAGGGCGTCGGTGTCGGCGATGGGCGAGACTTCGTCGTTCATCGCGTGGTAGATGTACAGCGGGGCCGATGGTGTGCCGTAGGCGCCGGCCCGCAGACTCGCGAGAACGGTTGCGATGGAAGGGATGTCGAGCAGGCTGACACCGCCGGGGGTGGCGGTGCGGTCGCTCAGGCGCAGCATCGGATAGGCGGCCTCGAGTTGCAGCAGGCACAGGTCGCCGACGGTGTGGCGGAATCCGGGGTCGGGGAAATAGGACGCGATACCGAGTTCGGGGTAGGCGCGGTCGATGCCCAGGGCCGCGGCCGCCGCGATGGGCCCGGAGAAGGTGCCGTCGATCGTTCGCGCGGTCGAGGCGACATCCACGGTCACCCCGCCCGCCGCGGCGCCGCGCAGGTTGAGTTCCGGGGCGTAGGCGGAGGCGAGTTCGGCGGCGAACTCGCTGCCGCGGGCGCCACCGGAGTAGCCGAAGATCGCGGCCGGGGTCGCGGGGCCGGAAAGCCCTGCGGGCGCGAAGTTCTCGGCCGCGCGAATGGCGTCGAGGGTATTGCGGCCTTCCACGTATCCGGCCGCGAATTCACCGTCGGGGCCCAGGTAGTCGGGCACCACGACCGTCCATCCACGCTCGAGTACCCGGCCGAGATAGACCATGTCCATTCCCATCACGCCGGTCGTGGCCTGCACACCGAGGCCCGCCTGCATCTGGGCCGACGGAAAACACTGGGGCGCAAGGGCATCGATGATCGCGTCGTAGGCCAGCAGGACCGGCGGCTCGACGCGGTTGGCCGGGCGCATCACCGTCGCCACCGTGGTCCACGGCGCGCCCTGGGTGTTCTGGCTGACATAGCGCACCTGCCACGCCGAGAATGCCGCGCCGGTGGGGATGCTGGGGATGGCCACCGGATGCGACTCGACCACCTCCCCCATCCCGCCGGGCTGCGCCCCGGCGGGGGCATCGACCCGCACCATCGGCATCACAGCGACCGGTAGCGCCGCGAGGAACACGGCCGCCACCAGGGCGCGAATACTGGGTCGATCGGGGCATCGCATCGGTTCCGCCTCGTCTCGGGAAGGTTCACCCCCTCGCGCGCCAACCTATCGGCAGCGCGGCAGCCGACGGTCCATGACACGCCCCGGTCGAGCGGATCAGGCTGCGAGGCCCGGACGATGGCCGCCTACGGGGGTGATCAGGCCGCGCCTGCGGACGGCGACCAGGGCAGTACCTTTCCGGCCCGGACGAGTTGGCCGTAGTGGGCGGGATCGATCGGTTCGAGGGCGAGGTCGAGCAGGGCGACGGCGGCTTCGGCGGGGGTCGGGGCGGCGGCGACGTTCCACCACAGGGCCGAGGTGGGGGTGTTGATCATGCCGGGGCATACGGCGGCCACGCGTATGCCTCGGGCGCGGTCGGATTCGCGGCGTCGGGCGGCGAGGACGCGGACCGCGGCGACCTGGGCGATCTTGGACGGGATATTGACGAAGCCGGGCCAGGCGCCGGAGCGGGCGCTGCCGTCGGCCACGGCATCGCGCCAGGCCGCGACCTGCGCGTCGAGTTCGTCGAGGGACGCCACGGCGTCGAATCGGTTGTGCAGCACCGGGGCCAGCTGGTGCAGCGTGCCCAGGGAGCTGGCGACGACGAGCAGGCGGGCGTCGTCGCGCAGGATCGGGGCGAAGGCGCGCAGCAGGCGGGTGGTGCCGAAATTGTTGACCTCGGCGTACTCGCCGATGATTTCGCGCGGATCGTCGTCCGGGCCGACCCGCCGGTAGGCATTGCCGATCACCACGTCGATGCCGCCATGCCGGGAGAGCAGTTGCGCGGCAAGGTGTTCGGCCGATTCCGGGTCGGCGACGTCGAAGAGTTCGCCGCGCACTCGCGCGCGGCCGACGGGCATGCCCGCCACGGCGGCGTCGATCCGGCCGGGATCACGACCGGTGAGATAGACGGTGTCGTCGGGGCCCAGCCGCCGGGCGAGGCCCTCGACCAGAGCCGACCCGAGCCCCTGGGTGGCTCCGGTGACGAGCGCGACCCGGCTCATTGCGCTGCTCCGAAGATGTTGTGCGACAAGCTCATGACTCCACGCTAGGAATCGTTGAGCCATGTCGGCAGCGCAGGATTCGCATCGGTGGTATGCGTAAATGTCATGACCTTCGGTGATGCCTCGCTGACCGCACTGCGCGTCTTCCGGGAGGTGGCCGAGCGGGGCACGCTCACCGCGGCGGCCGCGACGCTCGGGTACACCCAATCGGCGGTCTCACGCCAGATCGCCGCCCTGGAGCGGGCCGCGGGCACGCCGCTGCTGGAACGCCGCCACGACGGGGTGCGGCTGACCCCCGCCGGGCGCATCGTGGCCCGCCGGGCCGCAGCGGTGATCGACCAGATCGACGCCACCGCACGGGAATTGGCCGGGCTCCCCGATGACCGGGCGACCGTCCGGCTGGGCTGGTTCGCCAGTGCCGGAGCGGCTCTGGTGCCACCCGCACTGACGCGATTGCGGCACAGCCATCCCGGCATCACCGTCGTCGGCCGCGAGGGCGGCACCCCCGCCCTGGTCCGCGCACTGCGCGCGGGAACCCTCGATCTCGCGCTGGTCGCCTCGACCCCGCCCTACCGCCCGCTCGACGCCGAATCCCCCGCGCTGCAAGTCCAGGTGCTGTCCGAACGCAGCCTGCGCGTCGCCGTCCCGGCCGCGCATCCGCTGGCCCGCGGCGAGCACATCGATATCGCGGATCTGCACGGGCAGACGTGGATCGCCGGTCCCGGCACGGACCTCGCGATGGGCGTGTGGCCCGGCCTCGACGAGCGGCCGACGATCGCGCACACCGTTCGCGACTGGCTGGCCAAACTGCATCTCGTCGCCGCCGGATGCGGAATCACCACCGTCCCGGCGAGTCTGGCCCCGGTGTGCCCGCCCGGCGTGCGGGTTCTCCCGGTGCACGGCGGCCCCGCCGAACAACGCCGCCTGCTGCTGGCCCGCCCGCCGGGTCCGCTCCCGGAACCGGTCGCCCGCGTGGCCGACACCCTGCAGGCGGTCGCGGTCGAAGCGGCGCTCACCACGCGGGCGTTCCGGGCGTGACGGCGCTCTCGGGTAAACACTCTCGTTGAAGGAAATTCGCGATGCGCGGCAGGCGAGCGCCGGGCGATGCTGGGTGCGCCCGGGCTCGAAACGCGCCTCCGCCGATGGAATCCGCGTCATCCCTCGCACCGCGAGCCCGTGCGGCGCACGCCCGTCCGAGGTCATCCTCGCCGACGCCAGCCACGGTCCCCCGGCCTGCCGCAGCGGCTCCGCTCGCGGTCGATCTTCTTGCGCAGGTACGAGACGTACAGCTCCACAATGGCGGGCCGACCGCCGAAGTCGGAGCCCCGCGCGACTCGCCGAGGGGAGACTGACACCGCCGCGACTTCGACCGCCGCGTCGGATAATGCAGGGCAGGCCACCTTGTAGCTGAATCCAGCCGAAGGAGCAGCGTGCGAGCAGGAATTGTCCTCCCGATCTTGGCGGTCGCACTGCTCGCCGCCTGCGGCACCACCGGCGATACGCCCGCGTCGAAAGCGGCGTCGCCGGGTGCCCTGGTAACCAAAAGGCCACTGGAACAGCTGGATCCGGCGCTGTCGGCGGCGGCCGGTTCGGCCACCTACATCCGCTACGAGTCGACCTCTCCGGCCGGGGATCCGATCGAGGTGTCGGGCGCGGTGTTCGTGCCGCCCGGCGAGGCCCCCGCGGGCGGATGGCCGGTGGTGGCGTTCGCGCACGGCACCTCCGGCGTGGTCAGCGCGTGTGCGCCGACGAATTCGCCGACGCTGTTCGGGTCCGCGCCGGTGGTCGAGCAGCTGCTGGCCGGGCAGCGGGCGGTCGTGATGACCAACTATCAGGGGCTCGACGGCCCCGGCAGGGCACCGTATCTGGACACCCCGTCCTCCGGCTACGACGTGCTCGATTCGGTGCGCGCCGCCCATGCCACCGGGCTGCCGCTGGCCGCGGACACCGTGCTGGTCGGCGCGTCCCAGGGCGGGCGCGCCGCCGAATCGGCCGCCGAGACCGCGAAAGCCTATGCGCCGGAACTGAAGATCCGCGGCGCGGTGCTGCTGTCCCCGGCCTTGAGCGTGCGCTTCGTCGATACCGCCGACGGCCACCGCCTCAACGCCCCCGAGCAGTACCTGGTGATGCCGTATCTCGTTGCCGCCGTGCGCTACGACCATCCCGGCTACGCCTACGATCAGGTGCTGCACGGCGATCTGCTCGCCGCCGCACCGGGTTTGGAATCCCGGTGCACCGGCCAGGTCACCCCGCAAGAGCTCGCCGTGGGTATGGCGGGCAATCCCGATGAGGTCCGGTTCGTGGATCAGGCCGCGGCCCAGCCGTTCGCCGATCTGCAGGCCCGGACCAATCTGCCGAAGTCCGCGACCACCCTGCCCGTCTATATCGCGCGCGGCGATATAGACAAACTGGTCGAGACCGCCTGGTCCAATGCCGCGGTGAACGATATGTGCACCCTCGGCACCCCGGTGCACGATCTGGTGGTTCCCGGCGGTCACGATGCCCCCGCGGCGGTGAGCGAGCAGTGGCTGGGCTGGATCGCGGACCTGTTCGCGGGCAAGTCCTTCCAGTCGACCTGCCCGTACTGAGCCGACCCTTGGGAGTACTGAGGCCGGACGCCTCCGGGCTGCCCGGCGTCGGTACCTACCGCACGAAGCAGGCCCGCCGGACCGGCAGACCGCGATCCTCGAAGGCGGCCAGCATGGCCTGGCCGCGACGCGCGCCCTCGGTGGAGGAGGTGCGGGCCAGGGCCGGGACGTAGGTCGCGGCGCCGACCACGGATTCGGCCACCAGGGACCAGAAGCGGCGCGCGCCCAGTCCGGCGCAGTGCGCCATCGCCTCCTGGACCAGGGTCAGCGCGGGAATGCAGCGGTGGGCCAGCCACACGTACAGCGCGGCCTCGCACGGCAGCGCCACCACGCCCTCCTGCCCGGCCATCGGATCGCCGTCGACCACGCGAATCGTGGTGTCGGACAGTCCCGCCCAGTCGATGCCGCCGTCGTTGTCGGTGTGGATCCACAGGTTCTCCAGGCCCGGATCCCAGGCCCGTCCCTCCGACACCACCATCGCGAGCACCCGGCCGACCACGGCGTGGATCAGGGCGGTGGCCACCACCTCGGCGGCGGTATCGGGGTTGCTCATCTCCGCGGCGTGGCGGCGGTACATGAGTTCGATGCGTCCCTCGCGGATTCCGTCGGCCAGCCGCCACCAGCGGCGTTTGCCCTGATCGGCCATGGCCGCGACGGCGTAGACGCGCGGGTGTTCGGGTTGCAGGGCGCGCAGGCGGTTGCAGGCCAGCCCGAAGGGCAGCCGGGAATCGCGCGGCGGGCACAGCGTTACGGGTTCGAGCATCGAACCTCCTCATTCATCGACTATTCGGCCAATGCATGGACAACGAGAACGGAAAGATAGGTTAGGCTTACCAGACTTAACGAGCAATGAATGCGTCAGGAGTAGTTCGTCACCGTGCCCGCCGTAGTCACCAACAGAAGGCGACGTCTGCTCGGACTTCTCGTTCTCGCCGCGCTGCTGCTGTGCGCGCTGGCGGCCAGCATTGCCCTCGGCTCCCGGAATCTGAGCCTGGGCACCGTCTACGACGCGCTCGTCTGCCCTGGTGGACTGCCACTTTCGTGTCCCGCCGAGGGGTCATCGGCACAGATCGTGCGCGAATTGCGGCTCCCGCGAACCGGTCTGGCGCTGAGCACCGGACTGGCCCTCGGCATGGCCGGAGCGCTGATCCAGGGCTACACCCGAAACCCGCTCGCGGACGCGGGATTACTCGGCATCAACGCGGGCGCGGCCTTCCTCGCGGCGCTGAGCATCCATCTGCTCGCCCTCACCACGCCCGCGCAGTACATCTGGTTCGCCTTCGCGGGCGCACTGCTGGCGGGCTCGGTCGTCTTCGGCGTCTCCGCATTGGGCGGCGGCCGGGCCGGTCCCCTGAGCCTGGTGCTGGCGGGCGCGGCGGTCACCGCCTTCTTGCAGGCCATGACCAATATCGTTGTCCTGCTGGACGGCACGGCCCTCAATACCTACCGGTACTGGGTGGTCGGCGACGTCGCCGGTCACGACGCCTCGACCCTGCGCCAGGTCCTGCCGTTCCTCGTGCTGGGCGCGATCCTGGCGCTGGCCTGCGCCCCCGGCCTGAATCTGCTCGGCCTCGGCGACGACGTGGCCCGTGGACTCGGTGTCGACCTCACCCGCACCCGGACCCTGGGCCTGGCCGCCGTCGTGCTGCTCGCCGGTGCGGCCACCGCCGCCGTCGGCCCGATCGCCTTCCTCGGCTTGATCGTCCCGTACCTGGCCCGCGCCCTGACCGGACCGGATTACCGCTGGCTGCTGCCCTATTCGGGTTCGCTCGGCGCACTCGTGCTGCTGCTGGCCGATACCGCGGGCCGGATCATCGCCCGCCCCGGCGAACTTCAGGCCGGAATCACCCTCGCCGCCCTCGGAGCACCCTTCTTCGTCCTGCTGGTCCGCCGCCGAAAGCTGGTGAGCCTGTGACTCTTCCGACACCTCTCGGTGGCGCGCCCACCCCGGTGAGCCCCGGCGACTCGGCGGCAAACGCGGTGGCGGGCAACGAACCGCCGCCGAAACACTCCGCGCGGGCATCGCACCCGAAAGCTTCCGGCGGCCACCACGTTCGCGCCGGAGCGGATGCGCGGGTGCCCGAACGGGATCGGGCCGCCGCACCCGGAATACCCCTGGACACCGCCGCCACGCGGCCCGGCAGCGCACGAGCTATCCCCACCGGACTACGGACCGCCCGGCCCGCCGTGCGGGTCGGCAGGTTCTCGGCGGTCCTGCGGGCCAGGGCGCTGGTCGCCGTGATCGGGCTCGCGGCCCTGCTGTTCGGGTTGTTCGCGCTGGATATCGCGGTGGGCGAGTTCCGGATTCCGCTCGGGCGGGTGCTGGACGTGCTGGGCGGCGGAGGCACCCGGGCGCAGCGGTTCGTGATCATGGATTCGCGGCTGCCGCGGGCGCTGACGGCCGTGGTGGTCGGGGCGGCGCTGGGGCTGGCGGGGGCGGTGACGCAATCGATCCTGCACAATCCGCTGGCCAGCCCGGATCTGCTGGGGATCACCTCCGGGGCGAGCTGCGGGGCGGTCGCGGTGCTGGTGGGGACGGGCGGGGTCGCGACGGGCGCGACTGCGGCGCTCGGAGTTTCGGCCGCGGCCTTGGCCGGGGGCCTGCTGACGGCGGTGCTCATCTACCTGCTCGCCTGGGGCCGCACGCCGACCGGGGACCGTGGGGTCATGGGATTTCGGCTGGTACTCATCGGGATCGGCGTGAACGCGGCGCTGCTGTCGGTGGTGAGCTGGCTGCTGACCCGCGCGACTCTGGCCGATGCCGCCCACGCCCAGCAGTGGCTGACCGGGTCGCTCAATGCCGCGGACTGGTCGACGCTGATCCCCGCCGCGATCGGGCTGGGGCTGGCGCTGCTGGTGACGGCCGGGTCCGCGCGCTCGCTGGCCGCGCTGCGCTTCGGCACCGACACCACCCGCATCCTCGGCGTCCGGATCCAGACCCAGCAGGCGATTCTGATTGCCGTCGCGGTGGGTTGCGCCGCGCTGGCCACCGCCGCGGTGGGTCCGCTCGGCTTCGTCGGCCTGGCCGCGCCGCAGATCACGCGCCGGCCGCTGCGCACCCCCGGTGAGCCGATCGTCGCCTCGGCGCTGGTCGGGGCCATTGCCGTGGTGGGCGCGGATCTGCTCGCGCGCACCGTGTTTCCCGTCTCGCTGCCGGTCGGCGTGGTCACCGCCGCGGTCGGCGGGCCGTTCCTGCTCTACCTGCTCGTTCGCACCGATCGGAAGGCGACACTGTGATTCGGGAAGTGGCACTGTGACTCTCGCGGCGGAAGACATCACCCTCGGATACGGCGAGCGGGTCATCGTGGACGGGCTGTCGGTGGACATCGAGCCGGGGCTGATCACCACCGTCATCGGGCCCAACGGCTGTGGCAAGTCCACCCTGCTGCGCTCGCTGGGGCGGCTGCTGCGCCCGAGGTCGGGCCGGGTCCTGTTGGACGGCAAGGACATTTCCACCATGAAGACCAAGGACATCGCACAGATCATCGGCATGCTGCCGCAGACTCCGGTCGCCCCGGAGGGCCTGACCGTCGCGGATCTGGTCGCACGCGGGCGGCATCCGCATCAATCCTGGCTGCGCCAATGGTCCGCCGACGACGAGGCCGAGGTGGCCGCGGCACTCGAGCAGACCGGTATCGCGGATCTGGCCGAGCGGACCCTCGACGAGCTCTCGGGCGGACAGCGGCAGCGGGCCTGGATCTCCATGGCCCTCGCACAGGGCACCGACATCCTGCTGCTCGACGAGCCGACCACCTACCTGGACCTGGCGCACTCCCTGGAAGTCCTCGACCTGGTCGACCGGCTGCACGACGATCTCGGGCGAACCGTCGTCATGGTGCTGCACGATCTGAACCTCGCCATCCGCTACAGCGACCGCCTCATCGTCATGCGGTCCGGTCGCATCGTCGCCCAGGGCCGTCCCGCCGACATCATCGAGGCCGAGCTGCTGCACGAGGTTTTCGGGCTGCGCGCCGAGGTGCTCGAGGATCCGGTGTCCGGGCGGCCGATGATCGTCCCGATCGGAACCCGGCACGTGCGCGCGTCCGCGCGAGCGGACATGCCGGTAGACGCCGGGCTATGAGGAATACCACACCAGCAACCACCCGGTTACGACAACCTGTAGTACGCATTCCTGTCGTTGTCTCCGTAAACTTGTGGGATGGCAGGTCTTGGTGAACTCGAGAAAGCGGTCATGGACCAGTTGTGGTCGGCCGACGAACCGCAAACGGTCCGGCAGGTCCATGAAGCTCTCGCTGCACGTCGCGAACTCGCGTACACCACGGTGATGACGGTTCTGCAGCGTCTGGCGAAGAAGAACCTGGTGGTCCAGCAGCGCGATGATCGCGCACATCGCTACACCCCCGTGCACACCCGCGACGAACTCGTCGCAAGTCTCATGGTGGACGCGCTGCAGCAGGCCGATGAAGTCGGAAGCCGCCGAGCGGCACTGGTGCACTTCGTGGAGCAGGTCGGTGCGGATGAGGCTGCCGCTCTACGCGATGCACTCGCTAAGCTCGAAGCGACCGAGGCCGCGCGTAAGGACAAACCCGAGTCCAAGTAGCTGTAGCCTCGGCCCGAGCCCCACAACGCAGTGAGCTGAGGACATGGACTGGACAGCGCCGGTTTTCGCCGGTCTCGCCTTGCTTTTGGCGGGACCGGTACCAGCGCTGCTCAGCCGGGCCACCTGGCCCTATCGCAGTCCCCGTGCGGCACTGGTGCTTTGGCAGGCCATCGCGCTGGCCGCGGTGCTCAGCGCCTTCGGTTCCGGCCTGGCCATCGCCTCGCGGCTGCTGGTGCCCGGCGCGGACGGCCGCCCGACAACCACCCCCTCCGAGGAGATCGACGCCCTGGGCCTGCCGCTGTGGCTGGCGCTGGTGCTGGTGTTCGCGCTGACCCTGCTGGTCGGGGCACGGCTGATCTGGTCGGTGATCCGCGTCGGCATCCACACCCGCCGCCGCCGCGCCCACCACCGCATGCTGGTCGACCTGCTGGATCAGTCCGGCGTGCACCGTAAATCGGCCGATATCCGCGTCCTCGCCGCCACCGAGCCCATCGCCTACTGCCTGCCCGGCCTGCGCCGCCGCGTCGTCCTCAGCCAGGGCACCGTCACCAACCTCTCCGACGCGGAACTGACCGCCATCGTCAGCCACGAGCGCTCCCACCTGCGCGCCCGCCACGACCTGGTCCTGGAAGCCTTCACCGCCGCCCACGAAGCCTTCCCCCGCGTGGTCCGCTCCAAATCCGCCCTGGACTCGGTGAAACTGCTCATCGAACTCCTCGCCGACGACTCCGCCGTCAAGGTCACCGGCCCCACTCCCCTGGCCCGCGCCCTCGTCGCCTGCTCCAACTCCCCCGCCCCCCAAGGCGCCATGGCCGTAGGCGGCCCCACCACCCTGATCCGCATCCAGCGGTTGGCCGGTCCCATCGGCGACCTCCGCATCGCGATCGCCGCCTACCTCGCAGCCACCGCCATCCTCGTGGTCCCAACCCTCGCCGTGGCCATCCCCTGGCTCGTCGAGCTCACCCGCCTGGTCAGCCGTGCCTGATCCCGATCCATCCGTCCCCGAATCCGACTCGGGTGCGGCCCAATCCGCCGTGCCCGGACACAACCCAGACCAGGAGAACACCATCCACACCGACCCGTCGCCTGCCGCGCAGTCCGCACCCGCGAAGAATCGCGATGTGCGATTCGCAGATCTCGGGTTGCCGCCGGTGCTGGTGCAGGCGCTGCGACGGGACGGGATGGACGAGGCGTTTCCGATTCAGGCGGCGGTGATTCCGGACATTCTGGCCGGGCGGGATGTGCTGGGCCGGGCGGCAACGGGTTCGGGGAAGACGCTCGCGTTCGGGTTGCCGATGTTGGTGCAACTCTTCGGTGCGCCGAGTGCGCCCAAGCGGCCGCGCGGATTGATCCTGGCTCCGACACGGGAGTTGGCGATTCAGATCGAGCAGGCCCTCGATGAGCCCGCGCTCTCGCTCGGGTTGCGACTGGCGACGGCGGTCGGCGGGCTGCCGATTCAGAAGCAGGTGGAGCGGCTCCGGCGCGGGGTGGACGTGGTCATCGCGACGCCCGGGCGGCTGACCGATCTGCTCGGGCGCAAAGCCGTGCAGCTGGACGATATTCGGGTGGTGACGGTCGACGAGGCCGATCACATGGCCGAATTGGGCTTTCTGCCGCAGCTCACCGCGTTGCTCAACAAGGTTCCGGACGCGGCCCAACAATTGCTGTTCTCGGCGACCCTCGACGAGACGATCGACGGGCTGGTGCAGCGCTACCTGCGCGAACCGGCCACCCACGCGATCGGGGCGAGCCCGGCGAAGCGCGCGGATACCGCTGCGGCGGATACGGATTCGACCGCCGAGAGCACGGGCGAGCTGAGCAACGTCGCAGCCGGACCCGATATCGCGCATTACGCGCTGCACGTCCGGCGTCCCGACAAGCGCATGGTGGTCAGCGAGATCGCCGCGCGCGAGGGTCGCACGCTGCTGTTCGTCCGCACCCAGTACGGCGCGGAAAAGCTCGCGACCAAGCTGCGCGAGGTGGGCATCGGGGCCGTCGCACTCCACGGCGGCAAGGCGCAGAACCAGCGCAACCGTATGCTCGCGGCCTTCGCCGACGGCACCGCGCCCGTCTTGGTCGCCACCGACGTGGCTGCCCGCGGAATACACATCGACGACGTCTCACTCGTCGTGCACGTCGACCTACCCGCGGACCCCAAGGACTACCTGCACCGCACCGGCCGGACCGCGCGCGCGGGCGCATCCGGGACCGTGGTCACCATCGTCACCCCGGACAATCGCGACGAAACCGCGCAGCTGGCCCAGCGCGCGTCGGTGACGCTCACTGACGTGGATGTCCGCCCCGGCGATCGACGGCTCGTCGAGATCACCGGCGCGCGCCGCCCGGGTGGCCGTCCGGTAGCCGACCCCTCGGCCCCGCCGCCGAAGGCGGAGGCCGCGCCCGAACAGCCGCGCTTCCGCCAGCGCCCCAAGGGCGCGAGCCGTCCGCACAACAAGAAGCGCAAGCCGGGCGCGGCCCGCCGTTCCGCCCGCTGACGCAACCCGACGGCAGAGGTCATTCCCGGCGGGGAATCGCGCCTAGGCGATCGGGGCGCGAACATTGCCGCCATGATCGACTCACAGTTGCTGCGCTACACGCTGATCGAGACCACCGCCGACGGCGGATCGGCGTTCGTCGACGCCGAAATCCCGCTCGCCGAACGCACTTTCGTGGCCAGGGTTCCCGCCATGGCCGTCGGCGCGATGTCGCGGCGGGCGCGTCCTATCTGCGCAGCGCCGGTTTCGACAGTGAGCCGCACCCGGCTCCGGCCCGGCAATGGGTGGTCATGCTGCGTGGCGCGATCGAGGTGACCACCTCCGACGGTGAGCGCCGCCGGTTCGCGCCCGGTGATCTGGTGCTCGCCGGCGATACCGAAGGGTCGGGCCACACCACGATCGCGGTGGGCGAGCCTCCTTTCGAGGCCCTGTCATCCCCACGGCCCAGTGACGCAACACGTTCGGATGTTCCTACGACACGCGCGGCGAATTCGACCGAGTCACCCGGCAAATCGGACGAGATTGAGATAACTCGAACCCGCCAACGAGCTTCAGCAATCGCATGGCAAACAGATCAGGTCAGGTCCGCGTTCCCGTCGATCGCCTTCAACTTGTACTCGAAACGATCGATGCGCCAGCCCTTCTCGGTGCGGGCCAGACCGAGCACGTAGCTCCCGATGAACCAGCGGGTGGTGCCGTGCTGTGCAGAGTTCTTGACGTGCACGGCGATCGAATCGGCATGCGCCAGCGCGGTATCGCCGGTGATCTCGATCAGGTGGTTGCCCGCCTGGTGATGCACGGCGTCGAGGGAACCCAGGCCGGTTTCCCAGTCGTCGACGATGTCGGAGCCCGGCCGCGACCCGACGGGTCCGCCGAAGCCGCTGTCGAAGAAAACCTCTGTGGCGAACACGGATTCGCGCAGATCCGCCCAGCGGGCTTGATCGCAATAGACGAAGAGTCGGGTGATGGTGTCGCTGATATCCAGTCGGTCGGCGAGCGCCGCGAGATCGGTCACGATCCCGACGCTAGGGCACCGCGCTGGCAGTCGCCAGGCATTGTTCGCTACCCCAAACCACCGCGAACTCGCAGCATTCAGCTGCCGGGGTGTGGGCCAGTGCGCTGCCCTTCACAGCGGTGTTGAAGGCCCACGAGGGAGGGCGGGCACGCTCAGGGCTCAAGGGTCTCGGGTAAGCACTACATCAAGCGTGCGTTGAAGGTGGCTAACTACACGGATGCTCTGCACGGGTAGGATGTCCGGTTGGCGTGCGTGACACCAGGTACACCGGGCACAGAGGGAAAACGTGCTATAGACCTGCTATCGGAGCACGAAAACAGGCATACCCCCACGTCAACCTATGGAGCGTCGAACAACGTGCAGTTTCTTCCCGGACAGACTCCGCCCTACGACCTGACCTACGACGACGTCTTCCTCGTCCCCCGCCGGACGGATGTGGCGTCCCGGTTCGATGTCGATCTCTCCTCCGCCGATGGGACCGGCACGACCATTCCGCTCGTGGTCGCCAATATGACCGCCGTCGCCGGCCGCCGCATGGCCGAGACCGTCGCCCGCCGCGGCGGCCTGGTGGTGCTGCCGCAGGATCTGCCGATCTCGGCCGCCAGTGACACCATCGCCTTCGTCAAGAGCCGCTCGCTCACCGCCGACACCCCCGTGGTGCTCGATCCCGAGCAGTCGGTCTCCGATGCGCTGGCCCTGATCCACAAGCGTGCCCACGGCGCGGTCATCGTGGTCGAGAACGGCAAGCCGGTCGGCGTGGTGACCGAGGCGTCGTGCGCCGACGTGGATCGCTTCGCGCGGTTGAGCACCGTCGCCGACGCCAACTTCGTCTCCGCTCCCGCCGATGCCTCGCCGCGTGACATCTTCGGCCTGCTCGAGGCCAAGCACACCAATATCGCGGTGCTGGTCAACGCCGACGGCACCCTCGCGGGCGTGATGACCCGCACCGGCGCCATCCGCACCGGCATCTACACCCCGGCCGTCGACGCCAACGGCCAGCTGCGCATCGCCGCGGCCGTCGGCATCAACGGCGATGTCCCGGCCAAGGCCAAGGCCCTGGTCGACGCGGGCGCCGACGTGCTGGTCATGGACACCGCGCACGGCCACCAGCAGAAGATGCTCGAGGCGCTGCGCTCGGTGGCGAGCCTGGACCTGGGCGTGCCGCTGGTGGCGGGCAATGTGGTCGCCGCCGAGGGCGCGCGCGACCTCATCGAGGCGGGCGCGGACATCATCAAGGTCGGTGTCGGCCCCGGCGCCATGTGCACCACCCGCATGATGACCGGCGTGGGCCGCCCGCAGTTCTCCGTGGTGGCCGAATGTGCCGCCGCCGCCAAGGAATTCGGCAAGCACGTGTGGGCCGACGGCGGTGTCCGCCACCCGCGCGACGTGGCCCTGGCCCTGGCCGCCGGCGCCTCGAACGTGATGATCGGTTCCTGGTTCGCGGGCACCTACGAGTCGCCGGGCGATCTGCGCACCGACCGCGACGGCAACCGCTACAAGGAGTCCTTCGGCATGGCCTCCAAGCGTGCGGTGGCCGCGCGTACCGCCACCGACTCGGCGTTCGACCGGGCCCGCAAGGCACTGTTCGAGGAGGGCATCTCCTCCTCGCGCATGCGCCTGGATCCCGAGCGCCCGGGCGTGGAGGACCTGATCGACCACATCACCTCCGGTGTGCGCAGCTCCTGCACCTACGCGGGTGCCCGCACGCTCGCCGAGTTCCACGAGCGCGCCACCCTGGGCGTGCAGTCGGCCGCCGGCTTCGCCGAGGGTCGGCCGCTGCCCTCCGGTTGGTGACAATCCGCTGGTACTGCACAACCCGAGCCCGGCGGGTCCGCTTCGGATCCGCCGGGTTTCGCGTGTGCCGCGAGCGGGGGGTGCCGAGGTGATGTAACCCCCGTCGTGATGTGATGCGGCCCCGCCGTGCGGAATCCGGCAAAGCCGCCCGGTAACATGGGCTGACCGGACCCACACCCTGGGCATCCGAAGCGAACATCCGCTTGCAACCCCTGCGAAAGGAACCAGTTGTCACCCGCGTCCAAGGGCGCTGCACAGGAGGGCTCCTCTACCGAGCCGGGTGACAAACCCGGCGCCCACGCAGTCCCGCCACGACAACACCCGCTACCGGCACGGCGAACGGCCAGGTGGTGCTGACCGTGTCGGCCTTGCTCACCGTTCTCAGTCTGCTCGGATTCATCGCTCTGACCGCCGGCACCGCACTGTTCGTCGCCGCCGAGTTCTCGCTCACCGCCCTGGAACGCTCGACCGTGGAGGCCCACGCCCGCGACGGCGACCGCCGGGCCCGCCAGGTGCGCCGCGCGCATCGCACCCTCTCGTTCCAGCTGTCGGGCGCGCAGCTGGGCATCACCATCACCACGCTCATCACCGGTTATATCGCCGAGCCCGTGCTGGCCCGGCTGCTGGAGCCGATGTTCGGCGCGTTCGGCGTGAGTCCGGGTACCTCGCAAGGGGTTTCGCTGGCGCTGGCGCTGATCATCGCGACCTCGCTGTCGATGATCTACGGCGAGCTGGTGCCCAAGAACATCGCCATCGCCGCGCCGCTGGCGGTGGCGCGCTTCACCGCCGCGCCGATGATCGCGTTCTCCACGACGTTCAAGTGGATGATCAATTTCCTCAATGGCGCGGCCAACTGGGCGGTGCGCCGGATGGGCATCGAACCGGCCGAGGAGCTGCGCTCGGCGCGCTCGCCGCAGGAATTGGGTTCGCTGGTGCGGACTTCGGCGCTGCACGGGGCCCTGGATCAGCGCACCGCACAGGTGGTGGACGGCTCCCTGGAGTTCGGTGAGCGCAGCGCGGAGGAGTTCATGACCCCGCGTATGAACGTCGAATCCCTGGACCAGGACTGCACTCTGGCGGATCTGATCGACGCCGCGCGCGAGACCGGCTACTCCCGGTTCCCGGTGATCGACGGCGATCTCGACAACACGCTCGGGTTCGTCCACGTCAAGCAGGTGTTCGTGTATCCGGCGAAGGATCGGCGCAGCATCAAGCTCAAGACGATCGCCAATCCGGTGCCGATCGTGCCCGCCAGCCTCGACGGCGACGAGGTGCTCGACCGGGTGCGCCGCGACGGCATGCAGGTGGCGCTGGTGGTCGACGAATACGGCGGCACCGCGGGCATCGTCACCATGGAGGACCTGATCGAGGAGATCCTCGGCGACGTGCGCGACGAGCATGACGAGGAGGAACTCGATGTGCGCCGCACCCCGAACGGCTGGAACTGCTCGGGCCTGCTGCGCATCGACGAGGTGTCCCGTGCCACCGGCTACGACGCGCCCGAGGGCGAGTACGAAACCCTGGGCGGGCTGGTCCTGACCCGGCTGGGCCGGATCCCGGTGGCGGGCGACGAGGTACTGCTGCCGCAGCCCGCCGGCGTGCTCGACCCGGAGACCACCGGCGGCTGGATCGCCACCGTGGAACGCATGGACGGCCGCCGCATCGACCGGGTCCTGATCCGCCCGGTCGACGCCGAGGCCCTCGCGAACTGGGAGCACAGCCATGGGTGACCTCTACGCCGTCCTGCTGACCCTGGTGCTGCTACTGAGCAACGCGTTCTTCGTGGGCGCGGAGTTCGCGCTCATCTCCGCGCGCCGCGACCGCCTCGAAGCGCTTGCCGCGCAGGGCAAGCGCAGCGCCAACACCGTCATCGAGGCGGGTCAGAACCTGTCGATGATGCTGGCGGCGGCGCAGCTGGGCATCACCATCTGCTCGATCCTGCTGGGCCGGGTGGGTGAGCCCGCGGTGGCGAACCTGCTGGAGGGGCCCTTCGAGCTGGTTGGCGTGCCCGCCTCGCTGCTGCACCCGATCGCGTTCGCGCTGGCCCTGACCATCGTGGTGATCCTGCACATCCTGCTGGGCGAGATGGTTCCGAAGAATATCGCCCTCGCCGGGCCGGAACGCTCCGCGCTGCTGCTGGTTCCGCTGCATCTGATGTGGTTGCGGCTGGCCAAGCCGCTGATCGCGGTCTACAACTTCGCGGCCAATATCACCTTGCGCGCCTTGCGAATCGAGCCCAAGGACGAGCTGGACGCCACCGTGTCGTCGGTGGAGCTGGCCGAGATGTTCGGCGAATCCCGTTCGGAGGGACTGCTGGACGAGGAGGAGCACCGCCGCCTCACCCAGGCGCTGGGGTCCAGCGACCGGATCGTCGCCGATGTCATGGTGCCGCTGGCCGAGACCCGTTCGGTCCCGCTGCGCGGCGACGGCACCACCCTCGGGGACATCGAATCCGCGGTCGCCGAAACGGGTTTCTCACGCTACCCGGTGCGCGCCACCGACGGTTCCCTGGTCGGCTACCTGCACGTCAAGGACGTCCTCGATCTGACGGCCGACGACGACGCGGGCCCGGGCACCCCGATCCCGCGCACCGACATCCGCCCGCTGCCTACCCTGAGCATGGGCACCACCCTGTTCGAGGCGCTGGCCCGGTTGCGCCGCACCAATTCCCACCTGGGCCGGGTGGTCGACAGCCGCGGCAATACCGTCGGCATCGTGGCCCTGGAAGACCTGGTGGAGGAGTTCGTCGGCACCGTCCGCGACGCCACCCACCGCCTCGCCGAATAATGAACGCGCACACCGACCTACCCGGCTCCGCCCGGCTGTCCGGCCCCGACTGGCGGGGCCGGACCGCCGCCCACCGCGCCCGAGTCGACGCCCTGGTCGGCCCGTATCTCGAACGGCGAGCGGCGGGTTCGAAGCACCCGGTCATCGACTTCCTGTTCACCTACTACGGCCACAAGCCCGCCCAGCTCAAACGCTGGCACCCGGGCTTCGGGGTTGTCCTGGCCGACGCCGCGGACTACACCGAATTCCGCGGCTACCACCGGGTTTCGGCCCTAGACGCCGACGGCCTGCCCGTCCCGGGCTGGACCGCCGACCCCGACTTCCTCGAAAAGCGCCGCGACACCATCGAATTCGTAGCCCGGCTCCTCGCAGCCACTACCACCCGCCCGCCCCAGCTGTCCTGCTTCGGCCTGCACGAGTGGGCCATGGTGTACCGCACCGATGACGTCCGCCACCAGCAGGTCCCGCTCCGTCTGGGCCACGCGGGCACCGACGCGGTCGTCGAATCGATGCAACTGCGCTGCACCCACTTCGACGCCTTCCGCTTCTTCACCCCGCAAGCCCTCCCCCTCAACCTCGAGGTTCTCACCCGCGAATCCCAGATGGACCGCGAACAACCCGGCTGCCTGCACGCCAACATGGACATCTACAAGTGGGGCTTCAAACTCACCCCGCTCATCGGCTCCGACCTCCTCTTCGACGCCTTCGAACTGGCCTGCGCCGCCCGCGAACTCGACATGAAGGCCAGCCCCTACGACCTCCGCGACTTCGGCTACACCCCCATCCGCATCGAAACCCCCTCCGGCCGAGCCGAATACGTCCGCGGCCAGGCGGACATCGCACCCCGCGCCGAGGTGCTACGCACCCGCCTGCTGAACGCCTGCCGAAACCTGCTGACGGTCCGAACCTCCTAGCACCCCGCGCACAGTGCGTCTGCTTGCGACCAGGCGGACCAAGCGGCGACGACTACACCTTCAAACGGGCTGATCATCACGATCAGAACCAGGCAGGTAGTCTCTGCAGTAGTCTGGATAGGTGGCGATCGAGTGGTACTGGGCGCTCGCACCGATGCTGGCGCGGACAGGTGTCGATCCGGACGACGTCTTCGATTTCGTAGACGCATGGATGAAGGGAAACCGGCAAGTCTGGCTACGACCAGCCGTCGACCCGACGACCGGATTGATGTCCCTGGTCATTTGGGGCCGCGCCGATGACGGCACACCGCTGGCCGTGTTCGCCAGGCGCGTCGGACGGGACATCGAGGTGTACAACGCCGAGTACCTCGCCGCCGATCAAGCCGCAGAGCTGGAGAAATGGGAGGCGACCCGCAATGACTGATCCATTCGAGAACATGAGTCCCGCCGAGGTGGCTGCGATGACGCAACGGCTGGTCTTCACCGACGATCCGGTCGAACCGGCGATCGCGACCGGCGCGGACGCCGAGCCGGTACTGATCCCGCGTTCGGTGAAGCTGACCCGCGAACTCGACAAGGCGTGCAAACTTCGCGCCGCGAACCTGGGCATGTCGCAGTCCGCCTACATCCGCTCGCTGATCGAACGCGACATCGCCACCGCCGGGACCAGCGAACAGCGTCCTGCCTGGGTGCGCGAACTCCTCGCCGTGATCGCGCAGCACGAGAACGACGAGCACCGCAAGGCATCCTGAGTTCGACGACCCGCCCGGTCGTCCCGCTTCGGGCTGCACGAATGGGCTACGGCACGTGGAGGATCCGCGCGCCCGGCTGCTCGATCGCTGCCGGGCGCTGCTCACGCATCCGCGGCCGTCCCGACCCTCACGCCTTGCGGAACTGGAATCGATCCTTGTCCGACGACAGGTGCAGGCCGGTCCCGCCGAAATCAGATTTCTCCGAGACCCAGCGGCCCGTGCCACCGGTGTCGTCGAAATCGTCGATGCGATACGTCGTGTCGTCCTGGGCCCAGATCTTGAATCGATCGGTATTGCCCGGTGAGCGGAGTGCGATGATCCCGCCGTTCCAGTGCGAATACCCCCCGGCTCTCGCCGTCGTACCGGGTGTCGTTGGCAGTGATCACCACCAGCTCCTGCACGAACAAGGGTGTGCCGTCCTTCTCACCCGGCAGCGTGATCTTGTATTCGCCGGCGAACCGTTCGGTGTCCTGGAACCAATTGTGTTCCGGGTCGTTGTCGGTGCCTATCGGCAGGCTCTGGGTGACGTCATAGATTTCGTAGACACCACCGCTGACCATCTGGTGGCCGTCGCTGTCGAGCAGCGGAGGGTAATCGTTCCCGACACCGGGCTGGTGATGGCCGTCCGCCGGCGAGCCACCCGCGGATCCCGTCGGCAGGGCGGCAAACGCGTCCGGTGCCCCGATCGCCGCTCCGAACATTGCCATCGACGAGACGGCGGCCACGAGAACTCCCTTGCGAATCGCCCTCGATTTCATCGTCATCGCGCGTCCTTGTGATCGGAAGCCTTGTCCGGATATGCCTTTTCGAAGGCGAACTGGTCCTTCTTCACACCGAGCGACAGATAGTCGGTCTTCTGGGCTCCATCGACATAGTCCGCGAGCCATCTGCCGGATGTGCCGGTGTCGTCGTAGTCGTCGATCTCGTATGTGCCCGGTTCATAGGACAGATCCCAGGTCTTGAAGGGGTCTCTGTTGCCCGGCGAACGCAGTTCGATCACGCCCATGATTCCCGAATAGCCCCAGCTCTCGTCGTCGAATTGGGGCCCGACATAGGTGACGTCCATCGGCGTGCCGACCTTGATAGGCGTTCCGTCCGCCTGGCCGTTGGCAACGAATTTGTAATAGTCGGGTGCGGCAGGCTCATTGAGCCTTTCCGAGTAGCGGCGTGTCGTGGTCAGGTGGTTCGGCGGTATTCGTGGCGCAGCAACACCAGAGCAGCCGCGACGATGGTGCCGATACGCCAGGGGCACAAGCCGACTCGCCGCCGCAACGCCTTGAAAGTCATCTTCAGCAGGGAGTTTCCACGTTCCCCGAGGGCACGTTTGCCGTTGTGAGCCTTGTTCGCCGCCCGCTGCGCCTCGGTGAGCCGGCCACCGGCCGGCTTCTTGACCGCGGTGGTGGCCACCGCGGATTCACCCTCGTAGCCGAGGTCGGTCAGCACCGGCCTGTCGTCGGATACCCAATCGGTGAGAGCTGGAACCATTTCCGGATGTGTACGCAGCGCGGTGACGTCGTGCTCACGACCCGGCCGCACCGGCGAGGTCCAGATCGGCCACCCGTCCGGCACGGTCACCACCTGCACGTTCCCGCCGTGGTGGTGATGTTTTCCCGACCACCACAAATCCACCCGCCGCGAGGGCTTGCCCTTCTGCGGTGTCGGTCCGGGCTCACTGATCCGATCGGTCGCGATCAACGTGCCGTCCCCCGAAACATGCTCATGAACAGCCATTTTCGCCGCCAGCAATGCTCCGTGCAGACTCGGCGCCTGACCGGCGAGCGCGTCGATCACCTCGTGCAGATAGTCGTAGGCGGTCGTCCTGCCGATCGCATTGTCCAGAGCCAGCTGCTCGACCCGGATGCCGTCGACGAACCAGCGCAGCGCCAGCACCGTCTGTTCGACGCAGGCCAGCGCCCGCCAGCGCGTCCCCTTGGCCCGGCGCACCTGCTCGAGCAACCCGGCAACGAACTCGACAGTGGCCTCCGGGACCGCCAGCACCCCGGTGTATGTCACACTCATCCTGCGCAGAGTCCCTATGAAGATGTGTTCTTGGTCGAACATCCTTCTACCAGGACTCTGCGCTCTTTCGTTGCCCAGCAACCACATTCAGCGTATCCGCAGATCACGCCGCTGACCGGGCAGCTACCCGGAAAGGCTCGCTGAGAGCGGCCCCCGCCGATGAGAATCGGCGGGGACCGCTCCCGGTCGCGCAGAGAGGCCCTCGGGTCAGCGCATATTTCCCGAGAAAGTGGAAACCACCGAGAAGAGCAGATCGCGAATGGAAGAGCTGCCCGCGTCGAGGACCGCGCTGCCGGTGTAATCCTGATTCATCCTGAACTCCTTGGCTGGAATGCGATTCGGACGCCACCGGCTCTCCCCCGCCGCGCTGACCGAGTGCTGACACAGTGCTGACGCCAAAGTGGCCCAGACAGATTCCGCCAACCCCCTACCGAACGGTCAGTTCATGCGTTACGTTTCGAGACGTAACCGTGACCACAGTTGCCACCCCGTTGTGGCTGCAGTCACCTGGCTTGTGTTCGGAACGAAGATGGGGGTACCGCGATGAGGCGGTTCGAGCGGGTGCGCCGGTCCAAACCGGCGGCGGTGCTGGCGGTGTCGCTGCTGGGAGCGGCCGTGCTGCCGATGCACGGGGCGTCGGCGGATCTGGGGTCCGACCTCGTGGATCAGGTGCAGCAGTTCCTCGATGTCGGGCGGACCTCGGTGCCGCGCGCGGAATGCGGGGCGGATGCGCTGCCGGAAAGTGGTCTGCAGGGCGATGTTTCGGCCGATGACCGCAACAGTGGACGCAGCACACTGGGGTATCGGTGCAATCTGTCGTTCGTGGGCGGGTACGTCGGCAAGGGCGCGGGGATCACCTCGACCACCTATGACCACTGCTCGTACACCGGGTCGCTGTTCCCGGGCGATATTCTCGGCCCCGCGCAGGGCGTGCAGGTGCTCGACGTGTCGGATCCGGCGAATCCGGTGGTGACCGGCAGCCTCACCGAACCGGCCATGCTCGCGGGCACCTGGGAGTCGCTCAAGGTCAATGCCGAGCGGAAGCTGCTGGTCGGCACCGGTGTCCCGGTCGGCGAGGGCGTGGGCTACCTGTCGGTCTACGACGTCTCCGACTGCGCGCACCCGCGGCTGCTGAATCCGGGCGCGGGCACGAATCTGCTGATGCCGCTGCCGATCACGACCCACGAGGGCGGCTTCTCCCCCGATGGACGCACCTACTGGGCCTCGGGTATCGCGCCCGGATTCGTGAGCGCGGTCAATCTCACCGATCCGACGAATCCGCACGTGATCTGGCAGGGCCTGACCGGCATCGAGGCGCACGGCTTCGGCATCAGTCCCGACGGCAATCGCATGTATCTGTCCGCGCTGGCGGGTTTCACCGTGCTCGACATCAGCGCCGTGCAGCGCCGCGATCCGAATCCGCAGGTCGGCCATCTGGGACGGGTGTTCTGGACCGACGGCTGGGCGACCCAGCACAGCATCCCGGTCACCTATGACGGCAAGCCCTACCTGTTCACCGCGGACGAGGGCGGCGCGGGCGGGGTGAAGCTCATCGACATCTCCGACGAGACGAATCCGGAGGTGGCCGCGAAGATCAAGCTGGAGATCAACCTGCCGCAGAACCAGGATTCGGCCATGGCCTCGGCCATGGGCGGGTCGGTGTTCTCCTACGACGCGCACTATTGCGCCGCGGACCGGCCGAACAATCCGACGGCGCTGGCCTGCGGCGGGGAGGAGTCCGGCATCCGGGTCTTCGATGTGCGGGATCCGTTCCACGCCAAGGAGATCGCGTACTTCAATCCGCCCGCACGCAAGGGCCGCAACCTGGAACTGTGGAATTCACCCCACGCCCTGGCCTCGCTGATCGGCATCCCCGCCATGGAGTTCCCGTCGGCGGCGCGCGCGATCCTGGAGGGCAAGTTCGATCCGAATCAGGCGCTCTCCGCACGCACGGGCATGATCGCCTTCGGTGATCTGTCCACCGACTGGTGCTTCTCGCCGCCGGAGTGGCACGGCAACCAGTTGTGGGCCACCTGCAACGACAACGGCTTCATGGTGTTGCAGCTCGCCGACGACGTCTACACCCCGCCCGCCGATCAGCAGTCCGTGGTGGGCTCGTGACGGCGGTGCACGCCGGTGGGTTCCGTAATCGCCTGCGCGCCGCCGGATATCGCTGGCGGCGGCCGGTCGGGTTCACGGCGTTGCTGCTGACGGTGTTCACGGCCGGATTCCTGGTGCGCCCGATCGCCGTTGGTGAGAGCACCTCCGCCGCAACGGTTCTCACCCCGGTCGAGCTCGGTTTCAGCCAGGACATGTTCGTCCACCACGAGCAGGCACTGATCATGGTGCAGCGCCTGGACTCCGGCGTGAACCCGACTGTCCGGCAGCTGGCCCAGCAGATCGGCGATGCCCAGCGCATGGAGATCGGCACACTGCTGGGCTGGCTGCGCCTGGCCAATGCCGCCCCCGAGTCCCGGCACCCGATGGCGTGGATGAACAACGCTGCCGGACACGATCATTCGATGCCGACCAGGACCGGCACCAACGGCACCGCCATGCCCGGCATGGCCACCCAGGCTGAGCGGGACTCTCTCGCCACCGCACGCGGCACCGACGCGGAAGTCCTGTTCCTGCAACTCATGCTGCGCCACCACCGCGGCGGCGTGGCCATGGCCAAGGCCGCCGATCAGCTCCTCACCTCGGGTCCGGTGAAGGAGTCGGCGCGCGGCATGATCACCGCCCAGTCCCAGGAGGCCGGGCTGATGACCATCATGCTGGCCCAGCGGGGAGCCCAGCCGCTGTAGCGCCGCGGTGCGAAATCTCACGGGAGCGGCGGTGGGGGCGCTCGGTATCGTCAATCTTGTCGATCGGCCACACGGCCGGGAAAGGTTGATTCTCACCATCACCCAGGCCGAGGCGCTCACCATCCCCACGCACATCCACGGCTATCCCGACGTCGCCTTCGGCGGCTATCTGGCCGGGCTGCTGGCCGCACATGCCGGTGGGGATACCGTGCGCGTCGACTTCCGCCGCGCGGTCTCGGTCGATACCCCCATCCTGCTGTCGGCCCCCGAGCCGGGCCGGGCCACGTTCACCGCGACCGACGACACCCTGCTGGTCGAGGCCGCACCCGCCACGCTGACCCTGGATCCGCGGCCCGCGCCGTCCTGGGCGGCGGCGAAATCCGCCGTGGAGCTGGGATTGTCGGGCAAGCGAACGGTCACCGACTGCTACGGCTGCGGCCTGGCGTGCGCGCCCGGCCGCGGACTAGTGCTGTTCCCTTCGGAACTACCGGGCGAGCGGATGATGGCGGCGGCCTGGACCCCCGACCCAGCGCTCGCCGACGAGACCGGCGAGCTGCCGCCCGAGGTGGTGTGGTCGGCACTCGACTGTCCCGGCGGCCGAGCCGCCTTCGTGTTCTCCCGCATGGGCCTGGGCGCGTTCACCGCCGCTCTCACCGCAACCCAGTTGCAACCCGTGTACGCCGGAGCCGACTACATCTCCCACGCCTGGATCACCCACCGCGACGGCCGCAAACACACCGTCGGCGTGGCACTTTCCACCCCCGACGGCGACCCGGTCGCACTGGCCGAGGCCCTGTGGATCGAGCCGCGAAACTGACCGGGTGGCACGTTCTTCATCGCCGAAAGCCCAGGCCGACGCCACGGCCGCGGTCATCGACGAACCCACCCCCTCCTCCTGATCGCCGAGCGGCAACTCCTGGAGGGGTTTTGTCCGAATTCCCCTCCGGGAGTTGCCACTCGGCGAATGATCAGAGGTTGGCGATGGAGTGTTCCAGGCGGGCGGCGACCAGTTCGCGGGCCGCCTCGCGGAGGGTCGGCCGGTAAGTGGTGGGGTAGACCGGGTCGGCCGGGGTGTAGGTCTTGAGGATCTCCTTGGCGAGGGTGATCTTGTGAACCTCGGTGGGGCCGTCGGCGATTGCCATGATCTGGGCGTAGGTCATCATGTCGGTGAAGGGGAGGTCGGTGCTGACGCCGATCGCGCCGTGCAGGTGCATGGCGCGCTGGGCGATGTCGTGCATGACCTTCGGCATGGCGATCTTGATGGCGGCGATGTCGTGGCGGACCTTGCGGTCGTCCTGTTCCTTGTCGATGCGCCAGGCGGTGCGCAGGACGAGCAGGCGGAACTGCTCCATTTCGATCCAGGATTCGGCGATCTTCTCCTGGGTCATCTGCTTGCCGCCGAGGACGCCCTTGCCCATGGGGCGGGAGACGGCGCGCTCGCACATCATGTCGAAGGCCTTGCGTACCAACGCGACCGTGCGCATGGCGTGGTGGACGCGGCCGCCGCCGAGGCGGGTCTGGGCCACGATGAAGCCGAGACCCTCCGCACCGAGCAGCGCGTCGGCGGGGATGCGGACATTCGTGAAGCGCAGGTGGCCTTCGTGTTCGCTGAATCCGGGGACGGTGAAGTTCTTCACGATCTCCAGGCCGGGGGTGTCGGCGGGCACGATGAACATGGAAAGCCGCTGGTGCGGAGGCGCTTCCGGATCCGTGACGGCCATGACGATATGGAACGTCGCGAATTCGGCGGCGGAGTTGAACCACTTCTCGCCGTTGATGACCCACTCGTCGCCGTCGCGCACCGCGCGGGTCTGGAAGGCGGTCGGGTCGGAGCCGCCGGTGGGTTCGGTCATGACGTAGCAGGACCCGATCTCACCATCGAGCAAGGGCCGCAGGTACTTCGACTTCTGCTCGTCCGTGCCGAAGTGGGCGAGGATCTCGGCATTGCCGGAATCGGGCGCCTGACAGCCGAATACCAGCGGAGCCCACTGGGAGGTGCCGAGCATCTCGTTGAGCAGGGCCAGCTTCAACTGCCCGTAGCCGGGGCCGCCGAGTTCGGGGCCCAGGTGACACGCCCACAGCTGCTGGGCTTTGACCTGCTCCTGCAACGGTTTCATGAGCGCCCGGATCTCGGGGTTGGTGCGGTCGTAGGGGTTCGGGTAGATCAGGTCCAGGGGTTCGACCTCGGTCCTGACGAACTCCGCAACCCATTCCAGTTTCTTCTGGTACTCCGGGTCTGTTTCGAAATCCCAAGCCATGATCAGCCTTTCGTGCTCTTGCGCGGTTGGATGAGTCCGTCGAGGACGGTGGTGCAGAGAATGTCGGCGATCTCGTCGGGGGTGTGCTGCCCGTCGGATCGGTACCAGAAGGTCACCGAATTGAGCATGCCGAGCACGCTGTTGGTGACCACATGGTCGGCGGTGCGCAGCACGCCGGAGGTCTTGCCCGCGTCGAGGACCCGCTGCCACAGGGCCTGGATGCGATCGCGCAGTTCCTGGAGTTCGCGCGCACGTTCACCGCTCAGCGCGGTGACGTCGCGCAGCTGAATGGCGACCGCACGGCGGTTCTCGATGATCAGCCGCACGTGCGAGTGGATCAGCTTGCGCAGCTTGGTGACCGGATAGTCGGTGCCGTCGGCGATCTGCTCGGCCTCGCTCAGCATGAGCCGGGTGTAGTCGCCGAGGATCTGCCACAGCAGTTCCTCCTTGGATCCGATGTGGTAGTACAGCGCCCCGCGCTGCACATCGGCCCGATCCCCGATCTCGGCCACGCCGGTGCCGTGGAATCCCTTCTCCGCGAACAGCTCCAGGGCGGCCTGCACGATCCGCTCCCGGGTCTCCCCCGGTCCGGCGGCCGAGGCGGGCGGGCGGCCGCGCTTGCGGGCCGGGACCGCGGAGGTCACCGGAAACCACCGTCCAGGGCCAGGGTCGCGCCGGTGCAGAAGGTCGAGGCGTCGGAGGCGAAAAACAGTGCGGCCCCGACGATGTCGGCGGGCACTCCGATCCGGCCGAGGGCGGTGTGGCGGGCCAACTCCGCGCGCATCTCCGCGGGCCACGCCTTGGCGATATCGGTGTCGAAGGGCCCGCAGCGGATGGTGTTCACGCGCACCGCGGGTCCATAGGTCCGGGCCAGGCCGACGCTCAGCGCCTCGACCCCGGCCTTGGCGGCGGCGTAGGGCACGGCCATCGGCTCGGGATGGGCGGCTTCGATCGAAGATATATTTACGATCGATCCGCCGCCCGCCGCGGCCATGCGCGCCCCGATGAGCGCCGAGAGCCGGAACGGCCCCTTGAGGTTGGTGGCGATCACCTTGTCGAACATCGCCTCGGAAACCTGGTCCAAGCTGGGATACAGCAGCGACATCCCGGCATTGTTGATCAGCACGTCGACGGTGCCGAACTCGCCGTAAGCGGCCTCGACCAGTGCCTCGCACTGCGCCCAATCGCCCACATTGCAGGCCACCGCCAGCGCCCGCCGCCCGGTCTCGGCGCGCACGTCGGAGGCTAATTCCTCACACGCCTCGAGCTTGCGGCTGGCGATGACGACGTCGGACCCGGCCTCTGCGAGCGCGAGCACCATCTCCCGCCCCAGCCCGCGGCTGCCGCCCGTTACCACAGAGACCTTGCCGGACAAGGGATTTCCCATGAATCGCACCTTCGCGACGAGCCGCCAGAAAATGTTCCACCCAGTACATTAAATGTACCGATCGATACAATCAAGACCCATCGTGCGAGGCCCCAACCCCGAGGCCGTGAAAAACCGCCCGGTACCCGCGAGTAATATGACGCGCGTACTTTTTCCACCCGGCTTCTCGAAATGAGGCAGTAGATGACAGAGCGGATTCAGGTCGGCGGGCTGCAGGTTGCCAGGGTGCTCCACGACTTCGTGGAGAACGAGGCCCTCCCCGGCACCGGTGTTGATTCCGCCGCGTTCTGGTCGGGTGCCGAGGCCGTCATCAATGACCTCGCCCCCCGCAACCGTGCTCTGCTCGCGGAACGCGACGACATCCAAGCCAAGATCGACGAGTGGCACCGCGCCAACCCGGGCGCTGGCTACGACAAGGCTGCCTACAAGCAGTTCCTCACCGAGATCGGCTATCTCCGTCCCGAACCGGCCGACTTCCAGATCGGCACGGAAAACGTGGACGCCGAAATCGCCACCCAGGCGGGCCCGCAGCTGGTCGTCCCGGTGATGAACGCCCGCTTCGCCATCAACGCCGCGAACGCGCGCTGGGGCTCCCTGTACGACGCCCTGTACGGCACCGACGCCATCTCCGAGGCCAATGGCGCGGAGAAGGGCTCGGGCTACAACAAGGTCCGCGGTGACAAGGTCATCGAGTGGGCCCGCAACTTCCTCGACGACGCGGTGCCGCTGATCACCGGCTCGCACGTCGGCTCCACCAAGTACTCGATCGAGGACGGCGAGCTCGTGGTCGGCCTCGAGGACGGCACCGAGATCGGCCTGGCCGACAACACCGCGCTGGTGGGCTACCTGGGCGACCCGGCCGCCCCGACCTCGGTCCTGTTGAAGCACAACGGCCTTCACATCGAGATCCAGATCGACCCGTCCTCCCCCATCGGTTCCACCGACACCGCCGGTGTCAAGGACCTGGTGCTGGAGTCCGCGGTCACCACGATCATGGACTTCGAGGACTCGGTCGCCGCGGTGGACGCCGAGGACAAGGTGCTCTGCTACCACAACTGGCTGGGCCTGATGAAGGGCGATCTCGCCGAGTCGGTCACCAAGGTCGGCAAGACCTTCACCCGCACCATGAACCCGGACCGGGTGTACACCGCCCTCGACGGCAGTGAGCTTGTGCTGCACGGCCGTTCGCTGCTGTTCGTGCGCAACGTGGGTCACCTGATGACCTCCGACGCGATCCTCGACGCCGCGGGCAACGAGATCCCCGAGGGCATCATGGACGGCCTGGTCACCGTCCTGATCGCCAAGCACGCCCTCAACGGCGACACCAAGCTCAAGAACACCCGCACCGGCTCGATCTACATCGTGAAGCCGAAGATGCACGGCCCGGACGAGGTGGCCTTCACCAACGAGCTGTTCGGCCGCATCGAGCAGGTCGTGGATCTGCCGGTGAACACCCTCAAGGTCGGCATCATGGACGAGGAGCGCCGCACCACGGTGAACCTGAAGGCGTCCATCTTCGCCGCCAAGGACCGCGTGGTCTTCATCAACACCGGCTTCCTGGACCGCACCGGCGACGAGATCCACACCTCCATGGAGGCCGGGCCGATGGTCCGCAAGGCCGAGATGAAGGCCCAGCAGTGGATCAAGTCCTACGAGGACTGGAACGTCGACACCGGCCTGGCCACCGGCCTGCCCGGCAAGGCGCAGATCGGCAAGGGCATGTGGGCCATGCCGGATCTGATGGCCGAGATGCTGGTCCAGAAGATCGGCCACCCGAAGTCCGGCGCCAACACCGCCTGGGTGCCCTCGCCCACCGCCGCCACCCTGCACGCCACCCACTACCACCTGGTGGACGTGTTCAAGCGGCAGGCCGAGATCGCCAAGGGCGGCCCGCGCGCCACCGTCGACGAGATCCTCGAGATCCCCCTGGCTCCGAACACCGACTGGTCGGCCGAGGAGATCCAGCAGGAACTCGACAACAACTCCCAGGGCATCCTCGGCTACGTGGTGCGCTGGATCGACCAGGGCGTCGGCTGCTCGAAGGTGCCCGACATCAAGGACATCGGCCTCATGGAGGACCGCGCCACCCTGCGCATCTCCTCCCAGCTGATGGCCAACTGGCTGCGCCACGGCATCGTCTCCGAAGCCGACGTCATCGCCTCCCTCGAGCGCATGGCCCCCGTCGTCGACCGCCAGAACGCGAACGACTCCTCGTACTTCCCGATGGCTCCGGACTTCAACGCCTCCATCGCCTTCCAGGCGGCGAAGGAACTGGTCCTCGAGGGCACCCGCCAGCCCAACGGCTACACCGAGCCGATCCTGCACCGCCGCCGCCGCGAGGCCAAGGCCTTCAACAAGTCGGTGTAAGACACATCCGCTCCAGCCTCGTGAAACGAATCCCCGGTCGACGATGTCGGCCGGGGATTCACCTTAGACTGGCGAGAGTTCCCTGATGAAAGGACAGGAGCCAGTGAGTGCGGCAGTCGAAGACGGCTACGGGTACGGGCCGTACACGGTGGAAGATCTGCACAACCTTCCCGATGAAGGCAAGGCACACGAACTCGTCGATGGCTGGCTGATCGAATTGTCGCCGAGCACTCGACACGACTACCTCGCGAAAGTCCTGACCCGCATCCTCGAACGTGCCGCCGACGATTTCGGGGCCGAGGTGTACGTCCAAGCGCCAATGGATATTTCGACGCCGTCGGGCGCTCGCAAGCCGGATGTCGCTGTCATGACCGGCGCGGCAGCGCGAACCGCTCGTGAACTCGGACTGTCGCTGTTCCCCGGCAGTGATGTGCAACTGGCTATCGAGATCGTTTCACGCGGCTCTGGCAGCGAACGAGAAGACCGAGGGCGCAAGGTTACCGAGTACGCGCGCACCGGAATCAAACAGTACTGGATCGTCGATTTCGACCCACAACCACGGATCCAGATCCGGCATCTCAAAGAGACCAGCTATCAGGAGCCGATCGTTATCGGGGAAGCCGACATCCTCGAGGTCTCCGACCCGTTCCCGATCTCATTCCTACTGTCCCGCCTAGCCGACTTCTCCTGATTCGCTTCAGCCGCAAAGAAATCCCCGGTCGACCGCCGTCGACCGGGGATTTCGATTTACAGTTCTTCGGGGCGTCGGCCGCGGGGGGCGAGGGTCAGAGACTGGTGGATACCGTGGCGAATTCGCCTGCGGCGCCCAGGGCGGCTTCCTCCTCCAGTTCGTAAGGGGTGAGGGGGCGGGCGTTGTGGCGCAGGCCGAATGCGGCCAGGAGGGCGGCGAGGGCGAAGAAGGCTGCGCCGGTGAGGAAGGCGATGCGGTAGGCGCCTTCGGCGGGGAGGGAGACGATCGCGCCGTTGGGCAGTTTGTGGGCCAGGGTGTCGCTGGTCAGGATGGTGACGACCAGGGCGCTGCCGATGGCGCCGCCGACGGTGCGCATGATCGAGTTGATGGAGTTGGCGATGCCGGTCTCGTGGGGGGCCACGTTCGCGACGAGGAGGGCGGGCATGGCGGCGTAGGCGATGGCGATCGCGGCGTTGCCGATGATCAGGGCGACAATGACTTCCGCGCTGGACGTGTGCAGTAGCGCCAGGGAGGTCAGGGAACCCAGGCCGATGACACTGGCGAGCAGCAGGACGTAGCGGGCGCCGATGCGGCCGACGAGGAGTCCGGCGATCGGGCCCATCAGGACCGAGGCCACCGCGCCGGGGAGCATGAAGGCCACGCTGGTGCGCAGGACGGAGGCGTCGAATCCGAAGCCTGCCAGCGCCCGCGGCGTGCCCACGAAGTAGGTCGCGCCGCGGAACACGCTGAACATGGCGAAGCCGACGCAGAAGCTGGCCATATTGGTCACCGCGACCGGGCGGTGCGCCAGCAGTGAGGTCGCGACCAGCGGGGAACGCAGCTTGGACTGGAGCACCAGGAATCCGGCCAGCACGACGACCGCGGCGATGAACAACCCGATCGTCCGCGCACTGCCCCAACCCCATTCGTGGCCTTGGGAAATCGGCAGCAGCAGGCAGACCAGACCGAGTCCGAGGACCGCCGCGCCCACGTAGTCGACGCGGCCGCCCTGGCCCGCGCGCCGCGGCAGCACGACCACCGCGAGCGCCAGCACCAGCACGGTCAGCACCACGCACAGCCAGAAGATACGGCGGTAGTCCGCGCCGCCCTGCGTCAGCAGACCCGTCGCCACCAGCGCGACACCGCTGCCCACACCCAGGGTCGAGGCGGTGACGGCCAGCGCTCCGGTCAGGCGCTCGGCGGGCAGTTCATGGCGCAGCACGCTGATCGCCAGCGGGAACAGTCCGAAACTGGCTCCCTGCAAGGCCCTTCCGACGATGAGCCACTCGATGCTGTCCGCGGAGGCGGCCAGCAGGCTGCCGATCAGCGTCACCACCAGGGTCGCCACGATGACGGGCTTGTGCCCGTACACATCGCCCAGTCGCCCGAGCAGCGGGGTCAGCGCCGAGGCGGCCAGCATGGTCGCGGTCGTCACCCAGCCGACGGTGGTCGCCGAGACGCCGAGCTGCAGGCCGATCTGCGGCAGCGCCGGGACGGGCAGGGTCTGTGCCATGGCCAGCAGGAACACGGTCCCGGCCATGGTCAGCACGATCGCGGTCGGCGAGGCGGTGCGCCGAGGCTCGAGCGGTGAAGTCATTCGCAGGACTCTACGCGAAATCGACACTGTGTCGATTATGATAGACGCCACGTCAATTCCAGGAATGGAACTCGCATAGGGTGAACCCATGGCGCAGAAGCAGCGGAGCCGAGCCACGATCGAGGGGCAGAGCGAGCCCACGACCAAAGGTCTGCGTCGGCGCGGCACCATGTCGAAGGGCGACCAGCGCGAGGCCCAGATCCTCGACGCGACCCGCCAGCTGCTGACGAAGAAGCCGATGGCCAACCTGACCGTCGACGACATCACCAATGCGACCGGCATCTCGCGCACCAGCTTCTACTTCTATTTCCCGTCCAAACAGGCGGTGCTGGCCCGCCTGATGGAGGACGTGAGCGACCGCTACGCCCAGACCCACGTATGGCTGCCGTCCACCGGCCCGCAGCGAGAACTGCTGCGCGCCCAGCTCGCCGGAGCCGCCGAGGTCTGGCACGACAACAGCGCGATCCTGGTCTGCTCACTGGAGGGCTACGACAGCGGCTATCCCCCGCTGGTGGAGTTCATCGCCACCAGCGCGACCAGGTTCACCAATGCGCTGGCGGCCAAGATCGAGCGCGATCGCGCGGCCGGACTCGCTCCCGAGGGAATCGCCCCGGCGACCCTGGCGGCGCTGGTCGCCCTGATGCGCGACGGCCGCCTCTCGCAATTGGCGGCGGCGACCCCGGACGAGGTGGCGACCGGTCTCGACGATCTCACCGAAGCGATCCTGCGCCTGATCTACGGCCGACTGGACTGACACCCGCGCAAGGGTTCATCCGCGGTACACACGCGCCATGGCGGCGACCTCCGCTGCCATGGCGTGCCGAAGTTCTTCGGGGGCAAGGACTTCCGCGCCGGATCCCAGCCGTAGCAGGTAGGGGACGGAGCGGTCGATGGATTCGATGGGCAGTCGGATCCGCCGGTAGCCGTCCGGATACCGCTGTCGGAGTGCCCGACCAGGTACCAGTTGCCGGATTTGAGACGAGACCCAGCGGCGCGGTCGTGCGGGTGACCAGGTGCGGGGTGGCCCAGCGGATGTAATCGAAACGCAGACAGCGCTCGTTCCAGACGGCGTCGGCCACCGCGGTCAGGTGGGGGTGGGTTCGGCTTCGGTGTACCAGCCGGGTGCGTCGAGATGGAAGCGCTGGGCGATGCGTCCGGCACGGTCGCGCAGTTCGGGCGGCAGCGCCGACATGACCTCGAGATTGGCGGCGGTGACGATCCCACTCCGGCCCAGATCGGCGGCGGCGCTGGGGATTCCGGACAGGAACAGGGATCCGGCCTCGTCGCGGGTGAGCAGCTCGAGCCGGGCGCGGAAGCCGTCGAGCCGACGGTAGCCGCCCTGGCGCCCGGGGTCGCCGTAGATCGGGATGCCCGCGGCGCTCAGCGATTCCATGTCCCGGTAGACGGTGCGGACCGAGACCTCCAGCTGCTCGGCGATCTCCTGTGCGGTGACGCGGTCGCGGGTCTGCAACAGCAACCGGATGAACATGAGACGGCTGGCGCGCACCTCCCGATTCTGCCGGAATCCACTGACACTAGATGTCAGTGAAGCGCGGATACCTTGCTCCCCGTTCCGAACGAATCGAATGAGAAGACACGGCAATGCCTTTCATCGATACCCGCTCCGGCACCTCGCCGTTCTACCGCGATTGGGGCACCGGCCGCCCCGTGGTGTTCTACTCGGCCTGGGGCATGGACAGCACCGAACCCCGCACCGTGATGGCCGATCTGGTGGCGCACGGCTACCGCGCGATCGCCGTCGACCGGCGCGGACACGGCCGCTCGGATGATCCGGGCCACGGATACGACTACGACACCCTCGCCGACGATCTGTCCGACGTGCTCGACGAGCTGAACGTGCACGGCGCGACCATGGTCGGATATTCCATGGGCGGCGGCGAGATCGTGCGCTACCTGACCCGGCACGGCAGCGCCCGGGTGGACCGGATCGCACTGGTGGCCGCGGCACTGCCGTTCCTGATGCGGACCACCGACAATCCGCACGGCGTCCCGGTGGAAGCCGCCGACGCGCTGCGGGATTCGCGGCGGCACGGCCTCGACACCTGGTTGCTCGACAATGCCGACCCCTACATCGGCGCGGGCCTGCCGGGCTGCGAGGTCTCGCAGGCGACCCGTGACCGGGTCCTGACCCTGATCCTCGGAACCTCCCCGCACGCCGCCATCGAATGCAATCGCGCGGTGGTGGAGACCGATTTCCGTGCCGAGCTGCCCCGGATCACCGTGCCGGTATTGATCGTGCACGGCGACACCGACGCCTCGGTCTCCCTCGAACTCGGCGGCCGCAAGCAGGCCGTGCTCATTCCCGGCAGCGAACTGGTCGTCTACGAGAACGTCCCGCACGCCCTGTATCTCACGCACGGCCCGCGCCTGGCCGCCGACCTGCTGGCCTTCCTCGGCAATTCGCCTTCGGGGTCAGCTCACCACGATCACGGACTTGCCGCGGGTGTGACCGGCCGCTAGGTAGGTGATGGCGGCGGCGGCCTCGGGAAGTGCGTAGGTGCGGTCGATGCGTGGGATCACCGCACCCGACGTCGCCAGTTCGGCCAGGGTGTGCAGGGTTTCGGGCTTGGGCAGCGCCAGCAGGGACCGCAGCCGCCGGCGGGTGAAGGGTGAGAGGGCCTGGGCGCGCAGGAAGCGGTCGAGAGCGCCGAACCAGCGGCCACCGCCCTCGCCGCCGCCGAGCACCAGGGTGCCGGTGCCGGTGAGCAGGGAACGCAGCAGGGGCAGGGGCCTGTTGCCCGCCATGTCGAGGATGAGATCGTAATGACCGGTGAGCTGCTCGGTCGTGTAGTCGATGACGTGGTCCGCGCCGAGTCCGGCGACGAAGGCGGCGGAGGACCCCGAACACACCCCGGTCACCTCCGCGCCGTAGTGCTTGGCCACCTGGACCGCGAGGTGACCGACCCCGCCGGACGCCCCGATGATCAGCACGCGCTGCCCGGCCTCGATGCGGCCCGCGTCACGCAGGCCGGACAGCGCGGTCATCCCCGAGATCGGCAGCGCCGCGGCCTGTTCCACGCTCAGATTGACCGGCTTGTGGGCGAGCTTGGCGGCCGGTGCGCAGGCGAATTCGGCGAACGAGCCGGGTACCGTCCCGAAAACCTCGTCCCCGGGCCGGAATTCGGTGACCTGCGGCCCGACCGCCTCGACGGTGCCGCAGACGTCCCAGCCGCGCACCCGTTCCCGTGGCATGCGCAGCCCCAGTGCCAGCCGGGCCACCAGGGGTTCGCCGGTCATCATGTGCCAGACGCTGGGGTCCACACCCGCGGCGCGCACCCGCACGAGGACCCCGTCCGGCCCGGTCTCCGGTGTCGGAACGTCGGTGTAGGACAGCACGTCGACGGTGCCGTACGCGTCTTGCGCGATAGCCTTCATGGCTCATCTTCTTCCGGATACTCGAAGATCTCGTCCAGCGGTGCACGGAACACCCTGGCGATCTGGAATGCCATCTCCAAGGATGGCGAGTACTTGCCCTGTTCGATGGCGTTGACGGTCTGCCGGGTCACACCGAGCCGGTCCGCCAGCTCGGCCTGGGTCATCTCGCCGCGGGAAAAGCGCAGCGCACGAATATTATTCGTGACCCGGGTCGGTTTCACCACGGCCACATCCCCCGCCGGTAGGCGGCGAGTTCGGCCATCGCGCCGACCACCGCCGAGAGGGTGAAGCCCAGGTACAGCACATTCGCGATCCAGAACCGATCGCCCTCGACCATGGCCAGCACCAGCGCCGCCACCGCACCCAGCGCGACGAAGGCATTGCCGACCTGTGTTCCGCGCCCGTCGATCTCGCGATCACGCTGATCGCGCCGGTCCCGATCGCGGGACCCGATGGCGACGGCGATGCTGGCCGCGATCGAGGCCACGATGGATCCGCCGACCGCCCACAGCAGGGGCGCCACATAGGCCACCTCGACCACGGCCGTGTGCCGCGCCCGCGTCAGCACGACGATCAGGTAGATCGTGTACGAGACGACCGCCGCGATACCCAGGATCCAGGTTCGCTTCTCCTCGTAGGACATGACTTCAATGTAAAGAAAACTCGACATAATGTACAGGATTTTTGACACCGTTCTCGAATCACATGTCACCGCAACCCATTTCACCCCTGCCCTCGAATCGTTTCTTCGGCTAAGGTCACGCCATGGCCGATATCGACGCCCCGGACCGGATCGAATCCATCGGACCGGAGTTCTTCGCCGATCCGCATGCCCATTACCGCCGCTGGCGCGAGCACGACGTGGTGCGGCAGGTGCGCTTCCCGGATGGCATCGTGCGCTGGATCATCCTGGACTACGCCGAGGGCAGGGCCGCGCTCAACGATCCGCGCCTGCGCAAGGACGCCGCCGTCAACAACGCGCTGCTCAACCGCAAGCGCGAGGTGCCGCAGTCGGATCCGAACACCCAGGCCCTGCTCACCAATATGCTCAACACCGATCCGCCCGGTCACACCCGGCTGCGCAAGCTGGCGACCCGTGCCTTCACCCCGCGCCGGGTGGCCGCGTTGGAGCCGCGGATCGAGGAGATCACCACCGACCTGCTCGACGCCATGGCGGGCCGCGCCGAGGCGGACCTGTTGCGTGACTTCGCCGAACCGCTGCCGATCACGGTGATCTGCGAGCTGCTGGGCGTGCCCCTCGAGGACCGCGCGGACTTCCAGAACTGGACCAAGGCGCTGGTCGCGGTCGCGGGCTACGAGGAGGAACGCGCCCGCGCCTCCCTCGCCATGGCCGCCTACCTGAAGCAGCTGGTGCGGGCCAAGCAGGAGCAGCCCGCCGCGGACCTGCTGTCCGCATTGAGCGTGCCCGCCGACGACGGCGACATCCTCACCGAGTCCGAACTCGTCGGCATGGCCTTCCTGCTGCTGGTCGCGGGCCACGACACCACCGTGAACCTGATCGCCAACGGCACCCTCGCCCTGCTGCGCAACCCCGAGCAGCTGCACGCGCTGCGCGCCGACCCCGAGGGTATCCCCGCCGCCGTGGAGGAGTTCCTGCGCTTCGACGGCCCGGTCAATATGAGCACCCTCCGCCACACCACCGAGCCGATCACCATCGCCGAAACCACCATCCCCGCGGGCGAATTCGTGTTCGTGGCGCTCGTCTCGGCCAACCGCGACCCGGACCGCTACCCCGCACCCGACACTCTCGACCCCGACCGCGACACCACCGGCCACCTCGCCTTCGGCCACGGCATCCACTTCTGCGTCGGCGCGCCGCTGGCCCGCCTGGAGGCGCGCATCGCCTTCGCGGGGTTGCTCTCCCGTTTCCCGAACCTGCGCCTGGCACCGGCCGCGGACAACCTCACCTGGCACCAGAGCACCCTCATTCACAGCCTGCAGGAACTCCCGGTGCTGCTCGATTGACGGTCTGACAGCCGGTTTCAGCGGGGCTCGAGGGTGGCGGGCAGGGCATTCGGGGACAGCACGAAGTCCCGGTTGGAGGCACGGACCCGGTGGTTCGGGGCGGGGGTGATGCGCCACCGGGACAGCAGCGCCGCCGAGGCCAGCGCGATTTCGAGCATGGCGAAGTGGTCGCCCAGGCAGCGGCGACGGCCGACACCGAAGGAGATCATGGCCTTCTTGGCGGTGTCGGCCGCGTTCTCGGCGGACCAGCGCTCGGGGTCGAAGGTCTCCGGGTGGGCGAACCAGCGTGGATCATGCTGAACCAGGTAGGGGCTGAACATGATCGCGGATCCGGCCGGGATGGTGACCTCGCCGATGGGCAGGTCGGCACTGGCGTTCGCGGCGCTGATCCAGGGACCCCAGAATCGAATGGTCTCCGACACCACCTGTTTCAGGTAGGGCATGGCGGTCAGGTGCGCGGGGCGCACATCGCCGCTGCCCACGACGGAATCCAGTTCCGCGTAGAGCTTTTCGGCGATGGCGGGCCGCAGGCTCACCTCGTGCCACAGCCATCCGGTCAGTGAGGCCATGGATCCGACACCGCCCGCCAGCATGAGGATGGCCTCGTCGATGATGTGCTCATCGGAGAGCCGCTCGCCGGTCTCGGCGTCGGTGTGACGGATGAGCGCCGACACCACATCGTTGAAATCCTGGTCCCGCCTGCGGTATTCGCTCACCACCGCGCCGACGGCGGCCCGCAGGTGCGCGGACTTGCTACGCCACCGGTAGTTGGCGACGACCCGCAGCCGGCGCAGCTGCGGCGGCAGCGCGGTGCGCACGATGACCTGGCTGAGCAGCCACGGCACATTGTCGCGGATCTCACGGCGCGCGGCATCGCCGAACTCGGCGGTGAACAGGGTGGCCGACACGGTGTCGAGGACCAGGCCGTGTGCCTCGTCTATGAGGTCCACCCGGGTTCCGGCCGGGAGCCGCGCGGCCCAGGCGTTGGCGATATCGGCGGCGGCTTCGGCGTATTCGGCCAGTCGACTCTGCCGCAGCGCGGGCGAGATCATGCGGCGGCGCAGCCGGTGTTCGGGCCCGCGCAGCACATTGACCGCGCCGCCCGCGATATCGGCGATGGCCTCGCGCAGGTCCTCGCGCTCGAACTCCGCATCGCTGAGGTTGACTTCGCGCAGCAGGTCGGGGGTGGTCAGGACGTACCCGGTCTGGCGGCCGAAGTGCACGCGCACGATCGGCCCGAGTGCGGGCAGCGAGCCGACGAATCCGGGTGCGTCCGACAGGGCGCGCAGCCCGTGACCGAGCACCGGCACACGCCCGGGCGCGGTGGGTATGTCGGCGAGCGTGCGCGGCACGGCCTGCGGCGTGCCCGCCGTCGTGGCGGCCATGGCCGCCCGGTAGACCTCCGATACCGCCGCGATCTGCCGGGATTGGCGAACCCCGTCGCGCGCCCCCGCAGACGCCGCCCGCAGTCCGGCCAGCAGCGACCGATCCGCCGCGAGTTTGCCCAGGGTCTCGGCCAGCGCCTCGACGGAGGCGTCCGCGGAGCGCACCCCCGCGGGCACCGACTCGGCCAGCGCCGCATCGCAGTACACCACCGGCAATCCCATGGCGGTCGCCTCCAGCAGCACCATGCCCTGGGTATCGAAGCCGTCGGACGGGAACAGCAGGGCGTCGGCGGCGGCCATGGCGTCGAGGCATTCGGCCTGGGTCACCCTGCCGTGCAACCGAATCCGTTCGCCGAGCCGCCGTTCCACGATCCGCCCGACTGCCGCGCCGCGCAACTCACCGTCGCCGTAGACGTCGAGCACACAGTTGTCGGTGCGCCGCACCGCTTCGATGGATTCGAGCAGCCGCTTCTCCCCCGACAGCCGTCCGCACCAGACCAGCCGCAGCGGGCCGTCGGCGGCGCGTTCCACGTCGGCCCGCCCGTCGAGCAGCGCGTCGTCGACGCCGTTGGACACCACCGTGATCGGCCGTGTGGTCCCGTGCGCGAGCAGCAGATCGGCGAAGTGCCGGGTCGGCGCGATCACCTGGTAGGCGGCCTGCGCCTGCCCGCTGATGGTCCACCAGGCGTGCCGGGCCGCCCCGGATTCCCCGGCCCGGTGCGGCATCCGATGCGCGTGCGGCACGAACCGTCCGTGCAGCAGCCGCAGCGCCAGCGCGGTCGGATACGGCGCGGGCGAGGTGTGCTCGATGAAGGCGTCGTCGCGGCTCTGCGCGGTGTGCACGAGCGGAATCCGGTGCCGCCGTGCGGCTTTCATTCCGGCGATGGCGACGCCGTAGGTGGTGTGGGTGTGCACCAGGTCGATCGGCCCGCGCGCGGCGAATTCGGCGTCGATGAGCGCGGCATTGCGGCGGGTGGGCGCGACCACCGCGAACCCGTTCACGGCCGGGATCGAAAGCGGGTGCAGGGCAACGATATCCGGGTCGGGCGCGGCCTCCGGATCGGGTGCGACGAACAGGGTGACCCGGTGACCGGCGCGCTCGAGTCCGCGCCGCAGTGCGGAGACGGCGGTCTGCACCCCGCCGAGCGAGGCCGGGTGGTAGTCCACGAACATCGCAATGTGCATCAGCGGAACCCTACTCAGCGTCGCCCCGCTCTGAAATGCCCACATTTCTTCGGTCTGGACGGGGACCGCCACAGCACCCAGTGTCCAGGGTGCCCACCAACTGTGTCGAAAGAGGCCGCATGCGCATCGCGATACCGCTGACCGGAACCCGCGGCGATGTCCACCCGATCGTGGGTCTCGGCGTCGAGTTGCAGCGGCGCGGTCACGAGGTGCTGCTGGGCGCGCCACCGAATCTGGTCGACTTCGTCACCGCCGCAGGACTTCCCGCGCAATCCTGCGGACCGGATGTGCAGCACCTCTACAGCTCCGAGGAGGGCCGGCGCGCATTGGCGGCCGGGAATACGCTGCGGCTGATGCAGTTGGTGGGCAAGCAGATGTCGGAGTATGCCGACCGGATGAACCGCGAGGTCATCGAGGTGTGCGCGAAGGCGGATCTGATCGTGGCGACCACGGTCACCGAGGATCGCGGCTTGTCGGTGGCGCAGGCCATGGGGGTGCCGCTGGTCAGCCTGCACTACTATCCCTGCCGGATGAACAGCGCCTATCCGTTCCCGGGATTGCTTCCGGCACAATGGAATCCGCCCGCACCGGCGAACCGGGCCACCTGGCTGCTGGCCGAGAATCTGCGCCGGGTGGTGTTCCTGCGCTATCTCAACCGGTTGCGCGCCACGCTCGGCCTGGGCAAGTCGTACGACTCCCCGGCGGCGGCGCTGGCTCGCACCCGGGTGCCCGAGATTCAGATCTACGATCCGGCGCTGGTACCCGGCTTGGCCGAGCAATGGGACGAGCGCCGCCCGTTCACCGGGTTCCTCACCCTCGACGATGCCACCCGCGCCGCCGTCGGCGAGCTGTCCGGCGATCATGACGACCTGCTGGACTGGATCCGATCCGGCGAGCCCCCGGTCTATTTCGGTTTCGGCAGCATGCCGATCCGCGATGCCGCGGCCGTGTTCGCCATGGCGGAGCGGGTGTCGGCGCGGCTCGGGATCCGCGCGCTGGTCCATGCCGGCTGGAGCGATCTGGATGTGGCGGGCACGGTGACGGGCGAGCGGATCAAGGTGGTCGGCACGGGTTTGGCCTTCGACCGGATCTTCCCGCACTGCGCCGCGGCGGTGCATCACGGCGGTATCGGCACGCTGTTCGAGAGCCTGCGCGCGGGCCTGCCCACGCTGGTGTGCTCGGTGTCGTTCGAGCAGCCCATGTGGGGCGGTCAGGTCGAAAAGCTCGGTGTCGGCGCGCATCTGCCCTTCGCCGAGCTGACCGCCGACCGTCTCGAACACAAACTGGCCCCGCTGCTGAACGACGAACGCCGCACGCGCGTCGGGGAATTCGCGAAGACCCTGCGCACCACCGGGACCGTCGAGCGGGCCGCCGATCTCATCGAGGCCGCCGCGCGGTGACCTCCCCCAGCCTCGCCGCCGTCCGCTACCTGGTCCCCGACACCCTGGTCATGTTCCGGCGGTGCGCCCGGCGCACCCTGCGCAGCACCGACACCCTGGTCATCTCGCTGACCATGCCGATCCTGGTCATGCTCCTGTTCACCTACGTCTTCGGCGGCGCGATCGCGGTCGGCGGCTCCTACCTCGACTACGTGGTCCCCGGAATCATGCTGCTGTGCACCGGTTTCGGCGCGTCCATCACCGCCACCGGCGTGTGCACCGACATGACCAAGGGCAGCGTCGACCGCTTCCGCACCCTGCCCATGTTCCGCCAGGCCCTGGCGGCGGGTCACCTCACCGAGGGTTTCGCCCGCACCATGGCCGCCATCGCCATCGCGGTGGGCGTGGCGGTCGCCCTGGGCTACCGCCCGGGTTCGGGCCCCCTGGGCTGGCTGGCGGCCACCGCGCTCATCTCGCTGTTCGTGGTGGCCATCACCGCCATCGCGGTCGCCCTCGGCCTGGCCGCGAGCAACCCCGAGGCCGCGGGCGGCCTCACCTACGCCATCACTTTCATCCCCTACGTCAGCAGCGCGTTCGTCCCCACCCACACCATGCCCACCTGGCTGCGCACGGTCGCCGACCACCAGCCCGCGACTCCCGTCGTGGACACCATCCGCAGCCTCCTCGACGGCACCCCCGCCGACCGCACCGCCCCCGCCATCCTCTGGTGCACCGTCATAGCCGCAATCGGATTCACCTGCGCCGCCGTCTCTTTCCGCCGCCTCAACTACCGCTGAGCCCCTGCTCGCCGTGCGCGGCCCGTTCGGCCAACTGTCCCTCCGCAACCTGAGCCGGAGTGAATCGCATGAACAGCACGACAATCCCCGCCACCACCGCGATCCCCGCGCAGCAGACGAACGCCAGCCCGTAGCCCTCGGCCAGGCCGTCCCGGGACGCAGCCGCCGCGCCCACCGCGACCAATCCCACGGCACCACCCAGATTCTGAGCAACCTGCGCCAACGCCGACAGCGGCCCGATCTCCCGCGCCCCCACCCCCGCGACGATCGACAGCGTGAGCGGAACGACCGCGAACCCCACCCCGAACCCGACCGCGAGAATCGGCAGCGCGATCCCCGGAAAGTACGCGGGCCGCCCCGATGTGATGGCCGCGGCGTACAGGCAGCCCGCCACGATGACCCCGCCACCCGCGATCACCAGCCAGCGCGGTTGCACCCGCAACGCCAGCCGGGCGGCCGCCGCCGCGGCTCCCGCGAATCCGATCGCGAAGGGAATCACCGCGAATCCGCTCTGCATCGGCGAATACCGCAGTACTCCTTGCAGATACAGCGAGATGAACACCGCCAGGCACATGATCACCCCGCCCGCCAGCACGATGGCGAGCAGTGCCGCGACCCGGCTCGGATTCCCGAACAGCGCGAAAGGCACCAGCGGATTCTCCGCGCGCCGCTCGACCATGACGAACCCGGACAACAACAGCACCGCAACGGCTCCGGGGACGATCACCACCGGGCGCACCCATCCGCCCGGGCCTTCGTTCACCGCGAGAACCAGCAGCGTCACGCCCGTCGTCGCGAGGACGGCACCGGCGATATCGAGCCGACCGCGCTCGCCCCCGGATTCCCGCAGGCACACCAGAGCGCCGAGGGTCACCAGCAGCCCGATCGGAACATTGATCAGAAACACCAGACGCCACGACATTTGGGTGCGCACTCCCCCGGCGATGAGTCCGGCCACCGACCCGATGCCGCTGAGCGCCGCATAGATCGCGAAGGCGTGACTGCGCGCTCTCCCCGGCGTGTAGGTGGTCGCGACCAGCGCCATCGACGTCGGTGCCGCCACCGCCGCCGCCATCCCCTGCAATGCCCGCCCGGCCACCAGACTCACCGGCCCCCAGGCGAGTCCGCACAGCAGTGAGGTGAGGGTGAAGGCGGCGACCCCGGCCACGAATACCCGTCTGCGCCCGAAGGCGTCGCCGAGCCTGCCGCCCAGCAGCATCAGTCCGCCGAAGGCCAGGACGTAGGCGGTGATGATCCAATTCCCGCCCGCCTCGGACAGTCCCAGGCCCTCCCGGATCCGGGGCAGCGCCAGGGCGACGACCGTCCCATCGAGCACCGTGAGCAATTGCAGCCCGCCGAGCACCACGATCGGCAGCCCCCACACGCGATCGGTTCCGGTACTGGTCGGGATATCCGAAGAAACGATCATGACACCCGACGCTACCTCCGTCCCGGAACCTGCCGAGCCGGGCCCTCTCCACTGGATTTCGGCCACGTCTCACGTGCCGGTTGCTACCACGGCCTGTCCGATGAGGGTGAGATAGAGCGTCAAGATGAACAGGACCGCCGGGAGGATGGGGTATTCCTCGTCCTGCGATCGCACGAAACGCAACGCGCCGGAAACCGGAATCACCAATAGCGCCAGGGGGATCCAACCTATCGCGGCGGCGGCACCGTGTCGTTCCCAGGGCTGGGCCAGGGCGATCTCGCAGACCGCGGCGGCCGTCGCGCATCCGAGCGAGGCGGCGGCACTGCCCACCGGACCCAGGGTATTGGAGTAGTACATTTCGCCCGGGCGCGGGAGGCGGGCGGTCTTGCGCGCGAATTCGAATTGCAGGAAAGCGCCCGCGAAGACGATCACGACCCAGGCCACCCGGCCGCGGGCGGCGGCCTCGCCGGTGTCGATGGCCGAGAGCACCACGTAGGCGGTCACCAGCAACTGAACGGGGTAGGTGACCAGCAGGTTCAGCACGATATCGGTGCGAATCGTGGCCGAGAGTCGTTCGAGGGCCCATAGGATCAGCCCGTAGGCGAGCACGGCGGTGATCGCGAGGGCCGAGCGGACCGACAGGGCCAGGCTCCCGGCGATCGAGACGACCGCGATAACGGCCATGGCACTGCGCAATTCGACCGCGCTGACCGCACCGGTGACCAGGGGACGGTCCGGATTGTGGATGCGGTCGTATTCGAGGTCCTTCTGCTCGTCGACCATGCGCAGGTAGAGCAGGACGATCGCGACGACGGCGATGCGGGCCGCGGTCGCGCCGGTCGGATGCCAGCCGGTGTCGGGATCGGTCAGCAGCGCGGCGGTGCCTTCGAGCGCGAAGACCCACAGGATGCCGTACAGCAGATAATGCGGCTTGTACATCACCCGGGTGAATCGCGCTATGCGGCGCACCGAGGTGAAAACTCCGGTGCCGACCGTGTTTTCGGCGAGATCGGTCATCGGGCCGCGCCTTCCGATCCCGGACGCTCCCAGCCGTCCCACCCGGTCAGTTCCGCGGCGGGCGTGCGCCGGACCGGCTTGCCGGAGCCGCCCAGCAGATGCGCGACCGGCAGCATCGCCACCTGACTGACCTCAGCGAACGGAATCCCCAGCAACTCGGCGACCTCACGTTCGTAGGCCAGGTGCGCGGTCGTCATGACCGAGCCCAGTCCCCGTGCGCGCAAGGCCAATTGCAGGTTCCACACGGCCGGATAGATCGACCCGTAGAAGCTGGCCAGCCGCGGCGGCGATGGCTCGGCGGGCGGGCGGCCCAGCGAGCACACCAGGATCAGCGCCGGTACCTCGCCCAAATGGTCGGCGAGATACTGCCCTGAGGCCAGGTCGGCCAGCTGGTCCGGGCGCGGGGTGCGTCCGGACAGGTTGGCGGCGAACCCTTTCCGGTAGTACTCGCCGATCCGCGCCTTGAGTTCGGCGTCGCGGACCACGACGAACCGCCACGGCTGCCGGTTCGAGCCGCTGGGCGCGTGGATCGCGATCTCCAGGCAGGCCCGGATATCCGCATCCGCCACCGGCCGCGACAGATCCAGGTGTTTGCGGACCGCGCGGGTGCCGGTCAGCAGGTCGGTGTTCATCGGCGCGGATCCTCCCGCGAGGAGGCGGCGAATTCGAGGTCGATGCGGGCGGCCACGCCCCCGGCCTGGCGGATCTCGCAGTGCACCACGGTGGTGTCGACGGCGGATTCGGCGCGTTCCGCGACGCAGACGGCGGGCAGGTCGAGTTCCACGAATTGGTCGAAAGCGCTTGTCACGCTCAGCAATCGGCGCAGATCCGGTCCCATGGTGGTCAGCGCGGTCTGTCGGCAGGCCTCGATGAGCAGATTCCCGGGCACGTGATCGAGCTGGTGGTCGAACAGGATCGGATGGGTGGTGTCGGCGATCACCGCGGCGCGGGCCCGCGACGGCGTGGCCTCAGGGACGCCGATCACGACATTGCGCGGGTTCTCCCGGCCCACCAGCGCCGCCGCGGCGCGCGGACCGGCGGAGGCGGGCGTCTCGAAGGGCCCGAGCCCCAGGTGTTTCCGGTAGCCCGCGCGAATGCCCGCCCACTGCCGGGGGTCGACCCAGGAGAACGAGCCGTCCACCGTACCCATGGCGACGCCGCCGCAGGAGATGTCGAGCACCAGATCCAGGCCCTGCAACGCCTCGCCCCGATCGTGCTTGCGCAGCGCCCGCACCCGCAGTTCGAGGTCGGCGGGCGCGAACCCGACTTCCCAAGCGGCGCTCTCGATTCCGCTGCCGTTGAAGGTCCGCACCAGGAACGCCCGGTCGGTGGGCACCTCGTAGAACTCGTGGGTGACCGCGATGGACGCCTGTCGCGCGGCCTCCATGACCGCGATCAGATCGTGGTGATCGGCCAGCGCTCCGGCGTGATCACCGTAATGCCCGTGCATGCGCGGCAATTGGGCCCCGGCCACGAAGCTGTCCTCGCCCTCGGCTGCCAGGGAGGTCACGAAGACCTCCGCGACCGAATGCCGATGCGCCAGGGCGCGGGGAATGGTGCGCAGGTGGGTGGCGCGCACTCCGGGGCGGGCGGGCGGTGCCATGGCTCGTGTCGTGCGCGGGGGCTGTGTGGTCGTCACGGTCTTGCCTCCAGCCAGTCGGTCGCGCCCACGGGCCGCAGCGTCTGCGATCCGGACCCGGTGCGCATGGGAAGAACGTAGGAACCCAGCACGATGAGCGACCACGGGTCGAGGTCGAGGCCGCTGGACCACGCCACGTCCAGAAGCGCGGCCTGGGCGGCGTCGGAGCCGGGTTCGACGGCCGCCATCCGATCATCGAGTGCCCGCAGCGCCGCGGTGTCCAGGCCCGCGGTCAGCCGGGCGACCGCATCTCCCCGTTCGAAGCTGCGCGCCGGAGCCCCGTCGTAGAGTTCGCGCGCCACCGCGGCGGCCGTCGCGGTGGCATCCTTCGCTTCGAGCGCGCGGGCGAAGACCTCGGCGCGGGTGTTCGCGTCGAAGTAGATGGCGAGTTCGCGTAGCACGTCGGCCGGATCATCGGGCGAGTGCACGAGATTCAGCAGGTAGTTGTGCCGACCGAGCAGGTGGCGCAGCTCGCCGGGCCGCCGTTTGCGGGGATCGGTCGCGCCCTTGGCCTCCGCGAGGCGGATCGGGGTCGGCAGCTCGGTCACCGGTCCGCGCACGACGAGCACCAGCACGTCCGAGATGCCGACGAGCAGGTCGGCCAGCAGCCGCCGTTCCGGGGAGGCGATATTCCAGGCGAAGTACCACAGGGCGCGCGCCACATGCCGGTCCACCACCACGCGGCGGGCCGCGACGACCCGGAAGTCGTTGTCGGCCAGCCACGTCAGGGTCGGTTCCACGGCGCGGGCGAGGATGGCGTCGGGCTTGAGCAGCAGCAACGAGTGCTCGGTGGCGAACCGACCGGCGTCGATGCCCAGGCGTGCGGCTTGATCGACGGTTTCCAGCACGTAGGTATCGGCGAGGTAGGCGTCGACCTTGGCCTTGGACGGTGTCAGCTCGGCGAGCAGGGTGCGCAGGTCGTCGTCGCTCATGACCGGTCCCCCGTCCCCGCAAAAGTTGCGCCGATGCCGTTGCGCGCCAGCATTTCCTCGATGGAGGGCAGTGGCGCACCCAGGTACCCGGATTCCAGGCAGTGGTCGAGCAGCACGCGCAGATAGTCCTTCCCGGTGCGCGGCGGCAGCCGGTCGAGCAGGCGGTCGGCGGTGGACGTGTCGAAGCTCAGGCGGCGCTGGAAGTAGCTGGTGTAGAGCGCGCCGATGCGCAGGTAGTACTCGCGCTCGATCGAGTCGAGATCGTCGGCGCGGAAGGAGGATTCGGGTACGAAGGTCGCCACCTCGAAGGAGGGGTATTCGGCCAGCACGTCGGAAACCTCACGCAGCGACAGGGTGTCGCGTCCGACCGCGTGCAGGGTGGCACCGGCGACGCCGTCGAATCCGGTGACCGCCGCGGCGATCACCTCCGCGACGTGATCGACCGGGGCCAGCGCGAGCGTCGCGTCGTAGCGGCCCGGCAGCGTGCGCAGTTTGCCTTCGACCATGAGCTTCACGACGGTGTACAGGTTCTTGTATTCGCGGATCACGCCATCGGCGACCGCGCCGGTGACTATGCCCGGCCGTACGATCGCCCACCGCAAGCCACGCTCGCCCGCAGCCCGGACCAGCTGCTCGGCACGCAGTTTGCTCTGTTCGTAACCGTTTCCGAAGCCTTGACCGGCATCCAGTTCATCCTCGCCGATGACCCCGTGCCGCATGCCGCACACATACGCGGTGCTCACGTGCACCAGCGGCACGTCCCAGGCGAGCGCCAATTCGACCGCGTTGCGCGCGCCGCCCACATTCAGTGCGTCATAGGTTTCGGGCGGAGCGTCGAAGGCCGTGGTGGCCGCGCAGTGCACGATCATGCCCACCCGGTCGGCGAGCTCGGCGGAGACGGCGGGGTCGAGCCCGAATCCTGGCCGCCGGATATTCCCGTTCACCCGATGTTCCGGCGCGTACGGCGTGCCGTCGTTGCGACGGATCTCCGAATTGCTGTGCAGCACGGCCGTTACTGCACGGCCCGCGTCGCCGAGCCGGGCGGCTACCTCCGCGCCGACCAGCCCGCTGGCTCCGGTCAGCAGCACGGCGTGACGTTCACTCATGCGCGCACCTCCAGGGTCCGGGTGATCAGGTCCACGACCTGGCCCACCCGCAGCACGCCCATGAGTTGTTCGGGCCGGTAGCGCGGTAGGTCGAAGCCGCGTTCGAGCACCACGGTCAGTTCCATGAGCCGCAGCGAATCGAAGCCGAGGTCCTCGATCAGCCGCAGCTCGTCGTCGAGCGTGGCGGCCGGGCGGGGGGCCATGGCGGCGACCAGCTGCCGGACGCGTTCGGCCACGGCATCTCGTGCGGCCACGGTGTTCTCGGTGGTCATGACTGCTCGCTCTCTCGCAGGTGCGGCTGCTGGCCGCCGCTGGCCAGCAGGTCCCGGGCCTCGTCCAGGGGCAACGAGGCGTCCAGGTACCCGGCCAGCCGCAGCCAGTCGTAGCCGAGGGTGAGGGTCCGCTGCCATTGCTCGCGGGAGTCGAAGGAGGCCGGGAACTCCCGGCCCGCACCCGCGACGGCGGTCAGGCGGCGCACCGCGGTGACAACGGTGTCGACGGTGGCAAGATCGTCGAGCGCGTCGCCGCCGTTTCGCAGCGTCCGCGAGAATCGCACGCGGACAGCCGATTCCAGCGCCGCGATCAGCCCGTCGCGATCCGGTGCGGAACCGGGCAGCAGCCGCGCGACGGTGCCGACCGGATCCACGTCGGCGGGCAGCGGATGAATTCCGAACGCGCTCAGCAACACTCGCACGCTCATGGCGACGAGCCGGTGCGCCGCGATGTCGGCCACCCCGCCCTGCCCGTCCTTCACGGCCCCGACCAGGTCCTCGCGCGCGTTCTCCAGCACCACGTTGGACCACACCAGATTCAACCCGCAGCCGATGAACCGCCCGGCGGGCAAGGGCGAGAGCGTGGCGATGCCCTCGCCGCCCGCCGCGCCGGTGAGGCCGAGCGCGGGTGTGGTCACCGCGGGCACCGGCGTATAGGGCTGCACCGGCTTGCACATGGCCAGCGCCGGTTCCAGCACCTCCCCGCCCCGCCACTGCAATCCCACCAGCCCCAACCGCACGAACTCGGCGAGCTCGGCCCCGATATCGCCGCTCGCCCGCGCCACGACATCCCGGATCGACTGCCGGAACACCACCGATCGCCAAGCCCGCGCCCCCTGCTCGGAGAGCACGAAAACCTCACCGCCCGAGCGCAGTACGTGCAGCCGTCCCGCCAGCGGCCAGGTCGTCACCCCGGCCTGCCGGGTGAAGATCACCGCATGCGGATCGTCCTCGACCCCGTCGACCCCGAGCTCGGTGGCCAACTCCAGCAGTGCCGACCAGCGCGGGACGCGCTTCGCCCCGAAGATCGCGCCCACCGAATCGTCCCGGTCTGCCGCCGATTCGGCCGCATCGGGAACGGAATCCACTGTGGTGGAATAGGTTCCCGCAGGGTGTTCACCGGATTCGGCTCCCCCGTGAGGCTCGACCCCCGTGTCCGTTTGATCGGGCGTCGCCTCGGTCAGTGCGCGGTACCGCTCGATCAGTGAGTCCGGCTCGACCCGGGCCAGTTGCCGGGGCAGCCATTTGGTTTCGAGGTAGGTTTCGCCGCGGTGAGCGAGCCGGCCCTTCACGGCCTGGAGCAGGCCGTCCTCGGCCCAGGCGAGGGCTTCGGTGTGGGAGCCGAAGGCGCGCAGGGCGATCGCGTAACGCAGGGCGTGGCGGGCGCGAGCGGTCCACCAGGCACCCAGGCGGGCGGCGAAGGCGTCGTCGGGAACGAGGGCACGCAGCTCGTGCAGGTCCACCGTGCCGGGTACCAGGACCGTGGCCCGCAGGAAACGCTGGCAGCGGTTGAGCACGTCCTCGTCGGGCGCGGCGAGGACCTGTTCGAATTGACGCCGGATCTGGGCGGCCGAGCGGGTGCGCACCTCCACCCGGCGGCCGTCGAGGAACAGGAGGGTCGGCAGGGTCGGCAGTTCGCCGGAACCGGGTGCCACCACGAGGAAATCGATGTCGGAGCCCGCGTTGCCGAAGCCCTCGGCCAGCGAGCCTTCGAACAGCACCGCCGCGTCGGCGGGGACCGTCACCGTCTCGAGTGCGGCGTCCAGCAGCCGCTTCAGCCGATCCGCCGGCAGGCCGGGTGTCCGGACCGCGGTTTCGGGCTCGTCCTCGGCGGAGTGGACCACCGCGCCCGCGAGCTTGCTGTCACGCAGCTGCTGCCACATGTGCCGACGCCGGGGCTTGCCGCTGGAGGTGCGCCGGATGAGACCGCGCGGTCCGGTGACGATGTGCACCGTCTGCGCGGGTCCGAGGTGGCCGCCAATGATGGCTCGGGCCTCGGCGATCCAGTCCCCCGCCGCGGTCTCGGCGAACAGCACGACACCCTGCTCACCGGCATCGGAGAAGCCGACGGCGGCCAGCTTGCCCTTGGTGAGCCCGGTTTCCTGGGCGACACGGGATTCGATGTCCTCCATGAATACCGAGCGACCCCGCACCTTGAGGCTGGTGCCCATGCGGCCGAGCACGAAAACCTCTCCCCGGTAGAGGAATCCGGCATCACCGGAATACAGGCGGCCGTTCTCGATCCGGGTGGAGGAGGTCGCGCTCGGCGTGCCGGAATAGCCCAGCGCCACCGAGTCCCCGGTCACGACCATCTCGCCGAGCACGCCGTCGGGCAGTTCGCGCCCCTCGTCGTCGACCACGGTCACCGTCGATTCGGGGGTGGAGAAGCCGAGCCCGGTGATCCAGCCCGCGCCTTCCACTCGGTGGGCGTCGTCGAGGAATGCTTCCTCGAGCACCGGAACCGGTTCCCCGAAGCGCAGATTCGGGTTGTCCAGGCGCAGCGCGGTGATCGGGCGGCGGGTCGGCGAGGAGGTCACCATGAGCGTCGCTTCGGCCAGGCCGTAGGCGAGGGTGCACGAACCCATCGAGAAGCCCTGCGGCCCCGTCAGTTTCACGAAGGACTGAAGATCGGCGACCTCCACCGGTTCCGAGCCGATGGCCAGGGTGCGCCAGCCCGACAGGTCCAGGTCGGCGATGTCCTCGGGCCGCACCCGGTGCGCCACGTAGCCGAGCGCGAACGACGGCGAGGGCGCGTGCTGGGCGTGGGTCATGGCCCGCAGCCAGCGAATCGGGTCGCGCACGAACTGGTCCGGGCGCATGAGATACAGCGGCGCCTGGTTGGTGACCGCGGTCAGGAACGCGCCCACCAGGCCCATATCGTGGTAGAGCGGCAGCCAGGACACCATGGTCTCGCCCGCCCGCCAGTCGATGAGCCGGGCGATCATGTCGATATTGTTGGCCAGGTTGCCCCAGCTCACCCGCACACCGCGCGGCGAGCCGGAGGAACCCGAAGTGAATTGCAGCAGGGCGACTTCCGCGACCGGGGCGAGTTCCCGCACGGCGGGGGCGGGCGGCAGGGTGGCGGCATCGACCACCACAGGTTCGTCGGTGCGCCCGGCCGCGACGGCCGCGGCGCGCACGAAGGTCTCGAACTCCGGGGAGGTCACCACCAGCCGGGGCGCGGCCTGCTCCAGGATGCCCGCGATGTGCGCCACGATCTGCTCGAGATCGCCGAACATGGGCGGGGCGACCGGCGTGAACACGCCGCCGCACGCCCAGACGGCGTAGAACGCCGACACACAGGGAAATCCGGTCGGCATGATGACGCACGCGCCGTCGCCGCTGCCGAGCCCGCCCGCGCGCAGCAGCGCCGCGATGGACCACACCTGGTCGGCCAGTTCGCGATAGCCGCGGAACTCCCAGCCGTCGGCCTCGTCGGCGAGCTGGATGCCGCTGTCCGCGGACGGCTCGATCCGCCAATGTCGCACGGCCGCTTCGGCGTTCACAAGGTCGATCACAGTTCTCCTTCGGGAAGCACGGTGACGGTGCCGGCGGCCCCATCGACTCGGACGCGCATGCCGGTACGCAGTTGGCGGGTCACGCCGGGCAGTTGGACCACTGTCGGCACGCCCAGCTCGCGCGCCACGATGGCCACGTGGGTGAGCGGGCTGCCGCGCTCGATGACCAGCGCCGACGCCGACGGCAGGGCGGCCACCCAGCCCGGATCGGTGCGATAGGCGATGAGAATGCCGCCCGCGACGTCGCGGGGCTCGCCCACCACGACGGCGGTGCCCTCGACAATGCCCGCGGCCGAGGGTGTTCCGGCCAGGACGGTTCCCGCGGCGGCGGCCTCGGTGGCGGTGCGCGGCACCCAGCCCTGGGCGCTCAGCTCGGCATTGCCGAGGCGGGGGCCGACGGTGCGGAAGCGGGCGGGAGCGACCAGCACGGAGTCCTTGGCGCGCAAGGATTTCCGGGCCGCTACCACCTCGCGCAGCGATGCGGTGGACTCGCCCTCGTAGCAGCCGCGCAACTCGGTGACGGTCAGCTGGAACACGTCGTCGAACTCGTCGAGGACGTCGCGGGCCACCAGGTCCCGGCCCATCACCCGGATCATGCGTTTGACCATGCCGAAGGCGCGGGTACGGCAGAACCGCAGTCTTTCCCGGTGCGCGGCGCACCGATCGACCCTGGCGCGCAGGCGTTCATAGACGCGTCGCCGCACCCCGTGGCCGAGGTGTTCGTCGAGATAGGCGTCGGCTTCCCCGGCCCGGTCGGCCGCGACGGTGTCGGCGACCCGGCCGACGGCGCTGCGCAGCATGACGAACAGGTTGGCCGGATTCTCCCGCAGATCCGGTGTCTCCAGCTTGAGTTCGTCGAGGCTGCGATAGCCGTAGCGGTCCAGATAGTCGTCGATGGCCGTCAGGAACTCGGTGCGCCCCGCGGCCCGCAGCGCGTCGTGGATCTGCTCCGGCGCAGTGGAATTGATGATCTCGCCGAGTTCCGGATCCGCGCGCACGGCCCGCGCCAGCTCGATCATGGCGCGCGCCGGTTCCGCGGACTCCACATCCGCGCCCGGGCCGACCACGGCGTAGAGGAACCATTCCGGAGCCTTGGGCAGCAGCAGCTTGGTGAGCAGGAACATCAGGCCGGTGGTGGTCAGCAGGATGGCGTCGAGCACCATGAGCGGCCCCCAGCGCTCGACCAGGTCGCGGTCCACCGTGCGATAGGCCCGATAGGCCCGCTCGCCGGTCAGGGCGGTGTAGTCCAGGGCGTCGTATTCGTCGTAGACGCGGTAGAACTCGCGGGCGAAGTCCGCCATCATCGCGTCGATGCCGAACAGTCGCCGCACGTAGACCGCCGTGGTCACCGCCCGCGACCGGATCCGGGCCGCCGGTGTATCGAACTCGAACGGGCGCAACGTCTTCGCGATATCCGAGGGCAGGGGTTCGGCCACGCCGAGCGCGGCCTCGAGCACCCGCCGGTTGAGCGGGTATCCGGGCGCGATGCCGACCATGCGATACCAGTGCAGCAGGTTGTAGTAGACGCGACCGTGGAAGGTGCCCAGCAGCACCGGCGTCCACGCGTCGGTCTGGCGCAGCTGCTGCTGCGGGACCCGCAGGGAGGCGGCGTAACCGCGGTACACGCGGCCGTAGATGTCGGCCGCGGTGGTGAAGGTCAGCGGGGAGGTGATGCCGCTGAAGCTCTCGATAATGTTGGAGTTGTCCCAGATCCGCGCCTCGTCCGGGCCCACTCGTTCGCCCGCGCCGCGCAATTCGACCGAGCGCGCGGCCACCGCCGCTGCGGCGGCGGTGATCGGGCGGGTCTGCAACAACCACACACCCGTGTCGTCGATGGCCCATTCGATGTCCTGCGCTGTGCCACCGCCGATTTCGATCTTCCTGGAGAGCTCCGCCAGCTCGGCCACTTCGGCATCGGCCAGCACCCGGGTACCGCGCTCGTCCTCGGCCACCGCGACCGCCGAGCAGCCCTGCCCATCGGTGATGTCGAACCGGATATCATTGTCCCCCAGCGTGATATCGAGCAGTTCACCGGTGTCCTTGTCGAGGATCAGCGAGTCGGCGTCGACCGCGCCGGACACCAGGCCCTCCCCCAGCCCGTAGACGGCGCTGATCACCAGCTCGTCGGCCGCGCCGGTCATCGGATTCCGGGTGAACACCACGCCACTGGATCGCGCGATGATCAATTTCTGCAACACCACCGCCGGTGCGAAGGTGCGAGAAATGCCGTGCGCGAACGCATATCGCACCGCACGCTCGGAGAACGCGGAGGCCCAGCAGTCCCGCACCCGCTCGACCACCGCGTCGGCCCCGCGCACATTCAGGTGGCTGTCGAACTGCCCGGCGAAGGAATGCTCCGCCCCGTCCTCGGCCGACATCGACGACCGCACCGCGATCGCGCCCGACCCTGCGTGATCTCCGCCCGGATGACCTCGGGCACCTCCGCCTTCGCCAGCGCAGCGCGCAGTTCACCCGCCCGCCCCAGCGCCGCGTCGATCTCGTCCAGCGCGGCGAACTCCCGCAACCCCGCCGTCAGGCCCGCCGCCTCGGCGAACTCCTCGAAGACCCCCGTCCCGAGCACCGCCCACTCCGGTACCCGCACCCCCAGTTCCCCCAGCGCATACAGCCCCCGCGCCTTCCCACCTCCATACGCGGCGATATCCACCGAATCCGACCAAGGGCCGAGCAACCGCACAACCTCTCCCATCCCCCTGAGGTCAGCCGCATCACAGCAGACGCCGGAGCAAGATCAGGGGTGTTACTCTGGGTAATCCACGTTTCAAACGTGCGCCAGCCCAAGCTTCTTGGGTCTGCCTAACCCCGGCCCGGTCGTAGAGTATCTGCGAGGCGAAACTCGCACCGTGCTGTGCACATTCCGGGTGGCGCACGGCGCGAAGTGCGGAAATCGGCTGCGGCGCGGCTATTCGGGCGGCCGCCAGCTCAGCACCGGACCCAGTCCGCGCAGCATGGCCGAGGCTGGCGAGATTCGTATCACGTTGTCGCGCAGCAGAGTTGCCGGTGTCGATGACCATTGACCGACGGCGCCGATCAGGCGGGAGCGGCGCACGATTTCGGTGGCGCGGGGCGACGCAGGCGATCGTAGGTCGCGAGCGCCTCGGGCACCGGTTCCCGATCGAGTACGACGGCGAGGGTGACCGCGTCCTCCAGGGCCTGATTCGCACCCTGGCCGAGGTTCGGGGTCATGGCGTGCGCGGCATCGCCGAGCAGCGCCACCCGGCCGCGGGTGAAGGTGCCCAGGGGTGGCAGGTCGTAGATGTCGTGGTGCAGGACCGTCGCGGGATCGACGCGGGCGAGGACTTCGGGAATCGGTGCGGCCCAGTGCCCGAATCGGCGCCGTACCTCGTCGAATTCGCGTCCCGGATGCCGTTGCCCCTCGGGAGCGTTGGCCACCCCGAACAGGTAGGCGCAGCCGTCGCGCAGCGGGACCACGCCGAAACGCTCTCCGCTGCCCCAGGTTTCGCTTCCCGACGGAACGAAATCCAAGGGGCCGGTGATCATCCGCCAGGCGGTGTACCCGGAGTATCGCGGTCCGCGCGCGGCGGGCCACAGGGCCGAGCGCACCACGCTGCGGATACCGTCGGCCCCGACCACCAGATCCGCTTCCGACGCACCCTCGCTGTGCTCCACCCGCACACCGGATCCGGTCGCTTCGACACCGGTCACCGTGACGCCCGGGCGCAGCGCACTCGCGCCCGGCACACCCGACAGGATCGAGAACAGGTCGGTTCGCCGCACCGCGACCAGTGGCCCGAACCGGCGGGCGAGTTCACCGGTATCGGTCTTCGACAGCCACCGCCCGGCCCGATCACGAATCCCGCCCTCGGTCTCCACCAGCCCGGCCGCCCGCACCGCGCCTCCGACCCCGAGCGCATCCAGCGCACGGATCCCATTGGCCCACAGCGAGATACCCGACCCGGCCTCACCGATCTCGGCGGCCCGCTCCAGCACCTCGACCCGCCACCCGCGCCCGGTCAATGCGATAGCGGTGGCCAATCCACCGATACCGCCCCCGACCACGATCGCCTTCCCACGGTCACCCATGACAACCCTCCACTACATCTGTAGTTACCATCGACTACAGTTGTAGTGCCACCGTCCGGAGAAAGGGAAGACATGGTGACCGACACCGCAGACCGCCGCACCCGGCTGGCCGACGCCGCAATCGAAACCCTCGCCACCGCGGGCCAGCGCGGCCTCACCCATCGTTCCGTGGACCAGGCCGCCAACCTCCCGGAAGGCTCCTGCTCCAACCACTTCCGCACCCGCGAATCCCTGCTGGAAGCCGCCGTCGCCCGCCTCGCCGAGCACGACGCCCGCGAACTCGCCCTGCTCCCGACCGAGGCCCGCGACCCCGACGAACTGGCCCGCCTGATCACCGATCTCATCGCCAAGTGGACCACGGTCGACCGCACCCGCATGCTCGCCCGCTACGAACTGGCCCTCGAATCGACCCGCCGCCCCAAACTCCGAAAAGCCCTGCGCGACAGCGGCCTCCGCCTCCGCACCACCGCCGCCGACCTGCTGTCCACCCTCGGCGCCCCCGACCCGGCCGCCCGCGCCCACGCCCTCGTGGCCTGCATCGACGGCCTCATCTTCGACCGCCTCGCCGGCGCGGGCGAACCCGGCACCGAGCAGATCTACGAGGCCGTGCGCATTCTCCTGCGCGGCTATCTGCCCTGATCACCGCCGCGCGCGGACGGTCGCTCCGGCGGACGCACCGCCAGCAGGCCCCGCGCGAGGGCGGCGGTGACCGCGGCCGTGCGGTCGGTGACGGCGAGTTTGACGAACGCGCGTTGCAGATGGATCTTCACGGTCGCCTCACCGATATGGAGCACGAGACCGATTTCGGTGTCGGTCAGACCGCGTGCGACATGCCCGAGGACTTCCGTCTCACGGGCCGACAGTGCCACCTGCGGGTCGCGGTCGCGGCGGCGGAGGCGGGCGCTGACGGCGGGGGCCAGGACGGTTTCGCCGCGGGCGGCGGCGCGGACGGCGGCGGCCAGCTCGGTTCGAGAGCTGTCCTCGAGCAGGTAGCCGCAGGCTCCGGCCTCCACGGCGCGCACGATGTCGGTGTCGGTTTCGTAGGTGGTGACCACGACGACGCGGGTGGCGGGGCAGGCGGCGAGGATGCGTTCAGTGGCCGCGGGGCCGTCGATTTCGGGCATGCGCAGGTCCATCAGCACCACGTCGGGGCGCAGGGCGGTGGCCACCGTTATCGCCTCCGCGCCGCCGGCCGCCTCGCCGATGACGGTGAGATCCGGCTCCCGCGAGAGCATTCCGCGCATGCCCTCCGTGACCACGGGGTGGTCGTCGACGAGCAGGACGGTGATCACGCCGGGACCTCGATCTCGACGCGGGTGCCCGCTATTGCGACGCGTGCCGAGCCAGGAATTTGAGCGCCAGTTCGGCCACCCGATCCGGCAATTCGGCGTGGGGGTAATGCCCGGCACCCGCCGCGAGCTCGACCCTGCCCAGCCCCTTCGGCATGAGGGCGACGATCGCCTCGCCCTCGGCCCGCGGATCCGCGAAGTCGGGATCCTCGGTACCCATGATCACCAGTGCCGGGCAGCCGATGTTCGGAAGCTGCGCACCGGCATCGGCCGGATTCGAGTCGACCTTCATGAACTCCTCGAAACGGCCTGCCGCACGCGGATTCCGGGCGAGATCGGCCACGTATTCGTCGTAGTCGGCCGGCTTGATCGGGTAGGCGAGGTCGAGATACTTCAGCCACAGCGCGAGACTGCGCAAGACCATCAACCCGATGAGCAGCGATTGGCCGCGACGATAGCGCCCCTGGGTGAAAAACGCTCCCACCGAAAAGGATTGAACCCGCGTGAACGGATTCAACTCGATGACGCCCCGCACCAGTTCCGGCCCACGGGCAGCGGCGATGGTGGCCGCACCACCCGAAATCGAGTGCCCCACAACGACCGCGGGCCCACCCAGCTCCCCGATCAGCGCGAGAATATCGCCCGCGATATCGGTACGAGTGATCTTCGTACCCCCATCGTGCGAGGTCCAGCTCATACTGGATTCTCCGTGCCCCCGAATATCCATGTTCGCCACCCGATACCCGGCCTCGACCAGCCTGGGCACCAGAAACCTATAGGCCCGCCGATGGTCCCCCATCCCGTGCGAAAGCACCACCAGCGGCCCGGATCCGGTTACGTCATAAGCGATTCGCCCACCGGCGTGGTGCAGAAACTCGGTCATGACGCCGACGCTATGTCCGCATCCCGAGCCCCGCCGGTGCCCTTTCGCGCCGAAAAGGGAACTCCCCACGCCAGCTCACACGGGCCGGAAACCCACCCGCAGGGATTCCAGGCCGCGGATCACCACGTTCGGCTTGAAGGGCGGGTTTTCCGAGATCGGTTCCATGGCGGCGACCTTGCGCAGGAGCACGTCGCGCAGCACTTCCATTTCGAGCAGTGCCAAGGGTGCGCCGAGGCAGTAGTGGATACCGAGGCTGAAACCGAGGTGCTTCTTGGCGGGGCGCATCGGGTCGGAGTAGCGGGCCACGTCGGTGCGGTCCGGGTCGGGGAACGCCCGTTCGTCGTGGTTGGCCGAGTTGATCAGTACCACGACACCGTCGCCGGGCGCGAAGTCGTGGCCCGCCACCGTGATCGGTCGGGTGGCGGCACGGGTGGTGATCTGCACCGACGGCTCCAGGCGCAGCAGCTCGTCCGGTGCCGAGGCGGTCAGTTCCGGTCGTTCACGCAGGGCCCGGACCTGGTCGGGGGCGCGCAGCAGGCGCAGCATGCCGGTACCGATGAGGTTGGCGGTGGTCTCGTGCCCGGCCACGAAGGTGGTGATGCAGGTGGCCAGCAGTTCCTGTTCGGTGAGCACGTCGCCGCGGTCCTCGACCAGTGAGAGGGCGCTCAGCAGATCGTCTTTCGGATCGGCGCGACGCTGGTCGAGCAATTCCCGGAAGTAGCCCATGAACCCGCGCGAGGCCGCGCTGCGCGCCGTCAGACATGCCGCGGGCAGGGTGTAGTCGTGGTCGAAACCGCGCGCCAGATCCTGCGACCACCGGTGCACCTGCTCGTAGGCCTCCTCGGGCACGCCGATGAGCTCACACGCGATGATCAGCGGCAGCGGGTAGGCGATGTTCTCGACCAGATCGAATTCGCCCTCCTCGAGCGACCGGTCGACGAGCTGTTCGGCGAGTTGGGTGATGCGCGGCCGCAATCGGGTCACCATGCGCGGGGTGAACCCCTTGGTGACCAGATTGCGCAGCCGGGTGTGGTCCGGCGGCTCCATCCACAGGAACGAGGTGGGCAGTTCCTCGGGCGCGTCCTCGGGTTCGACGGTCGGGTGCATCATCCCCGCCTCCTCGGCGTGGCTCCACGCGGTGGTGGACAGCACCGCGGCGCAGTCCTCGTACCGGGTGAGCACGTGATGCCCGAGCGGGGTGCGGTGGATGGGCCCGGCATCGCGCAGGACGCGGGCGGGGGTGTACGGGTCGGCGCGGCCGTCGGGTCCGAAGAGCCGGATCAGCGCGTCCACGACGGCCGGATCCTGGTCCTCGGCTGGGGCGTTCATCTCTGGGGCGGCCATGGCGGTCCTCCTGGATTCAACGAGGGGCTGGCAGGAGGCGGGCGGCCATTGCCGCGCAGCATGATTCGGCCCGCCAGCACCGGATGTGCCAGCGCGGCGGGCGCTTCGACGAGATGGGCGACCCGCATGAAGGTCCGCGCCACCAGCGGGTCACGGTGCGCGGCGCGATGCGACTGCGCCACATACGCGTTGGTGAGCCTGGTGCGCAGGCCGCGCTGCCCCGCGACGGCGGGATGCCGGAGATCCGAGGCGGCCGCCAGCTGCCAGGCGGTGTCCGTGGCCGCGCTCGCGGCCGCGTAGAACCGGGTGGGCAGCATCGTGAACGCGACGCCGCTCCGCAAGCATTCGCGCAGGGCGGCGACCTGCAGCGCGGCCACGGTCATGCCCTGGGCGTAGAGCGGGTTGAACGCGCACTGGGCGTCGCCGAGCACCAGCAGCCCCGCCGGGACCTCGAGCTGCCGGTCGAAGCGGCGGCGCACCGAGGCCCGGAACCGGTACGGCACGGCCTCTCCGAGAGATTCGGCGGCAGTGACGATCTCGTGGATGCATCGTGCACGGCGGTCTGACCGGCGTCATCTGCGACGGGGTCCGCCGCAGCGGTGCAGCGGCCCTTGTCGAAGCGGCCGCGTGCCAGCGCCGTGTCCACCAGTTCGTGCCCGCCTTCACCGTCTCCCAGCGCACCCGCTTCCTCACCCCGCTGTTGATCGACCGCGAATACCGTTGCGTGGCAGAGCTTTCCGAGTCCGGAACCGGCGGCCTCATCCAGGCCTCGGCCGAGATCCGCGACGCCGAGGACGCGGTGTGCGCCGCCTCGGCCGCCACCTATCGCCCCTTCGCGCTCGACGCGGTGCGCCACCAACTGTCCCTGCGCGACGACGAGGTCGCGCTGCTCGACCAGGCCCTCACCACGGCAACCGCCCTGTCCCCGAACGGAGTTCCGTCATGACCACCGACGACATCCTGCACACCGTCACCGAGATCGCCGCCGCCGAGACGGGGTTGCCCGCATCGACGCTCACCCCCGACGCCGACCTGCGCGGCATGGCCGGGGTGGATTCAGTGCGGGTGCTGCGCATGATCGCCTGCATCGAGCGGACGTACGACATCGAACTCGAGGACGAGGACGTCTTCGGCACCGCCACCCTCGGCGAGGTGGCCGCGGTGGTCGACAAGGCACTGCGGGAGGCGGCGTGAGCCTCACCGCCGACACCAATCAGCACTACGATCTGGATCCGGAGATCTTCGGCCAGTTCCTGGATCCGCTGCGCAAGTACAGTTCCGCGCTCTACGAATCCGGCAGCGAAACACTGGAACTCGCGCAACGCAACAAGCTGCGGTTCGTGGCTGGGCGGCTGGGTGTCCACGGCGGCGAACGGCTGCTCGACATCGGCTGCGGGTGGGGGTCGCTGATCCTGTTCATGGCCCAGGAATACGGGTGCGAAACCCTGGGCATCAGCCCGGCGCCGCGCCAGCACGAGTACATCGCCGCCGAGGCCGCCGCGCGCGGTGTGGCGCGTCAAGTCCACACGCGCGTCGGGCATTTCGAGGAACTGGACCTGCCCGCGGGCAGCCAGGACGCCGTCACCATGCTGGGGTCCATCGTGCACATGCCGGAGCTGGACCCGGTCTTCGGCCGGGCGCGCGCGGTGCTGCGCCGCGGCGGCGCGCTGTACGTGTCGGAGAGCTGCTTCCGCAACGCGGCCGCCCGCCGCGCCTTCGACGAACGCGCGGGCACCGAGTTCGTGCGCAACGACATCTTCGGGTGGGGTTCGCTGCGCCCGCTCTCGGAACTGATCACCGCGGCCGAGGACGCGGGCTTCTCCATCACCTCGGTCGACGACCTGACCGACCAGTATCGGCGCACCATCGAGGACTGGATCGCCAATGTGGACGCCGCGGCCGCGCGCATCGACGCCCGCAAGCCGGGCCTGGCCGCCGAGCTGCGCCACTTTCTCGAGGTGGCCAATGCCGGATGGGGTTACACCACAAAGCATTACGCACTGGGCTGCCGCAAGGCGCGCTGACGGTCGGGAGCGGACAATGACGATGGAATCTTCCCTGCTGCCGGTCGGCGAGCTGGTAGCAGCGGTGGACGGGTTCCTGGCGGCCTCCCCCGCGGCCCGGGCCTGGGACGTGGAGACCGCCTTCGACTGGGCGACGGCCGACGCGGGCCGGCTCACCGAGGGGCAGCGCTCGGCGGTGCGGTTCGTGACCTTCATCGAGGATCACCTACCGGGTTATTTCGATGTGTACCAGCGGTTCTTCCCCGTCGACGACAGCGTGGACCGGCCCGCCTTCATCCACAATCGAGAGCTCTACCACTTCACGGTGCGGTGGGCGCTCGAGGAAGACACCCACGCACGGGCGCTGAACCACTACCAGGTGGCGTCGGGCATCGCCGAAAGGGATTCGCTGCGTGCGGAATTGGCGGTGGAAGGACAGAAGCCGTTCGACCTGCCGTACCGGCATCCGGTGCAGTTCTTCGCCTACGCGCTGGTGCAGGAGAAGGCGACCCAGATGTACTACCACCAATTGCGGGAGGTGGCCGCCGATCCGGTGCTGGCCGCGGTGCTCTCGCGGCTGGCGCGCGACGAGGCCCGGCATTTCAGCTTCATGGCCGATGTGGTGAGCCGGTACCTGCGGGTGCAGGGCGACGAGGTGGTGGAGCCGATACGCGAGGTGATCGCGGGATTCCGAATGCCGTTGGCGGACACCATGCGCGGGTATTGGCGTTGGGCATTTCGGATCGCCGACGTGGCCGACTACGACCACACCGCGGCCTACGAGCATCTGCTGCGCGTCCTCGACCGCGCGGTGGACGCCCGCACCGATCGGCTCGACGAGTTGGCCGACTTCATCGGACAGTGCCGCGCGCTCGGCTGAGGCGATCGACCGCAAGAGCCGGACCCGATGTGAGAGAGCCCGGTCCCTCGGAGGCCGGGCTCTCTTGCGTATCGGTCACCCTCGCGCGTGCCGCCCGGGTCAGCTCCGCGGACCGAGCACCAGGATCGTGGTGGAGCCGTGTGCGACCAGCTTGCCGTTGGCGTCGGTGATGCGCCCCTCGGCGGTGGCGGTCCGCCGCCCCACGTGCACCGCGGTCGCCTCGCAGGTCAGGCGGCTGCCGTCGATGGCGACCGAGCGGATGAAGTACCCCTTCAATTCCAGGGTCGTGTACGCGGTGTCGTCACCCAGCTTGGTGAAAACCGCACTACCCATGGCGGTATCCATCAGCGTCGCGATGACACCGCCGTGCACGGTGAACATGGCATTGATGGTGGCCGGATTCGGGTCCAGGCAGTAGCGGGTATACCCATCCCCCGCCCGGTCCAGCCGAATCCCCAGCGACGCACCGACACCCAGCTTCTCCTGCAGCCCCCGCTCGAAGACCGTGGTCAATTCCTCGACCCGCGAAGCCACCGTCGCATTCGATTCGGCCTCGCCGTTCACATGTATCCCCGTGCCGGTCATGGATCATCCCTTCCTACCCAACGATGTCCCCGAATTCGACCAGCCACCGGTGCATTCCGGCTTGCCACAGCCCATTCCATTCCCACCTCCGATCGGCCGATCGACAACGCCGCTCACCTCCACCCGTTCCACCACTACCGTCCGGCCATGGCCGACATCGCCCCCCGAACCGCATCGCCCCCTCGGCCCGACGACATCGGATAAACGAATTATCGAACATATGTTCTACTCCCGGGTAAGCTAACTCGGGTGAACATACATTCGACCGCGCTGGCGCCGGATGCTCCCGCCCGAGGATGGCCGAACCTGGCCGACGTCGACTTGCTGCGCACCCTAGTCGAAACCGAACGCCACCGAAGGCGCCTGGACGCCGCCATGCGAGCCGCCGTCGCCGAAGCCGAGCGCCGCGGCCTCGCCGCAAACACCGGCTATCGCGACACCGCAGACCTACTGACCGATCTACTCCGAATCACCGCCCACGACGCCCGCCGCCGAATCGAACACGCCACCCCACAACCCCGCCCACGCCCCAGAAAAGCCTGGAGAGCACTAGCCACAGCAACTTGACCCCCCTCCCGAACGCCGAGTGGCACAAAACCGTGACGGAAACCGGACGAATCCCTCCAATTTGTGCCACTCGATGAATAGAAATGCCCTGTTGTGGGGTGGACCCGGGGTGCGCGCGGGAGACTGGCGAGCGTGGAATGGGTTGTGCGGCAACGTCATTTTTCGGTGTTCGGTACCGAGGCAGCCGCTTACGCCGAGCACCGGGCGGATTACGCCTCAGCCGCAGTGCTCTGGGCGTTGGAATCCGCGCCGGGGGCGCGAGTACTCGACCTCGGGGCCGGAACGGGCAAACTCACCGGTGGACTGGTTGCCTCGGGCGCGGACGTTGTTGCGGTAGAGCCGGATTCGGCGATGCTCGGTGAGCTGCGGCGTGTACTGCCTGCTGTCCGTAGCCTGCGGGGTAGTGCCGAGGCGATACCGCTGCCGGACGGGTCCGTTGATGCGGTGCTGGCCGGGAACGCCTTGCACTGGTTCGACATGGCGGTGGCCGGACCCGAGATTGCCAGGGTTCTGGTGCCGGGTGGTGTCGTGGCGGGTTCGTGGAATGTCCTCGACGATCGGGTCGATTGGGTTGCGGGGCTGGGGCGTGTCGGCGGAAGCGCGGCCATCGGTCCGCGGGACACGCTGAGCAGTTGGCGCGGCGCGACAGGCGGACTGCTGTATACCGGTTCGGTTCTGGTTGCCCGGTTCGGGTCGGCCGAGCAGGCCGAGTTCTCGCACGTGCAGCGGCGCACAGCCGACTCGCTCGTCGCGACGATCGCAACGCGGGCAGGGATATTGGTCATGGGTGAGCAGGATCGAGAGGCAACCCTCGGGCGTATCCGCGCCTTCCTCGCGGACAGGCCGGAAACCGCCAGGGGCGAGTTCGACCTGCCGATGCTGACCGGGGTCCTGCGTGCCCACCGCCTGTGACAGGCGTCGGGGGGCGTGGGTTCCTTGGTCGGGCGGCGCCGTTGGGGCGGCGCCGCCCGGTGGGGGGTCAGACCAGTTCGGGGACGCGGAGGTGGGCGAGGGCCAGTTCGAACTCGCTCACCTCGGTGACTTGGACACCTGCCTGCTGGGTGGCTGCGGTGCGGATGTCGGTGGCCTGGGTGCGGTTGCGGTCCATGGCCTCGGCGCTGTCGAACGAGCTACAGGAGACGCAGCGGCCGGTTGCGCGGTCGACCAGGAGGCTGGCGCTGGAGAAGCCATCGAGGGCTTCCATTCGGGGCAGGGTGCCGTCGCGGAAGCCGTCGATCGCTGCGTCGAGTCGATCCTGGCTGGTTCGGGCCCAGGTCACGCGGGCGCAGGCGCCCTCGGGGGCGGGGTGGTCGCGGTGCAGGACGGCGATCTCCCATTCCTCGACCTGCGCGTCACCGCTGCCGAAAATGGCGGCGGCACGGTAACGAATCGGGCGAACCCGGTCGGCGCTGTCGTGGAGCGCCGCTTCGGTCTCCCACGCGGTGGTGACGATGCATCGGCCGGAGTCCCGGTCGACCAGCAGCGACAGGCCGATCCATCCGGGGACTTCGGCCAGAGCGGGCATCACTTGATCGCGCATGTGCTCGATCCCGGCGTCGATAGAGGACCGTTGCGCCTGAATCGTGCTAGAGCGTGCGAACACGTTCAATCCACCTCCTCTTGGCGGGGGCGGCGCCTCGGTGACGCCACCGATGCCACTCAGCCTGCTCCGCCATGATCGTTGAGGCAATAGCCGGCACCCCGAGGCCGGACCCCTTATTTGAGGCCGGAGCGGACGAAGGCGTTGACGATGTGACGCTGGAGCACCAGGTACAGCAGCAGGACGGGCAGGCAGGCAAGGCCCGCGACCGCCATCATGGGCCCCCACTGGTCGCCCTCGGTGCCCATGAAGCTGCGCAGGCCCAATTGCAGCACTCCGTTGGAGCGGCGGAGAACCACCGCGGGCCAGAAGTATTCGTTCCACGCGTTGATGAACAGCAGAATTCCCAAGGCCGCCAGGGCCGGTCGCAGATTCGGGACCACCACCGTCCACAGGATCGACCAGCTGCCGCGTCCGTCGATGCGGGCCGCGGCCACCAGTTCCTTCGGGAAGGCGGCCATGTGCTGGCGCAGCAGCAGGACCGCCAGCGCCGAGCACAGGGTCGGCAGCACCACTCCGACGATGGTGTCCAGCAGGCCCAGCCGGGTGAGCAGGATGTAGTTGGGCAGCATGGTCACCTGGAACGGGACCAGCCAGGTGCCGACGAAGGCCAGAAACAGCAGCCGCTGGAATCGGAAGGTGTACATGGCGAAGGCGTAGGCCGCCAGCAGCGCGCTCAGCAGCTGACCCACCGCCGAAAGCGCCGCCATCGCAAAGGTATTCACGACCAGGCCGGTGATGTCGACCTGGCGCGCGGCGTCGGAGAAGTTCGACAGCGAGATCGGCCACGGCAGCGGCGAGAGCGAGCCGACGTCCTCGGGACGGCGCAGGGCGGTGGCGAAGAGCCAGTAGATCGGGAACACGCACAGCAGCGAGGTGCCCGCCAGCAGCGCGTGGCCACCGGCGGACCGCAATCGCCCGAGCAACGGGGATTCAATCATCTTGGAAGGCAACCTTTTCCGAGATCCAGACCAGTCCCGCCGCCAGCACCCCGAATCCGGCGAACATCAGCACCCCGGCGGCGGCGCTCATTCCGGCGTCGAAGCTGTGGAAGGCGTACTCGTAGAGCAGGTAGTAGATATTCGTGGTGGCCTGCGCGGGACCGCCCTGGGTCATGGTGTCGATGAGCGGGAAAGTCAGTGTGGGACTGAGCAATACGGTGGTCAGCACCAGGAACGACAGCGTCGGCGAGAGCAGCGGCAGGGTGATCCAGCGCCGGATCTGCGCCGGGCTCGCGCCGTCCACGCGCGCCGCCTCGTCGTAATCGCCGCTGATCCCGGCCAATCCGGCCCACACCACCAGGACCGCGAACCCGAGCAGCTGCCAGCCGGTGACGCCGATGATCACCCAGTGCGCGGTGCTCGCGTCGTAGACCCAGTTGCGTTGCGAGCCGAGCACGCTGTCGACGAATCCGGTGCGCGGATGCAGCAGCCAGCGCCAGACCGCGGCGGCGGCCACCGGCGCGACCAGGAACGGCGCGAAGATCAGCGCGTGGTAGATCGTCCGGGCCCGCTCCCCCACCCGGCGACTGGCCAGCGCGATCAGCACCGGCAGCCCGACCGTGAACGGCAGCAGCCCCACGATCAGCACGCCGATGCGGCGCACCGAGGCCCAGAACGCCGGAAGATCCACCAGCCGTTCGTAGTTCGCCGTGCCGACCGATCGCATGGGCGAGGTGGGCAGCAGATTCCACGAGTAGGGGGACAGTTGCAGCGCCTGGGCAAGCGGCTGATAGGTCCACACCACCAGCAGGATCACCGCGGGCGCGAGATACAGGTAGGGCGCGGCGATTCGACGCACCCTGCGCAGCGGTGCCCGCCGCGGACGCGCCGCCGGTGCCGTGGCGAGCACCGGCCGCGCGTCCTGCGATTCGACAGTGACGAACACCGGCTACCCGGCATCCGCCGCGAGCGCGGACAGGCGTTCCTGCACCTCGGTCTCGGACTTGTCGTAGATCCGATGCACCGGAATGGCGTCCACCGCCGTCGCGATGACGGTCTCCCCCAGTACGTCCAGCCGCGTGAAACCCGCACCCGCATAAGCCTGCTGACGTCCGGCCGGGGCCATGGCGTCGATGCGGTAGGCCAGCGCCGGGCCGACCCAGACCGGGATCCCGGCCAGCGCCGCGGCCGCGGTCATGTGGTTGTGCCCGCACAGGATCATGCGCACATCGCTGCCCGCGAGCACCTCCGCCAGCCGGTCGGCGTCCTGCAACTTCAGGAACTCAGCCGCCGGAATGGCCGAGGGCAGCGGCGGATGGTGCAGCACCAGCAGCGTGCCGCGCTCGGCGGGCCGCCGCAATTGCTCACCCAGCCAGGCCAACTGCTCCGGCTCCAGTCGACCGTCGTGGCGGCCCGGGGTCGTGCTGTCGAGCCCGATGACCCGCAGACCGTCCACTTCCAGCACACGGTCGCGCGAACCGGGGGCATCCGGTTCGAGCCCGAGCAGTTCCACCCCGAAGGCGCCGCGCTCATCATGGTTTCCCATCACCAACAGCACCTGTGCCCCCAGCTCGGCGGCCGCCGGTTCGACCGCGTCCCGCAGCCGCCGATACGCCTCGGGCGCGCCATTGTCGGTGAGGTCGCCGGACAGGATCAGCGCGTCGATGCGCCGCCCACCACCGCGCAGCCGCTCGAGGACCCCCAGCAGCACCGCGTGGGTATCCACCGAGTCGAGCACCCGCTCCCCCGCGGCCCGAATGTGGGTGTCGGTGAGTTGCACCAGTGTCAGTTCGCTCATGACGCGGGCAGCAGTTCGGCGCCCTCGCTACGGGCGGCGGTGAGCGTGGACTGGGCGTCCTTGCCCTGGAACACGACCGACTCGACGGCGTCCATCATGCCGTCACGGATCTGCAGATAGTTGTTGCCGGGCATGGAAACCCACGGCTCCATGGTGGCCAGCTGCGCGATATTCGGTGCCAGCAACGGATTCTGGGACGCCCACGCGCCGAGCACGGAGGTGTCGGTCACCATCTCCGAGCGCAGCGGCAGGTAGCCGATGTTCTTGGAGATCCGAATGTAGGAATCCTCGCTGGTGAGGTACTTGATCAGCTCCCAGGCGGCGCGCTGCTTGGCCGGATCGGCGGTCAGAATGTGCAGTCCCGCACCGGAATTGGTGGGCACCGGGGCGCGGTCACCGAAGCGCGGCATGGCTGCCGCGCGCAGGTCCCACTTGTCCTTCGCACCCGCCACGAAAGTGCCCTGAATGGCACTGGTTTCGAGGATCATGCCGATCTCGCCGCGCGCGAACGCCTCGTAACCCTGCTTCTGCGCGAGCTTGGGCATAGCCCCGGAGGTGACCAGATCCTGTGCCATCCGGGCGACCTCGACCGTGGGCGCATCGGCATAGGTGAGGCTGCGCCGATCCTCGGAGATGACCCGTCCGCCATTGGAACGCACCAGCGACTGGAAGCACCAGTCCTTGGCCGACTTGGTCAGGCAGTCCAGATACACCCCGCCCTGCCCGGTCTTGGCATTGATCGCCTTGGCGTCCTCGGACACCTGCTGCCAGGTCAGCGGCGGCTTGGCCGGATCCAGCCCGGCGGCCGTGAACAGGCTCGCGTTGTAGTACAGCACCGGGGTCGAGAACACGAACGGCACGCCATAGGTGTGCCCCTCCCAGTCGTCGAGCACGCGGGCGCGCGGGTGGAAGCGGAAGCGCTGCCCGTCGAAGTTCGCCTGCACCGCCTGCTTGCCGAACAGCGTGTCCAGCGGCTTCGCACCCAACTGGTGAACGGTGAAATCCAGGTCGCTGAAACCCAATTGCGCCACATCGGGCGGATTGCCCGCGACGATCTGGTTCTGAATGCTGGAAATGGTGTCGGTGGCCGGGTTGGGGCTGTTGCCCTGCGGCTTCTGCGCGGTCACCTTGATATTGGGGAACTTCTTGGAGAAGTCGGCGATCAGCGCGTTGAAGGTGTCGGTCCACGCGCCGGCGAGACCGTAGTTGTAGGACTCGAAGACGATCGAGACCTTCTGGTCGGGGCCGAGTTCGGGGACCTGCGCGGTGGCGGTGGTGTCGGTGGCGGTGGTGCCGCCCAGCCCGCAGCTGGTGAGCGCGAGGCAGGCGGCGAACACCAGGCCCAGGATGGGCACGGTGCGTTTCACGGGTTTTCTCCTCATCGAGTGGTGTTCGAAGTTCAGGCGACGGAGGCCGTCGCGTCCGGGATGACGGATTCCGGTTCCCGCCAGGTCATCCGCAGCCCGGAGGCCGGGTCGAACAGGTGGATGTCGGCGGGGTCGGCGCGCAGTCCGATGTCCTGGCCCACCGCCACCCCCACCGGCCGGGGCGCGCGCACGCAGAGCCGGACCGCGCCCGCGGTGACATGCACCAGTTCCTCGCTGCCGAGGTTCTCGACCATGCTCACGCGGCCGCGCACGGCGGTGGCGGCCGGATCCAGGCGCAGGCGTTCGGGCCGGATACCCGCGAGCACCGTCGCGGCGTCCTCGGGTCCGCCGTCCAGGCCGAGGGCGGCGTCGATGCCGTCGGCGCGCACCCGGAGTGCGCCCTCCCGCGAAAACACCTCCGCCGGAAACAGGTTCATCGGCGGCGAGCCCAGGAATCCGGCGACGAAGGCGGTGCGCGGCGTGTCGTAGAGCTCCTCGGGAGTGCCGACCTGTTCGACCTGCCCAGCGTTGAGCAGCGCGATGCGGGTTGCCATGGTCATGGCCTCCACCTGATCGTGGGTGACGTACAAGAACGTCGCCCCCCGCCGCCGATGCAGGCCGATGAGCTCGGCGCGGGTCGCGCTGCGCAGCTTGGCGTCCAGATTCGACAGCGGCTCGTCCATGAGGAAGGCCCCCGGATCGCGAACCATGGCCCGCGCCAGCGCGACTCGCTGCCGCTGACCGCCCGAGAGCGCCGCCGGACGGCGCTCCAGCAGCTCCGACAGCTCCAGCGTGCCCGCGACTTCGCGCACCCGCCGGTCGATCTCGGCACGGGAGCGCCGCCGGGCACGCAACGGGAACCCGATGTTGCGAGCCACCGACAGATGCGGATACAGCGCGTAACTCTGGAAAACCATGGCCAGATCCCGCCGCGGCGGCGCCTCGTCGGTGATGTCGCTGCCGTCCAACAGGATTCGGCCCGCAGACGGTTGTTCCAGGCCCGCGATCATGCGCAGCAGCGTGGATTTTCCGCAGCCGCTGGGTCCGAGCAGCACCAGGAATTCCCCGTCGGCGATGTCGAGGCTCACCTCGCGCACCGCGTGGTCGGTGCCGAATCGCTTCGACACCGCATCGATTTGCAGCCGGGCCACGTCTCTCCTTCAGACCGGCGCGACGCCGGTCGTGATCCAATTCGCCACGCCGGTCGCGATGGCGGGTGCGTCCTTGACCCACAGGAAGTGGTCGCGATTGGCCACGTCCGAGTTCTCGTCGATGTGCCAGCGGGTGACCTGGGCGGCGGGCATGCGCGAAACCAGGAAGTCCACATTGGATTTCGGGCCCAGCACGTCCTCGGACAGGGAGATGACCAGCACCGGCAGTGGCATGGCGGCCAGCAGCGAGTTGTAGCGCCGATTGGTGCCGCTCGGGCGGTAATAACTGGTCAGCGAGTGCACCGACCAGTCGATCATCACCCCGCCGGGCATGGGGGCGGGGATCAGCACACCGCCGGGCCAGTGGCCGCGCACCCGGGATACCAGGCCGATCCACTGGACCCGGCTCAGCGCCTCCCACCAGCGGCGCGGGCCGAAGGCCCACCAGAACACCGTGCCGGTGCCGATGACGGTCACACCCGCGATCCGGCCGGGCTCGGCGGCCGAGAACAGCAGCGCGAGCTGACCGCCGAGGCTGTGCCCGAACAGGTGGATCGGTGCACCCGGGAAGCGGTCCTCGACGGCCGTCACGATCGAGGGCAGATCGGTTTCGATCATCTCGCGGTAACCGAAATCGGTGTGGTCGCCCAGGGCCGGGGTGGCCTCGCCGTGCGCGCGCAGATCGCAGGTCGCAACCGAGAGCCCCAGGGCCTGAAGCGCTTTGGCGAGTGAGAAGTAGTTGCGCGCCTTCATCGCCATGGCGGGCAGGATCAGCACGACCGGCGCATCGGACCGCTCCGACGGCAGGAATCGCACGGTGAACGACACGCCATCGGCGGTCTCCACCCGGGTCGATTCCAAAGTGCCGAATTCCGAGCGGGATTCGGGTGTCGCGGTGGTCATCACGCCTCGGTTCCGGCGATGGTCACATCGCACACGTAGTCGAAGGTGAACTTGGCGACCACCACATCGTTGTCATCCAGCAGCGACGCCTTGCCCGACAGTTCGAAGCGCGCGGACTCGGTCGCGGCCAGGATGACCGCCAGCTCGGCCTGGTCGACGGTGGCCACGGCGCGGATACGCCCCTGCGCCGGTTTGCGATACGAGGCGGTGCCGCCCCGCAGCATCAGCCGTTCGACCGTGTGCAACCGTTCGGCCGCGGCACCCACGAACGCCGACGCACCGGCGATATCGGCGGCGGTGAACAACGCCCCCGCGTGCACGGTGCCCATGTGATTGCACACTTCGTCCAGTACCGGGATCTCCACCACCGCGCGCTCACGGCTGATCTCGGTGACCTGCGTGCCGACGTGCGCGCCGAACGGCACCAGCGCCGCCGACACCGCCCGCAGGTACTCGTAGTCGACGGCGTCGGGGTCCAGGTCCGGATAGGCGGCGGCGAATCCGGCCAGCGTTCTGGTCATGTCGATGTTCCCTTCTGATTTCGGCGCTCGGCACGGTTGCGGAGGAATCAGCGCGGCCCGCGCAGCACGCGGCGGGCGATCGACCAGCGCAGCACTTCCGACGGCCCCTCGTAGATGCGGAATGCCCTGGCTTCCACGAGGAATCGCGCCACCAGGTGGTCCTCGCACACGCCCAGGCCACCGTGCAGCTGTACGGTGCGATCCAGCACCCGCCAGACCGCCTCGGACACGAAGGTTTTCGCGACCGAGGTCTCGTGGCGCGCCTGCGCGGAGGCCGGGCCGAAGGTGTCGACCGTCTCGGCGACCGAGCGCACCAGGCTGCGGGCCGCGGCGATATCGATCTCGTTGTCGGCGACCAGGCCCTGGGCGATGCCGTGCTCGGCGATCGGGACGCCGAAAGCCGAACGGCGCGTGATGTGTTCGACGGTGAGCTGCTGGGCGCGCATGGCCAGGCCGAGCCAGTTCATGCAGAACACCAGCCGCGAGGGCGCGAGCCGCACCTGCGCCAGCTCCAGGCCGCGGCCCACCTCGCCCAGCACGGCGGTGTCGGGCACCTCGCAGTCGACGAACTCGACCTCGCAGTGGCCGCCGGGCGTGCTGGTGTGGTCCAGAGTCGGCATGCGGCGGCCCACCCGTAGGCCGGGATTGTCCTGATCGACCAGGAACATGGTGGGTCCGTCGGCCGTCATGGCCACGCAGATGGTGAAGGCCGCGCCGTTCGCGCCGGTGGTGAAGTGCTTGGCACCGTTGATGACCCAGCCGTCGTCGGTCTCCTGGGCATTGGTCCGCAGCATGCGCGGATCCGATCCCGCACCGGGGGCCGGTTCGGTCAGCGCGATGGCCGACCGCACCTCACCCGAGGCCAGCGGAGCCAGATACCGTTCTTGCTGTTCGGCATTCGCGACGTGGGCCAGCAGGTGGATATTGCCGTCGTCGGGAGCCCAGGCATTGACGGCAAGGGGTCCCAGCAGGCTCGCGCCCGCCGCCTCGAGCACCCGGGCCTGACCGCGGGTGTCCAAGCCGAGGCCGCCGTGGCGCGGGTCGGACAGCGGCCCGAAAACTCCGGCCTCCTTGGCCTTCTTCTGCAGGTCCAGCCGCAGGGCGTCATCGGTGACGCGCCCACCGGCCACCACCTCACGCTCCACGGGGTACACGTGCTCGGTCACGAATGCTCTGGTCCGTTCGACCAGTTCCGCCACAGCGCTCATGGGGTCAGTGTCGGCCGGCGCCCGGGTGTCCCGGCGGGACGATCGGCAATGCCTATCGGTCGAATCGACTCGGGCAACCGCCGCGCGATCGGCGACCCGGCTCGACCAGGGTTGGGCTCGACACGGACTCCACGAGGGGATGCGATGAGCGAGCTGACGGTCCTGGTGGCCGACCGGCGGGACGTGGCCGAGGGCGTGTTCGCCCTCGAACTGACCGCGCCCGGCGGCGCACTGCCGCGCTGGACCCCCGGCGCGCACATCGACGTGCACGCGGGAACCGTTGGGGTACGACAGTACTCGCTGTGCGGGGATCCCGCCGACGAGCGACGCTGGCGCGTCGCCATCCTGCGCGAACCGGCGGGGCGCGGCGGCTCCGAACACCTGCACCGCACCGCGCACCCCGGCACCGAGTTGCGAGTATCACTGCCACGCAATAACTTCGAGCTGGTGCCCAATGACGAGTACCTGTTCGTGGCGGGCGGGATCGGGATCACCCCGATCCTGCCCATGCTCGCGGCCGCCGAGCGGACCGGCGCGCGCTGGAGCCTGCACTACGGTGCACGCACCCGCGGCCATCTGGCCTTCACCGGCGAGCTGGCCCGCTACGAGCGGGTAAATCTGCTGGCACAGAACGAATCCGGGCTGCTGCCCATCGCAACGCTGCTCGCCGACACCACCGCCACCGTGTACTGCTGTGGACCCGCGCCGCTGCTCGACGCCGTCGAGAGCGAGGGCGCGCGCCGCGGCCTGGCCGTGCACACCGAGCGGTTCACGCCGCGGCGCGTCGACACCGTCGTCGATCGCGCCTTCCTGGTCCGGCTCGCGCACAGTGGTCAGGTGCTGTCGGTCGCGGCGGACCGGTCGATCGTCGACGCTCTCGAAGGCGCGGGCGTCGCGATCGTCACCTCCTGCCGCGCGGGCACCTGCGGCAGCTGTGAGACCACCTTCCTCGAAGGCGAAGTACAGCACCGCGATTCGGTGCTGACCGCCGACGAACGCGCCCACGGCAGGACCCTGATGCCCTGCGTCTCCCGGGCGCTCTCCGATGTTCTCGTGCTCGATCTGTGACACGGGAAGCACCGAGAAAACACACGCAGAGAGAAACAGGATGAGGAAAACTGCTGCGGCGTCCGCGCTGCTCGCGGCCGGACTGTGCGTCAGCGCCGGCGTCACCGGCACGGCCGGGGCCGACGCCCCCGCCGCCCTGAACTACACCGCGACCAGCACCGGCACCGATACGGTCATCGGCACCGACGCGGGCTCCATGACCGTCGAGAACGGCGTCTTCAAGATCAAGTCCGCCGACGGCACCGTGCTGGCCGGCACCGAACTGTCTTTCCGCGTAGACGATTTCGTCTTCCCCATCGCGGCCGACATCAACGACCGCACCGCCACCCTGACCCCCGTCTTCGACGAGGCCCACGCCGTCTACCAGCCCGTGGCCCTCCCCTACGAGGACCAGGCCCCCTGGAAGACCCAGTACGACCGCGAACAGGCCGCCTGGGGCCGCATGCGCGACACCATCTCCCTCGGCGCCACCGTCGGCACCCTCGTCGGCGGCCTCGGCGGCGCGGCCCTCGGCTGTCTCATCGGCGGCACCGTCGGCGCCACACTGATCACCCTCGGTTCCGCCGGCATCCTGACGGCCATGTTCCTACCCCTGCTCGGCGCCGCGGGCGCCGGCTGCCTCATCGGCGCGGGCGCAGTGGGATTCGTCGGAACCTTCGCCGGCCAACTCCTGATCACCGCCCCCATCGCGGTCGCCGCCGCCATCCAGTACTTCACCACGATCAATTCCCCATTCCAGGGCAAATGATCCGACCTGGCGATCTGCCGCATTCACTGGCCGCTGACCTGCCCATTTCGGCGTACATGATCCGTGCGTGACGCCCGGGCACGGTTATCGCCCTGGGCGTGTCACGACCCACCAACGCTCCTTGGCATCTGACGAGGGCGGATCAAGACCCGGCGAGTTCGCCCGGGGGACAGAGCCCCCGTTCGGATCGGTGATCCGAACGGGGGCTTCGTCCGTTGGGCGAGTGGCAGAAGAGCAGCGCGGAATCTACCTCCACGCCATCCCAAGAACCCGGTACCGCCGCTTCCGAGGAGGCTATCGGGGCTGCACAGCAGCACCTCGGTGTCGTGTTCGACGACAGCTACCTGGATAGAACCAGACAGGCTCATCTGGTTTTGCGTGGACGATGGCCGCTCGCGAGACGGTGGTCCAGCGCTTCTTCACAGCGTTCGGATAGTCCGGCCACAGCGGCTCGGGTCCGCGGAGCTCGTACCGTCCCCGGGGTCAACAGTTGCAGCAACGGTCCCGGCGACTCGCGTAGCGGACGGCTTTCCCCGCCCCCAACGGTCAACTCGCGCAAGGCGGCCAGGGCCTCCGGCCGCGGTGGTCGTGAAGGGACGCGGGCAACGAGTCTGCCGACGATGACGTCACCGGGCTCGAAGTCCAGCTTTCGCAGCTCGCGGAAGATGGGACCGATGGGCGCCGATTCGTCGTGCGGCTGTCCGACCTTGCACGGCATATCTATCCCCGCGCACGTGTCCGACGGACCCGGCCGACCGTCGGCGCGGACCACCCCGAGCCGATCACCTACTCGCGCAACGCCCGACTCGACGATCGGACTGTTCACTCCGGTCGCGACCGCGCGGCACCGAACCCGGGGGACACAGACCTCGTCCGGATCGGTGATCCCGACGAGGTCTTCGTCATCCGGCCGAGTGTTCAACTGGACTCGCCGCCTGCTCTCTCACCACCGGGACGGCAGCGGATTCAGGTGGCTGGTGATCATGGCATGCGGAAACACCACGCGTGACATGAATTTCGGGGGTCGCGGACTTGGGAGGTCCTCCGATATCGGCGAAAACGGCTGAGCCGGAGGTGAACTGCGGTTGGATAGGCGGGCAGTGTGATCGGGTGGTGGAGGTCGGCGGGATGGCCTATCCGGATGGCGAGGCTCTGGTGGAGCTCGGGCGGGTTTATGAGGCGCGGGGCGATGTCGGGGCGGCCGAGCAGTGCTATCGACAGGGTGCGGCCCAGGGCGACACGGCCGCGATGGACCGGCTGGCGCGGCTGCTGTACGACAGGGTCGCGGTCCAAGGCCGGTTCGAGCGGTGGCGCAATCGCGATCGCAATGACAGTGCGCGCCGCGAGGCCCGAATGTGGCTGCGCACAGCCGCGGACGCGGGGAATGCGCAGGCGATGGCCGCGCTGGGGGCGCTGCTCGACGAGCAGGGGGAACGTGCCGAGGCCGAGCAGTGGTATCTGCGGGCGGTCGAGGCCGGTGAGAGCAGCGCCATGAACAATCTCGGTCTGTTGCTGTATCGCCGTGGGGATTTCGCCGGGGCCGGGTATTGGTGGCACTGTGCGGCCGCCGCGGGAAGCGCTGCCGCGGTGCGGAATCTGCGGGAGTTACCGCCCGGCATGCCGATCGGACCTTCGCCGACCCCCGTGTCCGGCCATCCGTCCCGGTCCGGCTCGATCCCGTCGGGCAGGTACGCGGAGCTGCTGGCCCTGGTGATGAGTGATCGCGCCACGGCCGACCGGCTGATCGAGTACGAGAGACAGCAAGCGCCCCAGGCCAGCCTCGGGGAGCTGATCGACAAGGCCATCGATCGACTGGGGCACGATCGAAATCGATAGTGCCCCAGTCGGTTCAGGATCGATCGAAGGCGATCGACACGGTCATTCCCGCCGCAGGACGGCCGAAGTCACCGAACGATCGGAGCCACCACGTGGTGCTGTTTGCGGCAGCCGTTGCCGAGCGCGCTCTCCACTACCCGGCGCGCGGCCAGATACGCGCTGTCGCCGTCGATCTCGTAGCCGACCTCGGTGGTGTCCGGGACGATCGAAACCTCACTGGGCGGGCGCCCACCCTGAGCCGCCAGCGTCCGGATCCGGTCGGACGACGCCCGCGCGAGCAGATCCTCGGGGTCCGGAGGAACCGAAGACGCCGCGCTGTTCGCCGATCGGCACGCACACCGACCCATCGGGCCCCGCCATCACGTCGTGCGGCAGCGGACCGTCGAGCCCGAACCGCTGTGCCACGGACCGGATATGGTCGCCGGTCAGTTCGATCGGCGCCAGGTCGGCGACCAGAAGATCCTGTGGCAGGGCGAGATTGGCGCGCCGGGCGGGAACCTAGCGGGCCGCGTAGTACCAGCGCCGGCTGAACCAGTTGGTGCTGACCGCATCCCAGGACAGCACCCGCTCGTTGTTCAGCCGGGCCCCGGCCTCGTCGCTGTTCGCGCCGCACGCCACCACCGACGGCGCCTGGGTATGGCTGATGTCCCAGCTGGCGTCGAGCCAGGCCTGACTGAAGGACTTGCCCTTGTTCCACTCGGCCCAGAAGTTCTTACCGTAGTCGGGGCTGTCGATGCTGGTGGTCTCGAAGCCGAACAGCATGCGGAAGCCGTGATCCGGGCCGCCCCACGTGCGGATCGGATTCATCCCGTCGAGCACCCGCAGCGACAGACACGTCGACCAACACAGGTAGCGGGTGTGGTCGTCGCCGATCACCATGTTGTCCGAGGAGGCCCAATGGCCCCGGTTGGACCAGTCGGCCCCCCAGCCGAATGCTGAAGACGCCATTGCCGTCCATGGTGCCGTGGCCGGAGTAATAGATGGACTTGCAGGCATCGAGCCCGTAGGTGTCCTGCCAGTCGTCCCAGTCGTCGGTGCCTTCGATGAACTCGCAGACGACGACACCGGCGTCCTCGAATCGGAAGTTCCCGGTCTTGAACTTGCTGAGGTACGAATACCAACCGTCCGCGTCCGCATGCGTGTAGGACAGCGCGTTCTGGTCGACGAACTTCTGGATACTGAAGACCCCGAACCAGTTTCCCGCGCCGCCTTTGGCCGCCACGCGTTCGCTTGCGATCTTCTCGAACGGCTGCGCGCCGCGCGAGCTGTGAACAATCCGCATATCAATTCCCTCCCTCGGCGACTCTCACTCGGGCACAGGGATTGTCGCGCCCCGGTGGTCCGCGCTCTGTGAATTACATTCCCCCGAGCTTTTATTCGTGCACCGGTGATGACAGGGCACGAAACTCCCCGAAAATCCTTGCCGTCGACCGTTCAGCGACTCGGCGCGGGGTGTGCACGTTCCGCCAACGTCGCCAGCAACGGTTCGACCGCTTCCGGAACCTGCGTCTCACCCCAGCTGTGGGTCCATGTCCGATCGCCGTCGCTGATCACGATTTTGTAGGTGAACCGGTCGGCCGACCCGTCCGCGCCGGATGACGCGGGCCGGGCGTCGGTCATCAGCGCCTCCACGCAACGTCGCTGATCGGCAGGCAGGTCCTCGACATCGACGTCGGCCGTCATATCGAGGCCGGCGAGGCCGCCGCTGCGGCGGTATTCGACGTGTATCCGGTTCGTCGACATCGTTCCAGCGTAGCTCGCCGGGGGCTCAACGGACGGGGACCTTCACCGCATCCCAGCCCGCCCCGACCGCCGAGGCTTCGGCACTCGTCGTCCCGAAACGGTTCCGGGCCTGCTTCAGGGTGAGCCGGGCGAAATCGGCGAAGGTGGCATTGGGTTTGAGCGCCGGATCGGCCACGGTGTCGTACCAGATCGATCCCGCGGACTTCCAGGCCGGACCGCCCAGGGTGGTCGCCACAACGTGGAAGGCGTGGTTCGGGATACCCGAATTGGTGTGGACCCCACCGTTGTCCGAAGCGGTCTGCACATAATCGGTCATCACCGCGGGCTGACGATCGTGGGGATTGGCCGTGCCCGGTGCCTTCATCGAGCGCAGGGCCGGAGCCAGTTCCGGTCCGACGATGTCGGCGCCGATCAGCCAGTCGGCCTGATCGGCCGTCTGCGCCAGGTGGTACTGCTTGACCAGGGAGCCGAAGACATCGGAAATCGACTCGTTCAAGGCGCCCGACTGCCCCGAATAGATCAGGTTCGCCTCGTACTGTGTTACCCCGTGTGTCAATTCGTGACCGACCACATCCAGCCCCTTGGTGGTATCGGTCAGCACCCGACCGTCACCGTCGCCGAAGAACATGTGACCCCGGCCGTCCCAGAATGCGTTGTCATAGTCTTTTCCGAAGTGGACGAGCCCGGCGATCGCCATTCCCTGACCGTCGATCGAATCCCGGTGGAACACATCCCAGTACATCTTGTAAGTGGCGCCGAAGTTGTCGTAGGCCTGATTGACCGAGACGTCGGCGACGGGCGGTTGACCTTCGCTGCGCGCGACCTTCCCGAGCGTGGTCGCCGTCGAGTGGCGCTGGTCGTAGATCGTCCGCCGCGGGGCTCCGCCGGCCGGTGCGGCCAACGTCAGACCGGGCCGAACGCCCTGCCTACCTGCCACTTCCGCACGCGCCAGCCGGAAGCTGTGGTCCACATCCAACGTCCGGAGCAGCGCCGCTCGCTGCTCGGGAGTCATGTCCCGGGCCAGCGTCAGGAGCAGATCGGGGGGCAGAATGCAGGCGAGTGAACACCTATTCGAGAACATGCGATCTCCTTGGGCGAATTCGGAATTTCGCCTCCAAGCAGACCATTGCGACCGCGCCTGCACCTCATATGAATGGATGAGATTTCGCGCACGTCGTGTCAATGCGTGTCGATTTCTCACAGCATTGCGGCAATTCGATCCCCTCCGTAACGGTCGGACGCTACAGGCCGAAGACGCGCCGGGCGTTGCCGTCGAGGTAGAGCACCCGGGTTTCGTCGTCGAGATCCAGGGCGTCGAGGCCGTCGAGGGCATGCTGGGGAAAGATCATCGGGTAGTTGGTGCCGAACAGGACCTTGTGGCGGCCCGTGCCGGTCTTCATATAGGAGATCAGTTCCGGCGGTACGCGTTTGGTGGTGTAGGCCGAGGTGTCGATGACGACGTTCGGGTGTTTGCGCGCGACGGAGATCATTTCCTCGGTCCACGGATAACCGATGTGGCCGCAGACGATGGTCAGTTCCGGGAAATCCAGCGCCACCTGGTCGATGTACGGGATGGGACGGCCGGTTTCGGACGGACGAAGGGGGCCGGTATGGCCGACCTGGGTGCAGAAGGGGATGCCGAGGTCCACGCAGGCCGCGAAGAGCGGGTAGAAGCGGCGGTCGGTGGGCGGGGTCTCCCACAGCCAGGGCAGGACCCGCAGCGCCTTGAAGCCTTGGTCCCGAACGCGGTGACGCAGTTCGCGCACGGCATCCATGGGCCGGCGCAGGTCCACCGAGGCGATGCCGGAAAAGCGGTCGGGTGCTTCGGAAACCCATTCGGCCACTTCATCATTGGAGATGAGAACACCCTCCGGGGCGATCCACGCCGACAGTAGCGTGTGGTCGACGCCCGCCGCGTCCATGGCGGCGAGCGTCGACCTCAGCGGAATGTCGTCGGTGGGGATCTCCGTGCCGGACCAGCGGCGCAGGGAGGCGAACATGTCGTGGGCGAGAAAACGGGCGGTGGGGTGCTGGGCCCAGGCGTCGACGGTCATCTGCGCGTGCTCCTTCGCGTTGCGTAAGGCCGTCTTCCATCATGCCGGGCCGCGCGGGCCCGGACCGACGGTTCCCGCCGATCAGTTCAGCGGACGGGGAAGATAGCGGCCGACCGCCGCCGGGAGTCTCACCCCGGCCGAGCGCAGCTGCGCGACCCGCGTGAGATAGGCCGCGCCGGTCATGATCTGGTCCGCGATCTCGGCCACCGTGCGGTTGCCCGGCGCGGCCAGGTGGCTGCCCGACACCCAGGTGTTGAACGCGCCCATCGCCGGGCCGCACCAGATCTGGTAGTCGGCCCGTCGTTCGGTGTCGCCGCGAATGCTCCAGCCCGAGGACAGGCCGAGATACCAGCGGAAGATGAGAGCCATCCTCGCCTTCGAGTCGCGTTCGGCCGAAACCAGCTGGGCCGGATCGCGTTCGGTGAAGAAGGCCACGCAGTCCTGCCATACGGTATCCAGTGGGCGGCGGAACATCTTGTCCTCCAGGTCCTTTCGCACCGGCTCGGGCAGCGCGTCGATGCCGCCGTAGGCCCGGTACAGCTCGTAGAGCCGCTGCGCGCGGGCGGCGAACATGGTGCCGCGCCGCAACACCTGGACCTGTACGCCCAGCTCGAACATGTCCGAGGACGGCGCCATCACGCAGTCGGCGAATTCCGCGGTCGCCAGAAGCGCCTTGGTGGAATCACATTGGGCCGACTCCCGCGCGGACTGGTTGATCGATCCGGTGACGATATAGGCCGCGCCCATGGCGAAGGCGGCGGCCGCGGCGGCCGGGGTGCCGATGCCGCCCGCCGCGCCGATCCGCACCGTCGCCGCCACCGGCACGGTGCCCGCCACACGGTCGCGGGCGGCCAGCAGCTCGGGCAGCAGCACCACCAGCGGGCGGCGGTCGGTGTGCCCGCCCGAATCCGCCTCGGCGGTAATGTCATCGGCCATCGGAACCCGTGCCGCCAGCTGTGCCTGGGCAGCCGTGATCCGGCCGTCGGCGATCAGCCGCCTGAGCAGCCGCTCCGGTGCCGGGCGCAGGAACAGATCGGCCACCTCGACCCGGGACACCTTGGCGATCAACCGATTCCGGATCTCGATCGCTCCGCCCCGGTCGACCGTCAGCCCGGCGGCCCGATACCGCACCACTTCCGCGGTGAGGTCCATGAACGCCGACGCTTCCACGCATCGCACGCCGTGACGCAGGCAGGCGTCCACAATGGCCCGCTCCAGCGCGGGTTCCGACGGGCTGTGAATCAGATTGCAGGCGAAGGGCTTGCCCTCGAGCCGTCGCGACAGCTCGGCCAGGGCGGCGTCCACGACCGGCGGAGTCACCCCCGCCGCACCGTAACTGGCCAGATATCCGGCCTCGGCCATGGCCACCACCAGCCCGGGCGAGGCGATGCCGTTGGCCATGGCCCCGGCCGCGTAGGCGGCACGCACGCCGTGCGCGGTCCGGAAGGCGCTGTCCCCCAGCCTTTCCGACGGCAGCGGCGCAACCGCGGCGAGGATCTGCCCGTGCGCGGCGGCGGCCGGATCGGTCGTGGCCGCGACCCGGTCCTCGCGGCGCACGATCCAGCAGGGCCGCTCCAGATCGAGCAGCAGGTCGGCGATATCGGTGGCGGTCTCGGCGACGGGAGGCCGAACGGTGGTCATGCGGACGCCTTTCGATCGGCGAGTTCGACGGCGAGATCGACGAGTTCGTAGATGCGCAGTCCCGGCTTCCACAGCGACCCGTCCACGATGACGGTGGTCCCGTGCGCGTCGTGGCGCACCGATTTGATGTGCGCCTCCAACTCGACGGTGCCGTCGGTGGGCAGGAACTGGCCGCGATAGCGCCAGCTGAAGGCGATGCCGACGGGAATCCGGAATACCGGATCGGCCATGCCGTCGGCGAATCCGGCGTCGAGCATCCATTCCTGCACGGCGTGGATGACCGATTCCACGCCCAGCGAGCCCGGAATCACCGGGTCCAGGTGGAAATGCCGGGCGAAGAACCAGTCCCGCGGGTCGATCGGGCGCAGCGAGCGCAGGTATCCCGCACCGTAGGTGCCGCCGTCGTCCACCACTTCGACGCGGTCGATCAGGGCCAGATTGCGCCGTGAGCACGCGCGGGCGGCCGGGTCGGCGCGGCGGGCCGCCACGTCGATGACCCGGGTCGGGACCTGCGGATGCGCGGAAAGCCAGCTCGGCACATACCGGCCCGCGTCCAGCCCCGTCTGATTGGCGAGGGCCTGGTCGCTGAAGTAGCCGAACATGGTCTCGCCCCGATAGAACGGCTCACCGTCCACGCTGAGGGTGTAGTCGAAGGTTTGCAGCGAGGAGCCGGGCAGGATGGTCGTCGACAGCAGCCGTGAGGTCTGCTGAATCGTGGTGTCGCGCAGCTCGATCTGCCGCAGCACCGTGGCGGTGCCGCCCAGATTGCGCAGGCTCAGGGTGGTGCCGGGCTGGGTCAGGGTCGGCCCGGCGTAGTAGCCCATGAGCAGGGCCGCCTGCAATGACGTCTCCATGTACACGAAGTGGGGCATCGAATCGTTGGCGGTGTCGCCGTAGTACCAGGAGTCCGCCGCAGAGTCGTATTCCGTGTCGTACGAGGCTGATTCGAGGTTCCCGCGCGTACCGTCGAACCGCACCACCCGATCCACCAGCAGCAGACCGCCGGTCGGGAGCCGGGTCGCGCGAACACCGGTGTAGGGCGCGAACTCCGCTCCCATGGCGATGGCCTGGTCGCCACGCGCCAGATGCGCCATGTGGAACTCATTGAGCAGCAGCCCGGCGACCGCATCGCCGGGACCCACGCCGGTGCCGGGACGCTCGGCAACCATGACGGTGACCGCCAATGGCTCGGCGACCCCGTCGAGCGTCGCGGTGGCCTGAAGGAACGGACGCGGCACCAGGTCGAGGCGGTCCACCGCGAGATCGACGGTGCCGCCGCCGGTTCCGGCCTCGGTCTCGCCGACCCCGCCGGTGAGCGTGCTCCCCGACAGGCACAGCGGCATGCCGGTATAGAGCGCGAACACCTCGGCCGCCTGGAGCGCCGCCGCACGCGGATCCCCCTCGAATCGGGCCACGACCCGGCCGTTCCCGTTTCCGCCGTACAGCTCCAGCGTACCGACCTCGGTGAGGACCAGTGGCGTGGTGGCGGCCAGCCGCGCCGAAACCGCCACACCCGCGCGGCGGTGCCTGCGGCCGAAGACGACACCCATCTCGTCGGCCACCAGCCGTTCCAGCGCGGCGCGATCCAGCCGATGCACCACCGTGCGGGCCGGCGGCTTGAACGCACCTTCCCGCGCACAGACCTCGACCTGCGCCGAAACCGCCTGCACGACGGTGTTCTCCGCCTCCGCGAGCGCCCGTGCCCGCCGCCACACTTCGCGCTGAAGTGCGGTCTGCGCGGTGAGTGCCGCACGATGCGCCTCGATCACGCCCGTCCGCAGTTGGGCGATCGCGTCCGCGGCGACAGGTTGCACGTGCTCATCAGCGTGCGCGGAATGATCGGGGTGCGCCCACCCGGTTGCTGGCACCGGCGCTGCCGCCGGTGTACCGCCCGGTTTCTCCGCGGCCTGTTGCCGCGCACCGACCGGATCGAAGGCGATGCCGTCGAATTCGAGAACCGTCATACCGTCCACCGCCTCACCGAGGTTCGGAATTTCGCCGTCAGATCGGGTGTCGTGAGCACGGCGACATCCGAGAACCGTTGCAGCACCGTGCCATCGGTGGCCACTGCTGTCGCGTCGATCAGGGCCTCCATTCGGGTGGCCCGGGGATTGTCGACCACCACCAGGAACGGCGCGGCCGCCGGGAGCGGGCGGAAGTAGTCCACCCGGCCCACGCCCAGGGGCAGGCAGGCCGCGCCCAGCAGGCGGTGGCCCAATACCGGCGGGCATTGCAGGATCAGATCCGCGAGAACCGGATCATGCAGTCGACCGCCGAATGCGCCGTGCGCCACCGGCTCCGGGTCGAGTCGGCATTCGAAGACAATGGCCTCGTCGCTCTCGGCCCGCACCGCACGCAGCCCCTGGAGGGCGGGCGCGTGAAACTGGATCGCGTCCCGGTAGATCCACTCGGCGTTCTCACCCGGACCATCCGGAATTCGTACCGACGTGCCCGAGAGCTGCTGTCGCGCTCCTGTTTCCGATTCCCGCGCCAGCAGCAGCATGGCGCGGAATCGAGCAGCCGTGTCGGCGAAGACCGTGGCACGCACCGCGGCCATGCCGTCCACCGGATCCGCGGGCTCGAGCTCGAATTCCAGGGTGTTCACCGGGTGGTCGAAGACCAGCCCCTTGAGCACCTGGAAGTCGCTGGCCCCCAACACGATTCGTCCCGGATGGGTCCGCTCGGCCAGATTCACCATCGCGCCCAGCCCGAACGTGGCCGGAAGCACGATGTGCTCGCCGATCCGATGAGCCTCGATCATCGGGTGCTCGACCAGCCCCGCGATCCCGCGCCGCGCTCGCACCGGCACCACCGGGGAGTCCCCGGTCGACAGCGCGGTGGCCGCACCCACCAACAGGATCGGCTCTTCCCGACGCGCCGCGCCGAACTGCGCGGCGAACGCCGCCGCACCGGCCGCCGGGTCCAGCAATGGCACCCCACGCGCCGCGAAGTGCTCCCGCAGCGCGGCAGTCACCATCCCGCCGTCCCACGCACCCCAATCCAACGCGGTGACCCGCCGTTCCGGATCCCGCGCACCCCAACTGACCGCGAACCGCCCCAGCGCCTCATTGGCCGCCGCATAGTCCGCCTGCCCGGTATTCCCGAACAGCCCGGCCACCGACGTGAACAGGATCAGGTGCCGCGGCTCACCGACCGCCGCCAGCACCGCCGCCAGCCCGGCCAGCTTGGGCCCGAGTACCCGCCCGATCGATTCCGCGGTCTTGTCCGGAATCAACGAATCCGCCAGCACACCCGCACCATGTACGACACCGGTGATCAGGGACGTGGCCTCGCGCGGCCCTTCGGCGTCTGCGCGCCACGGTGCGAGCGCTTGCGCCAATGCGGTCTCGTCCGTCGCATCGACGGCGAGGTCGACCGCACGATCGCCGAGTTCGGCCAGGGTCGCCCGGATTTCGCGGACCGCGCGGATATTCGCGCACGTCCTGTCGATCTCGCGTGGGGTGAGTCCGGTTCCGGCCAGGGCCCGCACCGCCGCTGGTTTGAGGTCGGAGTCGGCGACGGTGGCCGCCCACTCCGGGTCCTCGGTCAGCTCGGTGCGGCCCAGCAGGACGAAGCGGCAGGCGCTGTGGCGGGCGAGTTCCAGGACACAGGTCGCCGTGACACCGCGCGCACCGCCGGTGACCAGGAGGGTGTCGACCGCGGTGAGGAGTGCGGGACCGAAATCTGTTCCCGCGCGGACGATGTCGGCCGTACGGGCCGCGGCGTGCCGGCTCGGCACCGGGGTGCGACGCACACCCGCGGCATCGATGCCGACCTCGAGGGTGTCGAGGGCGACATCGCAGAGTTCCTCGAGCACCACCTCCGCCAGCCGCCGCGGCGGCATGCCCGGATCGATGTCGAGGGCCCGGCAGAACAGCGTGGGCTGCTCGGCCGCTAGGGTTTTCACCAGGCCACCGAGCCCACCCAGCAACGCGGCGACCGGTTCGGCGTCACCCCGGAAGCCGAGGTGCCCGTCGAGCCGGGTAATGGTCGCGAACCCGGCCCGCGCATCGGCCGCCCGCAGCCGGGGCAGCACCTGCCCGGCCACCAGAATCGCCTCGGTCAGAATGTCCTGGGCCCGCCGCCATTCGGTCGCGATCCCCGCGACCACCACGCACAGGTCCACCGGCCCGCTGCCGCCCACGGCATCGGCCCCGGAGACCCGGCGCACCGTCCAGCTGCGCCCCAGCAACAGCTCTTCCAATGCGTCACAATCGGTTTCGCCCGACTCGTCCAGGCACATCAGCAGGGCATGCCCCGCCGCCCGGTAAGGATCCACCGCCGAATCCACCGCGGCCACCTCGACAAGCTCCACCACATGCCGCGGCGTCTCGGCCGCGGCCTCACCTTTTGGGTGAACATCACCCCCGACCAGCTCGCCCACGATCTGTTCGAGCGTGCGCAGCGTCCCCAACTGCTCCGGCCCGAGCACCGGCAGCTCCGGGAACCGCTCCTGCAAGGCCCCGATCACCTGCACCCGCTTGATCGAATCCACCCCCAGATCCGCCTCGAGATCCATGCCGGTGTCCACCATCTCGACCGGATAGCCGGTCTTCTCCGCCACGACCTCGCGCAGCGCCTGCCGCACCGCGTCGGCGGACAACACGCCCTCCGACGCGGCCGCGACACCTGTCACCCCAAGTGCGGAACTCACCTCTTCCGTGGTCGCATTCGCCGCGGTCCCCGTGGCACCCTCCGGTGTGGAGGTGACACCCGCGGGTCCGGCCGCGAATCCGTTGCCCGGCACGGAGCTTTCCGCCGACGGCGCGACGACGATCTCCCTCGCCGGGGCCACCGACCCGACCACAGCCGCGGCGGGAAGGCTAGGCACGGCTCCCACGGCCCGCATCGCCGAGCCGGGCGCCACCGCTGCGGGCGCGGTGAGCACCGAGTCCGGCTCGACGTACACCGGCGTCGGGCGCGCCTGCCCGTTTCCGCCTTCCAGCGCCGCCAGTTGGGCTACGACATCCCCGGCACGCGAATGACTTTCGCTGATCGCCAGCCCGTGATCCTTCACGGCTTCGATGGCCCGCACCAGCATCTCGTCCACGTGACCGTGGCGCAGCGCCCCGGCCAGATCACGAGCCAGCTCGAGCTGCCCGTCCAGATAGTGCCGGTGCGTGTGCAGATGCTGCACGAGCGCACTGTCCAGTACGTCCGGCGCGGGAATGCGGTATTGCGGTTCCGCGGTCACAGAATTCTCCAGATCGCTGGGAGGAGTGGGCCGGTCGCTCCGGCCGGAGGAATCGAGGGAGGTGACGGTGACACTTGGGCCGTGCCCTACGCCGCCGTTACCGGCGAATCGGGGCGCGGAGCGGCTCACCGACGCGGCGGGTTTCCTCTTGTCGGCGTGGTCGATCGTGAGGCTGTCGGGGCCGCCGGTCGCCAGTGCCGCGAGTCCGGTTGTCGCCGCGCCATTTTCGAGCGAAGTGGTCCCGGTTGTGGAGGCGGCCGCGACGTTCACCCGGTATCCGTCGTTCAGGGCGGCGGTGTGGGCGGCGCGGCGGGATTCGGGGACGTACTCGGGGGCCGAGATCTTCACCGTCATGGCGGGCTTGCGGGCTGGAGCCGAGGGTTCCGGGGCGCAGTGACGGTTGATGCCGCGAATGTCGAAGCCCAGCACGGCCAGTCGGACGGCGGCTCGCTTCAGGGTGAGGTCGCCGTTGCCGATGGGGCCGGAGTCGGTGGGGATGGTGATGATGTCGTCGCCGAAGGTGCGGCGGGCGAGGGAGGTCAGGACTTGTTTGGGGCCGAATTCGACGAAGACGGTGCAGCCGTCGGCGCGCATGGCGGTGAGGGCGGCGTGGAATTCGACCGGGTTGCCGAGTTGGGCGGTCAGGGTGGTGCGGTTGGCTTCGGGGTCGTTGCCGTAGGAGGCGTCGCGGGTGTCGGCGTATACGGGGGCGTCGGGCGCTCCGATCGTCACCCGGGCCACGGCTGCGCCGAATGCTTCCACCGCGTGGCCGACGTATGGCGTGTGGAAGGCTCCGGACACCGGCAATGGCCTGGTGATCCAGCCTTTTTCGGTGAATCGCCCGGTCACCGCCGCGATGGCCGCGGTGCCGCCGCCGACCACCACCTGATCGGGGGCGTTGTGGTTGCAGATCCACACGTCCTCGACACCTTCGAGGGCGTGCTCGACGTCCTCGCGCGCCGCGCCGACCGCCACCATGGTGCCCGCCTCGACGCCCTCGGGCACGGTCATGGCCGCGCCCCGGGCCCGCGCCAAGGTGTAGAAGTCCGCGTCGGTGATCGCACCGGACGCCCACAGCGCGGTGAGCTCACCGAAGCTGTGGCCCAGGTAGCCCTCGGCGCGGAACCCGAACTCGCTGAGCACCCGGAACTGCCCGGCCGACAGCGCGCCGATGGCCGGTTGCGCGAATTCGGTGCGGCGCAGCGCGATCTCCTGTTCGGCGCGGGTGTCCTCGTGGAAGGCGGGCGGCGGGAACACCACCGCCCCGAGCCGGGTCGCGGCCCCGGCGAAGGCCGCATTGGCGGCATCGAAGGCAGCGCCCACCGGCGGATTGTTCAGCGCCGCGGCCGCACCCATGTCCACGTCCTGGCTGCCCTGGCCGGCGAACAGCGCGCCCGCCTTGCGCCCGGGCAGCGCGGCGGCCCGGAAGTACACGCCCTCGGGGTGATCCCACTGCGCCGCTTCGGGATTGCGCGTCAGCTCGTCCACCACCAGATCGCGCAATTCCGCGGCGGCGTCCGCGTCCAGCGAGACGAAGCCGACCCGGGCGTGATCCTCGGGAATCCCGCCACCGTCACCGCCCTCGCTGCCGCGCACGGCCTCGATCAGCCCCGCCACATCGGCCGCGTGCCAGACATGCGCTCTGGGCACCCGGTGCAGCAGTTCCCCGCGCACACCGTCGGCTTCCTCGAGCACGAGGTGGAAGTTGGTGCCGCCGAACCCCATTGCCGAGGCCGCCGCCCGCCGCACCGGCCGTTCCGGGTCCAGAATCCACGGGCGGGTACGCGCATTGACATAGAAAGGCGCTGCCTCCGAAGCGATTTCGGAATTGGGCGCATCCACATTGATGGTGCCCGGCAACACCTTCTGATGCAGCGCCAGCGCCAGCTTCATGATGCCGGCCGTGCCCGCCGCGCCCTTGGTGTGCCCGATCTGGGACTTCACACTGCCCAGCGCCGCGAAACGAGGCTCCGAACTCGCCTCGGCCAGCAGCCCTTTCAGCGCCGTCAGCTCGGTCTTGTCACCGACCGCGGTGCCGGTGGCATGCGCCTCGATGAGCTCCACATCGGCGGGCGAGCAGTCGGCGTCGGTATAGGCGCGATCCAGCGCGAGCCGCTGCCCCGCGGCAACCGGCGCGTAGATGCTCTTGGCCCGGCCGTCACTGGAGGACCCCAGCCCGCGGATCACCGCGTACACCCGGTTCCCGTCACGCCGCGCGTCCGCCAGCCGCCGCAACGCCAGCATCGAAATACCCTCGCCCAGCAGCGTTCCGTCCGCGCCCGCCCCGAACGGGCTGATCCGCCCGCTGTGCGAGAGCGCCCCCACCTTGCTGAAGCACATGTAGATGAAAATGGTGTTCTCGGTGTCCACACCACCGGTGATCATCATGTCGGCCCGGCCGTCGCGCAGTTCGGCGATGGCCGTGCGGATGGCGGCCAGCGAGGCCGCGCACGCCGCGTCCACAGTGCAGTTCATGCCACCCAGCCCGAGCCGGTTGGCCACCCGCCCGGCCACCACATTGGCGAGCAGGCCCGGGAACGAATTCTCCTCCCACGGCGCGAAAGCCGCCGCGTACCGGTCGGCAATGGCCGCCGCGTCCGCCTCGGACAGCCCGACCGAACGCGCGGCCTCCACCAGCACCGGCGTCGACAGCCGCGCCGCGAGGGGATGCATGAGCGGCACCGGCCCGGTCGTCCCCAGCACCACGCCGGTGCGCGCCGGGTCGTACCAGCCCGACCCGGTCGCGCCCGCGTCGGCCAGCAGATCGCGCGCCACCCCCAGGCTGAGCGTCTGCATGGTGCTGGTGACCTCGAGTTGATTGGGCGGCAGCCCGAACTCGAGCGGATCGAAGTCCACGTCGGGCAGGAATGCGCCACGGCGCGAATAGGTCTTGTCCGGCGTCGCCGGATCCCGGTCGTAATAGTCGTCCAGGTTCCAGCGGGAGGCGGGTACCTCCTCGGTGCAGTCCACGCCGTCGACGATGTTCTGCCAGTACTCTCGATGGTTGCGTGCCCTGGGCAGCAGGCCCGACATCCCCACGATGGCAATCGGGTCGCGTGCCAGGCGTCTGTCGTCCGTCACGAAGAATCCTCTCGAAGGTGCGCAAAGGCGTCGAAGGTGTGCAACGGCGACGCGGTCGCCGTGGCCGGTGCGCCGGTCAGGCGGCGACCGTGGTGGCGGTGATCGACGAAATCAGTTCGGCCGCACCGGCGGCGAACAAGCGGTGCCCGGACGGGCCGGGGTGCAGTCCGTCCTCGGTCCAGGTGCCCGCGCGCTCCCAGTCGGGGTGCGCGGACAGCTCCAGCAGCAGAACCCCGTGATCGGCGGTGACCCGGGCCATGGCGGCATTGGCGAAGGTGAAGCGTTCCCGCAGCAGGGTGCGGAAGCCGTCCGGAACCGGCAGGCGCGCAGGGATATCCGGATAGTCGGCCGTGAAAACCGTTGCGCCGGTGGCTCGCAGCGAGCCGAACAACGCATCGAGGTTGGCCTCGAAGGCTTCCGGATCGAAGGCGCTCACCAGATCGTTGACACCGACCACCACGCCGTACAGTTCGGCCCGCACCGCCAGCGGCAGCTGCGCGCGCAGCACGTCGCCGGTGGTCGCGCCGTGCACGCCCAGATTGCGCACCGCGTGCGGCCGCAGCCCGAGCTGGGCGCCCAGGCGGGCCACCCAGCCCCGGTAGCCTCCCGCCGGAGCCGGGTCACCCCGGCCCTCCACGAAGCTGTCACCCAGCGCGACCAGGCCGACGCCGGTCATAGCGCGGCCTCGCTCTTGCTCACATGCCGCGCGTCCACCGGGAAATCGACCAGCTCGTACAGTTCCGCCAATTCTTCTTCACCGAAGAACTTCTCGGGCGAGTACAGCCCGGCGATCAGCCCGAAGAACTTCTTGGAGTAGTCCGGGCTCATGCTGGCGGCACGGAACACCGAGTCGTAGTACGGGGTCAGGGTCAGCTCGGAGATGCTGGTGGTCAGCTCGTAGGTGCTGGCGCTCTGGGCGTCACGCTCACGCTGGTATTCCGGCAGCGTCTCCTCGAAAGGCCGTCCGCCCGAAAGACGCTCACCGGCCAGGTCGGCGAGCAGCTGCGCGTACTCGAACGAGTCGGTGATGCCCCACCCGGTGAACGGGTCCTTGTGATATCCGGCGTCGCCGACCAGCGCCCAGCCGGGCCCGAAGGACTGACGACGGTAGTTGTCCGGATACAGCATGGGCCGGAACGGCTCCACCCGATTCCCCGAATCCCGCAGTCGTGCACCGATTTCCGGATCCACCTGATCCACGATCTCCTGCACGCCCGCGTCCGGGTCGTTGCGGAACTCCCGGAACCGATCACGCTTACGCATGACCGCCACCAGATACAGCTCGTCATTGGTCGGCCAGGCCGCGAACTGCTGCTCACCGAACCCGGTGCGGTGCTGCATGCCCCAGTCGATGCCCTCGTAGTAGGAGTAGTACACGAAGCACGCCGCGGGCGAGCCTTCGTAGACCTGCGCGCCCACCTCCTTCGCCACCGTCGAGCCCGACCCGTCCGCACCCACCACCAGCGTGGCCCGGAACTCCCGCTCGATGCCCCCGCCCTCGCGTCCGCGGATGCCCACGACGCGGTCGCCGTCGCGCAGCAGCCCGGTCACCGCGAAGCCCGAGATCACCTCGGCCCCGGCCTCGTTCGCCGCGTCGACCAGGATCTTGTCCAGCACGGTGCGACGCGGGCAGTACACGGCGTCGATGCCGTCGGCGGACGGATCCGCCATCCCGCGAATATCGATATCGGTGTAGGTGAAGTTGAGGTGCCGCACCGGCGGGCAGCCGGTGGCGGTGACGCGGTCGAGCAGATCCCAGGACTTCAGCAGGCTCAGCCCGGCCTGGTGGATGTAGTGGGTGGACGGGGTGTCGCTCGGGAACAGGGCCCGGTCCACCGCGAGCACGCGGAAACCCTGCCGGGCCAGCAGCATGGCCAGCGGGGCGCCGGACACGCGGGTACCGACAACAATGACGTCATACATGATCGGATCACTTTCGGGTCGTCGAGTAGAGCAGTTCGATATCGGCCGCATAGGTTTCCGCGATCGCGGCGCGACGCAGTTTCAGCGAGGAGGTCAACAATCCATTGGCGACCGTGAAATCACTTGCCAAGATGCGGAATTCACGAATGGATTCGGCACGCGAGACGAGCGAATTCGCGTCGTCGATCGCGGATTGAACGGCGGTCGAGAGCTCACGCCCGGGATACTCGCTCGCCCAATTCTCGGCGCGCTCGGCGTCCAGGGTCACCAGCGCGGTGACAAAGGCCCGGCCCTCCCCCACCACCATGCAATTGCTGACCAACGGATGCAGCCGCACCCGGTCCTCGAGCGGAGTGGGCGCGACATTCTTGCCGCCCGAGGTCACCAGAATCTCTTTCTTGCGCCCGGTGATTCGCAGGTAGCCGTCCTCGAGCTCGCCGATATCGCCGGTGTGCAACCAGCCCTCGGCATCCACCGGAGTCTGCGCCGCGGCCGCGCCCCAGTAGCCGGGCGACACGTGCGGCCCGCCGACCAGCACCTCACCATCGCCGGCGATCGCCACCGCGGTACCCGGAATCGGTTTCCCCACGGTGCCCAGGCGATTGGACTCGGGCGCGCTGACCGTCACCGCGGTCGCCGCCTCGGTCAGGCCGTAGCAGTTCAGGATCACGGTGCCGAACGCGGCGTAGAACCCGGCGGTCGAATCATCCAGCGACGCACCGCCGGAGATCACGTAACGCAGCCGCCCGCCCAGCGCCGCGGCGACCGGATCGTCCATCGCAACGGGAGGCTGCGGACGCGACAGCCGCAGCAGCCCGGTCTCGACGGCTACTCGTTCGGCCTCCGGGCTCACCAGCGCACGGCAGTGTTTGCGAATCTTCTCCAGCGCGTACGGAATCAGCGCCAGGAACGTCGGGCGCAGCCGCGGCAGCGCGGGCACCAGCTCCGGGATCCCGGGCAGCAGGTGGGTGGCCGCGCCGCCGTAGAGGCAGGCGAACAGCATGGTCTGACCGAACACGTGCGAGAGCGGCAGCGCGAGCGCGGTCACGCCGTCGAACAACTGCCCGGTCTGGCGCACCGTGTTCGCGGCGGACACGTACATATTGCGGTGGGTGATCATGCAGCCCTTGGACAATCCCGTGGTGCCGCTGGTGTAGACGATCATGGCCAGGTCGTCGGCCCGCACCACCGCCGTGTGTGCGGCCAGATCGGCGCGGATCTCCCCGTCCGCCCACCCGCGGACCTGCGCGAAACTCCACACCTCGCCCGCGCCCGCCGCGTGCAGCCGCTCGCGGTCCGCCTCGGTCTCCGCCGCGAAACAGGTGCTGCCGCTGTCCCGCAGGATGTGCTCGATCTGGGTGTCCGACGAGGTCGGATACACCGGCACCACCACCGCGCCGATCGCCAGCGCGGCCAGGTCCAGCAGTGCCCACGCCAGCCCGGTGCGGCCCAGCACCACCACCCGGTCACCGGCGGCGACCTGCCGCTCCAGCAGCGCCGAAGCCGTCGCCCGCACCTGCCGGTCGAGTTCCGCGCAGGTGAGCGGGGTGTCCTCCCCTGCGGCGAGGGTCGCACGCTCGGGATGCCGATACGCCGCATCGGCGACGATGCGGTAGAGACTCGAGGTGGCGGGCGGTTCGAAACCGTTTCCGGTGACGGATCTATCGGTGACAGACGCGATGTTCACGAACCGAATTCTGTTCGGCGACAATCATTCTCGTCGCCGCCCGGACGGCTGTTCCTACCGCGCGAAAGTCATTGCCTATCGAATCGCTCAGACCGCGACCGCGCGGGCATCATCGAGGGGTGCAGGTTCGCCCGATTCGACGCAGTCCAGAAAAGCGGCCACGGCCGGATTCTGTTCTTCGGCACGCCACACCGCGTACAAATCCAAGGTGGGTACCGGATCCAATAGTTTGACCGCGACCGAATTGCTGCCGGGCGCGCCCATTCCCATGGAAATCGCGCGCGGCAACGACGCGAATCCCACCATCGGCCGGACCGACACCATGTGGGCCGTCGCACCCGGATCGTCGGCGTGATGGGCCACCGTCAGGGTGATCCGCGACTGCGCGGCCGCCCGGAAGATGGCGTCGTGCATGGCCGGGCACTGCTCCCGGGAGAACAGCACACAGTCCTGCCCCTGCAACTCCGCGAACGGCACGCCCGGCCGATCCGCCCAGCGATGCCGCCGTCCCACCACCGCCACCAGCGGCACCCGGTGCAGCAGCCGCCGATAGCGGAACTCCGCGGTGCTCGGGTGACCGTAGACGAGGGCGATGTCCAGGGAGCCGTCCGCGAGCGCCGCCAGCTGCGGCCCGGTCCGCTTCTCCCACAGCGACACCACGATGTCGGGATGCCGTTCGGTCATCCGCACCAATGTCTCCGGCAGCACGTGCCGGCTGGCGGGCAGGTTGTAGCCGATGGCCAGGCTGCCCGACCGCCCCTCCGCGGTGGCCTTGGCCGCCCGCGCCGCCCGTTCCATCTGGGCGACGATCTGGCGCGCCTGCGCCTCGAACTCACGCCCGGCCGCGGTCAGCCGGACCTCGTGCGAATTCCGGGCGACCAGCTGGACCCCGAGTGACTTTTCCAGTTTCTGCAGCTGAGCACTGAGGCTCGGCTGGGTCAGATGAAGGCGCTGCGCCGCGCGGCCGAAGTGCAATTCTTCGGCGATCGTGATGAACGAAACGAGATGTCGGAACTCCATGAGGTCAGGCTCCTTCCGAGTGACCCTCACGGTAGCGGCGGCAAGTAACCAACGATGAATCGCGACCACACAGCCGCCCCCGGTTCGGTTGCCTCCCAGTGAATCCCCGATGTGATTCCCGTCTCCCCGGAACAAGCGGCGACTGTCGTTCGTTGTCACTGCACGGGGGTTGGAGAAATCCGCTCGCACACGGTACGGCCGTTGTGCCACCATGTGTTTCACCGAAGATCACCCGACCGTCACGGTCGTGACCAGCAGGAAAGGAGGAGACGGCTTGAATACCTTGAAGATCCACAGCGTGCTACGCGGTGAGCGGTCCATCGGCCGTCTCCAGGCCCGCGCGTAAGCCGCCCACTTCCCTTCCTGTTCGATCCCTTTCCACGAAACATGGTGACCCCCATGCTGTTCCGTCATGCCGAAGACCCGGAGATAACCACCGACAACTGGATACACGCCGGAGTGCTGCTGCTCAACGCCTCCTACGAGGCGCTGACCACGATCCGCGCCGACCGCGCGGTGGTGCTGCTGCTCAGCGATGCCGCCGAGACCGTCACCGATCGGCAGCCGCACTTCCCGATCCGCTCGAAGCACCTGGAGCTGGCGCTGCCGGAGACCATCCGGCTGCACCGCTACGTGTACCTCGAGCACCGGATCCTGGTGCACGACGACAACAGCCGCGCCACCCTGCCCGCCATCCTGCGCCGCGACCGCTACCGGTGCGGGTACTGCAACGGCTGGGCGCGCACCGTCGACCACATCCGCCCGCGGTCCAAGGGCGGGCCCAATACCTGGGCCAACCTGATCGCCGCGTGCGGTCCCTGCAATACGTACAAGGCGGACCGGACTCCGGAGGAGGCCGGGATGCGCCTGCTGTGGGAGCCCAAGGCCCCCAATGACAGAGAGCGGACACAGCGCCAGGTCTGGAAGGAACTGGCCGCGTCCTGACCTGCTGAACGAACAACGCCCGTTACGCGTGATCGGACATGAAAGGAGCGAGATCCGATGACGAACACTGCACTTCGGGAGCAGACCCTGGCTGATCTGCTCCCGATCTCCGACTCGAAGGACTACTGGCAGCACGCGGCCTGCAAGGGTGACCCGAACCACGAGGCGTGGTTCCCCTACCCTTCGCAGGACTTCGACTACGCGCGCGGCATCTGCGAGTCCTGCCCGATCCGCCGCGAATGCGGTGACTTCGCGGCCCGCACCGGCCAGTCCGGTGTCTGGGGCGGGCACGAATACGACCGCGGCAAGCTGATTCGCGACTGACATCGAGGGGTGCGGCGGCCGTCTCATCGAGACGGCCGCCGGTTCGTGCCATCGAGGCGGCCGCCGCTCTGTCGAGCCGGACCGAGCGTGCCGGTCGGATTTCGCGTAACCGCCTGGTACAGGTGGCTACCGGGGCGTCAACATACACTTGTCGACCGTGGGTACTCATCGCGCCGCGGGCGGGTCACGAGGTGTCAGCAAGGGACCGGTTATCGCAATCGCCGCGGTGATCGTGTTAGCGCTGGCCGTCCTCGGCTGGGCGTGGTTATCGGATCGGTCCAAGGAACGCGACAGCCGGGCGGCCGCGTCCTGCGTCGAGGGCACCGCGACCCTGAACGTCACCGTCGATCCCGACATCCTGAACCCCGTCAAGTCCGCGGCCGATCGGTTCAACGCCACCAAACCGCACGTCCGCGACCACTGCGCGGAGGTGGCGGTGATCGCGCAGCCCTCGGCTGCCATGGTCGCGGCGTTCACCGCGAACAAGCCGTGGAATTCGGCGCTGGGTCCGCAGCCCGCGCTCTGGATTCCGGAGTCCTCCCGCTCGATCGAGCAGATGCGCGTGCCCGGGCTGATCGCCGGAACTCCGGCGCCCATCGCCGTCAGTCCCGTTTCCCTCGCCGTGCCCGATGAGCTGCGCACCGCCCTGGAAACCGCCAAGGTGCACTGGTCGGATCTGCCGAAGCTGCAAAGTGGATCCCTCGCCGATATCGGCCTCGCGCCGTGGGGCAAGCTGCGCCTGGCCATTCCCGCGGGCGACGGTTCGCTCGCCGTCGCGACCGCGGTCGGCTCGGGTGTCTCCGGCACCGACCCGCTCGACGCCAAGGCGGTCGCCACCGGCCAGGTGGTGTCGGCCATCTCCCTGCTGGCCACGGGCGCACCCGCCGCCAAGGACACGAACGGCGCCCTCACCGATCTCGCCGCCGCCACCGATCACGCCGCCGCCCCGCTGCACGCGGTGGCCGCCACCGAACAGCAGATCCGCGGACGCAACGGCCTGACCGCGTTCCGTCCCGACGGCGCGGGCCCGGTCGCCGACTATCCGGCCGCGCAGCTCACCGGCGCGTGGGTCGATCAGACCCAGAACCTGATCGCGGGGCTGTTCGTCGACTTCCTGCGCGCGCCCGACCAGTCGAAGCTGTTCACCGACAACGGTTTCGGCGCCGCACCGCCCACCACGACCGCGGTACCCGCGAAGGCCGTGCTGGACAAGGTGAATCAGATCCTCGCCCACCCCGTGCTGGGCGTGCAGGCCACCGTGCTGCTGGACGTCTCCTCCTCCATGTCCGCCGCCGAGGGCTACGGCACCCGCCTCGCGAATGCCGTTGCGGCACTGGGGTCCACGATGAACGTGATGCCGCCCGACTTCGGGCTGGGCGTGTGGGAGTACTCCAAGAATCTCGACGGCAACAACCCCTACAAGGTCCTCACCCCCACCGCCCCTCTGGGCAACGACCAGCGGGCCGCCATCAGCCAAGCCCTGACCACCGTCACCGCCGGCCCGTCCAAGCCGGACCGCACCTACCCCACCTTGGAAGCGGCCTACAAGAACGTGCTCGCCAACTACGCTTCGGCCCGCACCAATTCGATCCTGCTGATCACCGACGGCCCCGAGGACGACTCCCCCGTCACCGGTGACCAGCTACTCGCCGACATCGCCGCCGCGACCGACCCGGCCCATCCCGTCCGCATCGACGTGATCGTCATCAACGGCCCCGGCACCCAGACCCTGCAAACCCTCACCCAGCGCACCGGCGGCACGTACACCAAGGTGAACACCACCGCCGACCTGCCGTTCGGGACCGCGGTCTCGCAGGCACTGACCACGCCGTGACCCGCTCCGCGGATACCGAAGCAACACGTAGGTGGACCTTCCACATTCGCCAGCAAAACCGTGGCATATTCGGCGAATGGCACACAGTAATGGTCCCGAACCCTCTCTGAAGCAGGGCTTTGCGGCCGGCGCATCGATCGCGGCGGGCATTCTGCTGATCGTGATCGGGGTGCTCTCGGTCCTGCAGGGCATTTCGGCTGTAGCGTCCGATGACCTGCTGGTAGTCGGTTACGACTACATCTACAAACTGAACACCACCGGCTGGGGCTGGATCCACATCATCCTCGGCATCGTCGAGATCGGCGTGGCCATCGGCCTGCTCATGGGCACCACCTGGGGCCGCACCGCCGCCATCGTCTTCGCGGCCCTGTCCATCGTGGAGAACTTCCTGTGGATCCCCTACTACCCCGCCTGGTCCCTGCTCATCATCGCCCTCGACGTGGTGGTGATCTGGGGTATCGCCGCGTACAAACCCGCCGCGAACTAGCCCGCAACGCAACGCGAAGCGCCCCATCGGCCGACAGCCGATGGGGCGCTTGCCCTTTCGGCAAAACCCGTGCTGCCCGCCAGCGGAGGTCTGCGGTTGCGTCCACCGTGAACGATGTTCCCGGCGGCCGTCCGGCGCGACTCGGTCCGCCTACACTCGTCATCGCGACGACCCCCGGCACGATGGAAGGCGGACGGCCGATGAGCGAGATCGAGACCCTGGCCACCGGGCGCGGACTGGTCGAATCTCCGCGCTGGCACGGCGACCGGCTCTACTTCTCGGACTGGTCGGCCGGGGAGGTGCTGGCCGTCGACGACGTCGGCGAGTGCGAGGTGGTGACACGCGTCGACTCCCTGCCACTGTGCACGGCGTGGTCGCCCGACGGTGACCTCATCATCGTGGATTCGCCTCGGGGACGACTGCTTCGACTCACGGACGGCACCCTGCTCCCGTACGCGGACCTCGGCCGGCCCGGCTGGAACGACATTGTCGTCGACGGCCGCGGCAATGCCTACGTGAACGGGGCCGGGTTCGATCCGATGAGCGGGCAGGACTTCGCGCCCGGCGGGGTGACGCTGGTGACCGCGGGCGGTGCGGTGCGCCGCGTCGCGGAGGGCATCGCCTTCCCCAACGGCATGGCCGTGACGGCCGACAATGCCACCCTGGTGGTCGCGGATTCCTATGGAAAATCCTTGGTCGGCTTCGACATCGATGCCGACGGCGACCTGTCGAACCGTCGCGTGTGGGCCGACCTCGATACCGGCGTCCCCGACGGCATCTGCTTCGACCGGGAGCACGCCGTCTGGTACGCCGACGTCCCCAACCGCCGGTGCGTACGAGTCGCCGAGGGCGGCAAGGTATTGCAGACCATCCACCTCGACCGCGGTGGATTCGCCTGCGCCCTGGGCGGATCCGACGGACGCACCCTGCACATCGTCGCCGCGGAATGGCGCGGCATGACCGAGCCGGAAATGGTCGCCCCGGGCAGCGGCCAGGTGCTCGCGGTACGCGTCGACGTGCCGGGGGCGGGCTGGCCGTAGATCCGAGATACTGTGCAGCGCTTCATGATTCGGCAGCCTGCCGAGCGCGCTGCAGTAGGAACGGATCATGGGCATTGACCAGTAGCAGCTCGTCCTCCCGCGTGGTCCACAGCTCGGCGAGGCGTCGATGGTTGGCGCGCACCCGGTCCCGGTCGAAGGCCACGAACCGCTCCATCGTGGTCAGCGCGCGCGGCGCCGGGCCGACACCATCGATCTGGCCGTGGTGATAGAAGGAGTCCCCGGCGTGGAAGATCCATCGCCGACCGGTGTCGACGGCGATGGCGGCGTGGCCGCGGGTATGGCCGGGCAGGCCGATCAGAACCAGGCCGGGGGTGATCTCGGTGAGTTCCTTGGCGGCGGCGAAGCCGTGCCAGCGATCGCCGTGGCCGGGATCGTGGCGGACGAGAATCGGATCGTGGTCGCGCTGGGCGGGCAGGTAGCGCCCCTTCTCGACGAAACCGCCCGGACGCAGGACCGCATTCGCTTCGTCTGTGGTGAGATGGATTCTGGCCCAGGGAAAGTCGGCGATGCCGCCGGTGTGGTCGGCGTCGAAGTGGGTGAGCACGATATCGCGGACGTCACGGGGATCGAAGCCGAGACCTTCGATCTGCCCGATCGCGGACTCGTCGGCGTCGAACCGCGGGCGCACATAGAACCGCCCGGGTCCGAACCGCCCCGCCGGGTCGGCGGCGTCACGCAATCCCAGCCCGCTGTCCACGAGCACCAGTCCGGTGTCCGTCTCGAGCAGCAGGACATGACAAACCAGGCCCTCGGGGGTGAATCGGGGTCGCATGGTGCCGCAGTTGAGGTGGTGAACCTTCATTCCGGTGCCTCCAGCCTTGCCGCCATGACCGCGGGGTCAGTCGCCGAGGTCGGGCGGGGTGGTGGCGAGCAGCCGCGGGTCGGGCTCACCACCGGTGGTCGCGACGGCTCCCGCGAGAACCCTTGCGAGAGTGAGCAGATCGCGAGGATTGCGTTTGTCGAGCCCGCCCACCAGTTGCTTCAGGACGGTCAGCTGGTCGAAGTAGATTCGCTCGGCCACCAGATGCTCGTGCTCATCGAACACGAAATAGGCGGTCATCCTGGTTCGATGGGACGACCCGGTGAGCGGGATCTTGCCCAGTGGACCCAGATGCGTTCCCAGCAACCAGAATTCGACGATCACGGCATCGTGGCTGTGGCGCAGGGCGATGATCTCATGGTCCTGGTCGGGGAAGGCACGACGGGTGTCGCGGTAGTAATCGCGCACCTCGGTGTCGCCGTCGTGGACGACCATCGGGGCGATCAGTTCGTAGCGCGGGTGGGGAAACGTCGACAGCGTGGCGTCCCAGTCCTGGGCCACCTCGTCGCGAAAGTGGTCGAGGACCACTTTCTCTCGGGCGCGCAGGACGTCTTCGGGTGGCAGAGAGAATCGCATGCCGGACTCCAATATCCACGGCGTGGGTTTAATACCGCCGAAGATATACCCACGATGTGGATTTAATCAATGGGTTGCGGCAGAATGGCCGCATGCCCAGCCCAACCACCGCGACGCGCCGGGGACGACCGCCCAAAGGCGCGGGCCAGCTCACTCGCGCGGGAATCGTCGGAGCGACCCTGCGGGTAATCGGCGGCGACGGTATCGGCGCGGTGGGTATCCGGGCGGTCGCCCGGGAGCTCGGCGTCGATCCCAAGAGCCTGTACAACTATGTCGAAGGCAAGGACGGGCTGCTCGACGCGGTGGCCGAGCACCTGCTGGGTTCGATCGAAATCCCCACGCGCACCGGCGATCTCCGCGCCGACCTGCGCGCCGTAGCCGCGGCGTTCCGCGACACCGCCCTGGCGCATCCCGACGCCGCCGCGCTCGTGCTCACCCGGCAACTGGCATCGGCGCAGGGCTTGGCACCGATCCAGGCGGTACTGGAAATCCTGCTCGACGCGGGCTGCGACCCGGGCGAGGCCGTCCACCTGACGCGGACGATGGTGGCCACCCTCATCGGCACGCTGCTGCGAGAAGTGAACGCGGGCCCGACCTTCGGAATCAGTGACCTCGCAGGGATCGCCGCACGCCAGGAGACGCTCGTACAGTCGGGCCTGCCCGCCCTCGTCGCGACCGCACCCCACCTGGCCCGGTTCGACAGCCGAGCGGAATTCGACTACGCGATGGATCTGACACTCGACGCCGTCGTTGCCCGGATCGAGGGTTCGGCAGGGATTCGTTGAGCAGAGCTCATTTCCACGACAGGGTGCGAACCAGGGTGTCGAGAGCGGCCGGGTAGGCGCCGTCGCTCGGTGACGCGAAGCCCACGACGATTCCTTGCGGGCGGTCGTCTCGCCCCTCCGATGCGAGCCACATTCCCGACAGGCCGTCGATGGCCAGTCCGTATTCGCCTGCGCGAGTGAGGACTTCAGCCTCGGTGAGACCGGCCGGCTCAAGGCGGATCAGGGCATTCAGCCCGGCGGCGATCCCGCCCAGGGCGAAACCGGTGAGCGGGCGGCCCGCGCGTGGTTTGAGGCGATCCGCGAGCAGATCTCGTCGGCGGCGGTAGCGCAATCTGCTCGATCGGATGTGCCGGTCGTAGGCGTGCGAGGTGATCATTTCGGCGAGCGTCAGCTGACCCAGCGTCTCGGAGTGGTGATCGGCGAGTCGCTTGGCCTCGGTGACTGGGCCGACCCACCGCGACGGCAGCACCATCCAGCCCAGGCGAAGTCCGGGACCCAGTGTCTTGGAGGCACTTCCGAGATAGACCACGTCCTCGGGCGCGATCCCCTGAATCGCGCCGACCGGTTGCCGATCGTAACGGAATTCGCCGTCGTAGTCGTCCTCGATGACCAGATGCCCCGCCCGCGCCCAGCGCGCCAGCTCCTGTCGCCGCGACGGGCTCAGCGTCGACCCGATCGGGAACTGGTGACTCGGCGTCACCACGGCCGCGCCGACACCGTCGAAGTCGGCGGTGGTCAGCCGATCCACTTGCGCACCAGCGTCATCCACGGGCAAGGGCACGACGGTCGCTCCCTGCCTCCGGACCGCGTCTCGGAACTGCGGGATGTAGGGATCCTCCATGGCCACCGCCGGTAGGCCGGAGGCCGACAGCACGCTGCCGAGCAGTCCCAGGCCCGGCTGCACGCCCGTGGTGATGACGATCCGATCCGGTGTCGCCAGCACTCCGCGGGTGCGCCCCAGGTATTCGGCCAGCGCCGAGCGCAATTCGATCCGGCCGCGAGGATCGCCGTACCCGAACGCATCCCGCGTCGCGCGGCCGAGCGCGGCCCGAGACGCCCGCAGCCAGGCAGCCGTGGGAAAACGACTCAGATCCGGTCTGCCCGAACGCAGGTCGTGCCGCATCGGAACCGGCGAGGCAGGGCCACGATCGACACTCCTCGACGCGGCGACCGCACCGGCGGTGTGCGCGACCCGGGTCCCGGATCCCCGCTGCGCCAACAAATGTCCTTCGGCCACCAATTGGTCATAGGCGGCGCTGACGGTTCCACGCGACACTCCGAGTTCGGCTGCCAACGTCCGGGTAGATGGCAGTCGGGTTCCCGCACTCAACCGCCCGTCGCGAATCGCCTCGCGCAGCGCATGCTCCAGCCCGTTCCGCCGACCCGTACCGGAATCAACCGGCAGATGCAGATCAACATCCAAAGTGGACCAATAATCAGCCATCTAATTGGCTCCTAACATCGGTCCATTATCGCTCTACGGTTGAACCATGACAACGAACACCACGCCCTACGTCCTCCCCGAGACCCGCCTCGCCATCGACGACCTCACCCCCGCGATCGCCAAGGCCATGAACGGCCTCGAACGCGCCGCCCAGCACTCCTCCCTCGAAAAGCCCCTCCGCGAACTGGTGAAACTCCGCGTAGCCCAGATCAACGGCTGCGTCTACTGCATCGACATGCACTCCCGCGACGCCATCGCCGGCGGCGACACCCACCGCCGCCTCTCCCTCCTCTCCGCCTGGCCGGAATCCCCCTTCTTCACCCCCCGCGAACGCGCCGCCTTCGCCCTCGCCGAAGCCATGACCCGCCTCGCCGACAGCGAAGTGAGCCAGGACATCTGGACAGAGGCCGCAGCTCACTTCGACGAACAGGAACTGGCCCACCTCGTCTGGGACATCGCCATCATCAACACCTGGACCCGAATCGGCGCCACCACCCGCCCCTGGCCCCTCTCCGGCGACGCCAACTCCTGACCCGCCCCACAGATCCCGAGCAAGACTGTTTGGGCGTTCTTCTTCAACCCTGAACGGGTGTGCCACGATCGATCCATGAGTCCCCAGGTGACCGCCGAACCGATTGTCGCGGTATGGAAATCGCGACTGGTCATGCTCGCGCACAACCCCGAGTACACAAATGGGCGAGGCGTGCGGTGACCTGTTCCGAGGCAGCGACCGCGCAGGCATCCGCGATTTCGACCGACTGCGCGAAGACGCACAGGAGATCGTCGAAGATGCCCGCGGCGCCTGGAACCTACCTACAGATGCGGCCATTATCCTCACCCACCAGGGTTACACCTTCGACTACGTGCGGGCGACCGGCGGGTTCGACACCCCGGTCATCCGGTAGACCGACGGAAAACCGCACGAAGACACCCATATCGCACCCGCACCGGCACCGCCAATCGCCAGCGGACCGCCTGTGAACATCCAACGGACAATGCACCACAGGACTACCAAAAGTGCGCGCTCATACCGAGTTTGGTGCGCTGCGCACCCGACCAGGCATAGGCTGCGGAGCACTGGTGTGACGAGAAAGGCCCTGGGGGACACGATATGCATTTCGAGGAGTTTCGGGCGGTCGGCGCACTCGATGAGGAGATCGCCGCGGACCTGGCGGACGTGGCGAGTCGCTACGGCTCATACGTCACGATCAGTTGCCACGGACGCACGGTCCATGCGCTCGTGTTGCCGATGTGCTGGGACGTTCTGCAGATCAGGGCCGGTGACCTGGTCACGGTGATCACCGAACGTGGCCACCGCCCGTCCAACGACGAGGATCGTCGCGCCCTGCAGGACTTTGTCGACAGCTTCCATCGACTTACGACACCCCGACGAGCGGTCGCTCTCCAATAGCCCCAGCAGGTTTGGGTTCGAATCGAGTTCAGGGGTGACCGGTGAATGCGGTTCTCGGGAGTGTTGTCGCTGTCATAGGCACGCTGCTCGGTTCGTGCACAACGTACTGGTTTCAGCGTCGCTCAGCGGCGAGGGCTGGTGAGGCTGTGGCTTCGTAAGAAGGACTCACACGACACCCCCGCGGCGTACGCAGAGGCGGATCGCCTCGGTAGTGCGGCACACGCCGCGAGACTTCGTCTGGAGTTGGTGACCGCGCGACCTGAGCCCTTGGTGGATACGGCATTCACGCAGGTTCACGATCTGATCAATGCTGATAGCTTGACCGATCTCAGACAACGAGAAATCGCTTTCGAGGCTGCAGTGTCGGCTTTCGTTCAGGACGCAGCGGCACGCCTCCTCGCCGATTACCGGTCCGCCCTACGGGATCACTGAACATCAACTCTTGCGCGTACAGCGCTGACCGCAGCGAGCACCCCCGGGATCGCGCTCCCACCCAAATCGCCGAATGGCAATTGCTGGAGGCATTTTCGGGCAAATCCTCTCCGGGGACTTGCCACTCGGCGATCGAGTGCGGGAGGGGGCTCGCAATGCCCGCACATGCCGCTGGCCGCGCTGACCGAACCGGCCAGCGTGGGCAGGGCGAAGGTCAAGGAGCCGAGTCGATCTGGGGTCGGCTCAATGCACCATCATGCCGATGATCGAGTAGCCCACCGCTCGGGAAATCTGCTCAGCTACCGGTTTACCACCGCTGCTCGATTGCTTGACGAGCCATCGTCCAGACCGCTCCGAATTCCTCGGCCGACATTTGGCCGAGGGCGCTGACCTCGACGTCCCAATCGTCGGCGCTGCCTTCCGCGAGCACACCGTATTTACGTTCGTAGGCCTGAACTTCAGCGATTCCCCCGTGGTCACGTGCGTACATCACCTCCGCAAGCGACGCGGCGGTGAGGGGCTCACCGTCCGCACCTCGAAGATCGACTTGCCGGTTCGGCCAGCCATCATCATCGAGTTCGATCAAGAGCCAGATACCCTCATCCGCGTAGTAGTCGCGAATCCACCTCATCCGAACAGTATTCCGCCGATCGGCCGTCACCCAGGAAACGCACGAACATGCCGCACATCGCGGTGGTCGAAACTGCCGGATCGCGGCGGATGGTGCAGTTCCGGGCGGCTACACGACTGTCGGGAAGACGGAATCGGCGCGCGGGAAGTGCGTTTCATCCGGACCGGGTGTCGGAGTCAGCAGGGTAGCGGTTTGGCGAGGCAGGGGTCGAGCCGGTCGGCCAGGCGGGATCGGCGCTGGGCGGAGGCTCGCAGGAACGCGGCGATGTGCTTGCGGAGGCGGGCCTCGTGCGGGGGTGGATCGGGTCGGACCGGGGCATCGGGAAGGGCCGAATTGGCCTGGGCCCGTACCGCTTTGACGGCCAGGTGCCCGGCGATGGGATGCATGTCGATCTCCTTGGGCGAGCGTCAGCTCCGCACCGGACCGGTGCTGGAGCGGATGACCAGTTCGGTGGGTAGGACGACGCGGTCTTCGGTGTAGGACGGATCCAGGAGCATGCGTCCGAGGAGCCGCCCCTTGTCTCGAATCGGTTGGCGGACGGTGGTGAGCCCGGCGCTCTCCGCGGCCGGGACGTCGTCGAATCCGGTGACTGAGATGTCGCGCCCCGGCACCAGGCCCCGCCGCCGCATCGCCTCGATGACCCCGAACGCGAGCACATCACCGCCGGCGGCGATCGCGGTCGGGCGATCACGGCGATCGAGGACCAGTGCGGCGGCGGCGATACCGGACTCGACGGAGTTGTGACCGCCGGATACAACCGTCAGCCGAGCGTTCGCCCCGATCCCCTGCCGCAGGCCCTGCATCCGCAGCCGTGCATTGCTGTACAGCGTTGTCGCATCGGTGATCTCGTGCGGCGCAGTAGTGGCTCGCCCGGAGTCGACCACCATCGCGACGTGAGCATGGCCGAGTCCAGCGAGGTATGCGCCCAGACCACGCATGGCCCCGACCTCGTCGATGACCACCCGCCGCCCGCCGTCGATCTGGTCTTCGGTGTGCACGAACGGCAACCCGCGGCGCGAAATCACCTCGAGGGCAGGATGTCCGGCGTCGATGCAATAGCCGACGACGCCGTCCACAACGGCATTCCGCACGGTCTCGACCGACTCGCGCAAACTCTCCTCGTCCGCGCCCGACTCGTAGCGCGGCAGCGGGATGAGCAGCAACCCCGTGCGAGTCCCTTCGGCGACCTCACTCAACCCGGCGAGCAGCCCGACCGCGAACGGATCGGAGAACGCATAGGACAGCTGCTCGGTCAAAAGCAGCCCGATCGCGCCCGCGCGCCGACTACGCAGCGTCCGCGCCGCAGCGTGCGGTCCGGAATACCCGAGCTCGCGCGCCACCGCGAAGATCCGCTCACGAACATCGCCCGAAAGCTGATCCGGCTTGTTGTAGGCGTTGGACACCGTCGCCATCGAAACACCAACCGCAGCCGCAACAGCCTTCATAGTCACTCCCGAAGACACCCGCAGTCTCCTCCCCCACCTCCCCTGTATCGTTCTACTAAAACGATACAGAAACCCGCTGAACGCCGCGACACAAACACCAGCCCCACTCAGCCAGCCACATGGACATCCCAACACCCGCACAACCGAATGCCGAGTGGCACAGAATTCACTACGAAATCAGACAAACAACCCAATACTGTGCCACTCGGCGATGAGTAGGGCAGTTCGAGTCCTAGTGTCC
>NZ_BJWY01000003.1 GCF_007990715.1 Nocardia seriolae NBRC 15557 | reverse complement strand
CGACACTAGGCAGAAATCGGCACCCGGTCGAATTCCCCGTCCCGGACCCCGGCGACGAAGGCATCCCATTCGCCAGGGGTGTAGACGAGGGTGATCTCTCGGTGGGTGAGGGAGGTGTGGCCGTCGGCACCGGTCTCCGCGCTCAGGGCCGGGTCGGCGATGAGCGCGGTGCGGTGGATATGGCGGCCCAGCACAACGGCCAGGAATATCATCCATTCTGCGGCTGTGACGGTGATGATGGGCTCGTCGTCAAGGCGATGTTCCGGATTGCGCCGGTACTTGCTGTCGCGGATGAGCACCGCATCACCGTCGAATCGAACCTCCACGCACTGATTTCCGTTATTGGTACGAGACGACGTGAACCAACCGGTGGATTCCGGGTGGTACTTCGCGGTGGTAAGCATGGGCAGCATTTTACCGTCACGCATGCGTCTCCTACCCTTGCGAATAGCGTTTGATGAGCTCCAAAGATTCTGCGCGACCGAGAGATTGGTCGAGGGCACGCACAAATGCGAACCGCAGATCGCGAATCTGCTCCGGATCCTCCACCGCCCCACCGAAAACCGCGCTCTCCACCCAGGTGAAGGTGGGCAGATTTTCGGAAGCGAAATCCAGCAGATGAAAACTCGACCCGCCCAGCAGTGCGCCTCGGGTCGCGGTGAACGGAATCACCCGCACCGAAATAGAATCCAGCTCGTCCAGCAGTGTTGCCAGATGCTCGAGTTGCCCGCGCAATACTTTCGGGCCGCCGATCTGTTGCAGGAGCGTGGCCTCGCCGATCACCGCGGTGAGCTCCACCCGATCTTCGCCGCGTAATCGCTCCTGCCGCCGCAAACGCACGGCCACAAGCTGTTCCACCTGTACCGGCCGGATCATGACGTCGGCGCTGATGAGCGCCCGCGCGTAGTCCTCGGTCTGCAACAGGCCCGGCACCACCAGGCTGTCATAGCTGCGAATGCTCTCCGCGCCCAGCTCCATGCCGTAATACCGTTGCAGCTCCGGCCCGATGAGCGCCGCGGACTTGGCCCACCAGCCGCGCTCCTTGCTCAGCACCAGCAGTTCCAGCAGTTCCTCGCGCTCCTCGCCCTCCACCTCGAGCAGCTCCAGCACCGGCCCGATGGTGGTGGCGGTGAGCACGCGCCGGCCCTTCTCCACGTGCGACCAGTTGGCCGCGGTGAAGCCGACGCGCTTGGCGAAGGTCGCCGAATCGAAGCCGCGTTGCTCACGCAGTTCACGCAGCCGCAGGACCAGTTCCCACCGCGCGACGGTGGGCGAGACGGGAGCCATGACCCGTGATGCTACGCCGGGCAACTCGCGGGCGTGTGACTATTGTCATACCGATTGCCCGGGCTTAGGGTCGGTAGCAGGAGGTTCGCCATGAGCGCGCTGGACCCGTCCTCATATACCGCCACCCAGGAAGCGCTGGCCCGCTGCCGCCGCTACCGCAAGGAGCACGGTCTCTACGGGGTGGTGGACTCGGCGCTGGGCCGAATCATGTTGGAGGTCGGGGCCGTCGGAGCCGTGACCATGCCCGCCGACCTGGGACGGCGCGTCCGCGACCGGCTGAGCGCACAGCAGCGGTGCGGTCCGATCATCGCTCACCCGCGCTCGGGGCGCTGGACCTTTCTCACCGGCCCGATGGACGACTCGTACCTCGATATGACCTTGTTCTCCGACCTTTTCCGCGATTGCGCCTCCGTAGCACTGCCCGGCAGCAATATCGTGCTGCCCTCGCCGTCGGATGAGCACAACGGCTATCGGGCGTGGATTCACCCGCCCGAGGGGGACTTTCGGCCCGAACTGGCCGACGTGCTCGCGGCCACCCGCGAATGCCGCCCGGTCAGCGGGTAGGCCGCTCCGATCAGCGAGTCGGCATGGGCGTGATGGTCACGCCGAACCGGTCGTCCACGCGCTTGTTGAACTCGTCCTGGCACTGCTGGATCTTGGCCTGGTCGTTGCCCGCCTTGCTGAGGCAGTCGAGCAGATCGCTACCGCCCGAATCCTTGAAGACGACCCACGCGAACAGCCCGAACAGCAAGCCACCGATCAACCCGAGCGCCCCGGTGATCGCGCCCGCGAGCGCCATGCCGAACCCGCCCGCGGAGCCGCGGCGCGCCCGCACCATGGCGATCACACCCAGCACCAGTCCGACCAGTCCGGCGAGGACGCCGCCGAAGATGGTGAAGAACGTGATCAGGCCGATGATGCCGAAGACCAGGGCGGTAATGGCCATGCCCTTGCCCTTGGGCGATTCCGTCCAGTACTGCGGACCGCCGGGCGGCGGATAGCTTCCGGGCGGTGCCGACTGGTACTGACCCGGGTCGGGCTGTCCGTACTGTCCGGGCGGCGGGTACTGGTTCATGGTCCGATGCTATTGCCCGCCGAGTCTGACATGCATCTCCCAGACCAGAATTTCCGACGGCGTGTTCGCGGTGACACGCTGACCGCCGCTGCGGGCCAGCCGGACCGCGTCACCCTCGTACAGGGTGCCGGCCCCCTCCATCTCCACCTCGCCGCGCGCAATGAAGACGTGCAGGTAGGGAGCTTCCGGCAGGCGAATCTCGGCGGCCGCCCCCGGCAGCCGCGCCACGTGCAGCGCCGAGTGGCTGCTGGCGATGGCGATGGCGGTGCGGTCGCGATAGCGCGGCAGCCCCGAAGCCACCGTCACCAGGCCGCCGCCCGCCAGCTCGTCGTCGATCTCGAGCTGCTGGTAGCCGGGGTCCAGCCCGGATTCGTCCGGCACCACCCACATTTGAACGAAATGCACCGGCTCCTGATGTTCGGCCGCGGCGCTCAGCCGCCAGGAATCGTTCTTCTCCGAATGCAGAATGCCGCTGCCCGCGCTCATGCGCTGGGCCAGGCCGGGATAGATGACGCCGTTGTGCCCCAGCGAATCCTGGTGCACCAGGCTGCCGCTCAGCACCCAGGTGACGATTTCCATATCCCGATGCGGATGGGTTTCGAAACCCTCACCGGGCAGGACGATGTCCTCATTGTTCACCAGCAGCAGGCCGTGATGGGTGTTGTCGGGATCGTAATGTTCTCCGAACGAGAACGAATGTTTCGAATCCAGCCACGCCACACGGGTTTTCATGCGGTCGCCGCCACGATGGACATCGATGTGTGGTGTCGTGAGGGTGGACACCGCCGTACTCCTCTCACCGGCGAGCACCGATCGGGTTCCAGGGTAGGGGCACAATCCAGGCCTCGCGCTGAACTCCAGGTAAATAGTCTAGCGTGAGAGCACGCTCACTCCGCCCGCTGCCGACCAGGCCATTCGCCCGGGATAGTAGGTTCGGGCAAATGCCCGGCGATTGAGCGGCCCGGATGCGTCGGCGCGGCCCCGGCCCGCTCACGTCCCGGCGGGCTCCGGGCGGCGACCGTATCATGATGTGCCGCAAGCGGAACGAGAGGGAGAGCAGGGGGATGCGACCCGAGGTACTCGCGGGCATCGAGCGCGAGCTCCGGCAGCAGGCCGAGAGCGAGGGGATCGCGCACTTCGTCGTGGGCGTGGCCGTCTTCCGCGGCGGCAAGCTGCTGGTGGTGCGGCGTGTCGAGGGCTCGCACCAGGGCATGTGGGAACTACCCGGCGGCGTGGAGCCGGGGGAGTCCTTCGCCGACTGCGTGGCGCGCGAGCTGTTCGAGGAGACCGCGCTGCGGGTAGTGCGCATCACCGATGTGCTGGGTGGCTTCGACTACGCCACCCGCACCAAGTCCCGGGTGCGCAAGTACAGCTTCGTGGTCGAGGCCGAGGGCGGCGAGATTCGGCTGGATCCGGCCGAGCACGACCGCTTCCAGTGGATCGACTCCGACACCGTCGACAACCTGCCCATGGCCGACGATATGCGCGCGGCCGTCTTCGCGCTGGTCACCACGCACCCGTCCCGGTGACCGCGACCGGCCCGGCCCGACTACGCGAGCGGCTCGCGGCGGCCCGCGCCGGGCTGCGCGAAAACCCCGGCACCCTGCGGTTGTCCGCGGTCCGGCTGGCCGGGCAGTTCGGCGACGGCATGTTCCAGGCCGCGCTGTCGGGGGCGATCCTGTTCAATCCGGAACGCCAGACCGATCCGCTGGCCATCGCCGGCGGCTTCGCGGCGCTGCTGCTGCCGTATTCGATCATCGGGCCCTACGCGGGCGCGCTGCTGGACCGCTGGGACCGGCGCGCGGTGCTGCTGGTGGCCAATCTGCTGCGGGCGGTGTTCATCCTGCTCACCGCGGCGGGGCTGCTGGCCGGGGTGCGCGCCACTCCGCTGCTGGTGGGCGCGCTGGCGGTGGTCGGCGTGAGCCGCTTCGTCGGCGCGGGCGTGGCCGCCGCGCTGCCCCGGGTACTGGCCCGGCGCTGGCTGGTGCCGATGAACTCGGTGCTGGCGACGGTGGCCTCCGGGTGCGCGATTGTCGGCGCGGGCCTGGGCTTCTCGATCATCGGACTGATCGGAGCGGGTGACTTCGCGGCGGCGGTCGCCGCGGCCGTGAGCGCCACCGGGTCGGTGGCGGGCGGGCTGGCGGTGGCCGGATTCCGGCCGCGCGCACTGGGACCCGAGCGCGAGCGGGCGATCGACGAGCCGAATACGGTGCGGGCCATTGCCGCCGGGCTGCGCCAGGGGGCGACCGCGGCCTGGCGGTCACGGGAGGTGACCACCACCTTCCTCGGAATCGGCGCGCACCGCATCGTGTTCGGCGCGGACACCCTGCTCATGGTGCTGGCCCTGCGGCGCGGTGACGAGGCCGCGGTCGGCACCCACCTCGCCAAGTTCAGCGCGGCCATCACCGCGACCGGTGCGGGCATGCTGACCGCGGCCGCCGTCGCGCCGATCCTGATTCCCCGGCTGGGCCGGGCGCGCACCGTGGTGTCCTGCCTGGTGGCCGCCATCGCGGTGCAGCTGGGCCTGGTCACGCCCATCACCATCGCCACCGGCGAGACCGAGCGCCGGGCCGAATTGCTGTTGCTGGCAGCCGCTTTCCTGCTCGGCCTGGCGGGCCAGGTGATCAAGCTGACCGGCGACGCGGCCATGCAGATGGAGATCGACGACGCCCACCGCGGGCAGGTCTTCGCCCTGCAGGACACCGTCTTCAATATCACCTTCGTGCTGGCGCTGGCCGGGACGGCTCTGCTCATTCCGGCGGACGCGCGCTCACCGGCGGTGGTGGCGGCCGGGGCGGCGGTCTACGCGGGCGGAATCGTAGCCATCGCGGCGAACTCCCGGCGTCGGTAAGGTGGGGCCGATTCGATCTTGAGCGAGGAGAGCCGCGCCCCATGGGATTTCGATACCTGCTGATTCTGTCGGGCGTCGTCACCCTCGGGGCGGTCACCGTCCCCGCGGCGGCCGCGCCCACGCGGCCGTGGGCACCGGCCCCGGTGAACAGTTGCGGCGAAACGGGATTCGATCCGGTCGCCAGGCAGCCGGATCCGGCTGCCCCGCAGCCCCAATCGAATACGACCATCAAGATTCCGATCCCGGTGCCGCGGATCGTCACGGTGCCGGTGCCCGGGCCGCGGCCCGACAACACCCGCGTCGATTCGGTTGCGCTGCCGTCGGATCCGTGTGCCAGTCCGTGTCCGGACGTCCGGGACGCCGCCACCCCGACACCGGAGACCCAGCCCGGCGGCGGGAGCGCGGCACTGCCGCGGGTCGAGATCACGCCCGAGCCCGAACCCATCCCGATCCCGGTGCCCGGCGGCGAGCCGCCCGAACCGCAGCCCGCGCCCGTCCCGGACCCGCGACCGGCCGCGCCCGCGCCGCGGTCCGCGCCGGTGCCGCCGCGGCGGGTGGAGTCGGTCGAGCTGGTGAATCAGGTGACCGGGCACGGATCGGTGAACCGGACCGATACCCGCTGGTCGGTCGACGGCACCGATCTAGGGCTCATCTGGGAGACCAAGCCCGGGCAGGTCGCGGTCGTGTTCGGCGACACCTTCGGCAAGGGCTGGCAACCGGGCGGGGCGGGCACCGACCAACAGGATTGGCGCAGCAACACCATCGCCTACAGCAGCGGTCGCGACCTGTCGCAGGGCCTGGTGCTCGACGATTTCGTGCAGAACAGCCGCTGCCACGCCGCGGAGATCCTGGACAGCCGCAAGATCAAGAACTTCGAGACCACCACCATCCCCACCTCCGGATTCGCCGTCGGCGACCGCCAGTACCTGACCTACATGTCGGTCAACCACGGGAGCCGGATCCCGGGCCTGTGGTGGACCAACCTCGGCGGCCTGGCCTGGTCCGACGACAACGGCCGCACCTGGACCAAATCGCAGTGGGCGCGCTGGGACAACCTGTTCGGGGCCGGGCGGTTCCAGGTCGCGACCATGGTGCCGCACGGCGACCACGTCTACATGTTCGGCACACCCAACGGCCGCCTCGGCGTCATCGGGCTGGCCCGGGTGCCCGCCGATCGGGTGCTCGACAAGTCGGCCTACCAGTACTGGATCGACGGCGGTTGGGTCGCGGCCGACGGGGCCAACGAATTGCTGGCCACCCCACTGGTATCCGGCACCGCCAGCGAGCTGTCGGTGCGCTACGACGGCGACTCCGGGCAGTGGCAGCTGGTGTACCTGGACGTGACGCGCGGGCAGATCGTGCTGCGCACCGCCGCCGAACCCCAGGGGGCCTGGTCGGATCCGGTCCCGCTGCTGAGCACCGAGGACTATCCGACCGCCTACGGCGGGTTCATGCATCCCTGGTCCACCGGGAAGGACCTGTACTTCACCGTGTCGGCTTGGAACAGCTACAACGTCTATCTCATGCACGCGACGCTCGACTAGCGCCGCGGAGGTATCGGCTCGATCACACCCCCGGAGCGACACGCCAAGATCGCTACCCGGATGCCGGTCCGGCGGTTACGGTGGCAGGGATGCGTACGGCACGCTCCAGACCGACTGCCGCCCTGGCATTCTCGGGTGCGGCCGTCCTCGCGATCATGTTGCTGCCCGCCGCACCGGCCACCGCGAGCCCGCTCGCCCCCTGGGAGCCGCCGCCCGTGAACGCCTGCGGCGAAACGGGATTCGATCCGCTGGCCCGCGAACCCGATCCCAGCCTGCCGCCACCGGCGCCACCGCCGCCGCCCGCCCCCGACGACACCATCCACATCCAGGTCCCGGTCCCGCAATTCACGCCGGTCCCCGTCCCGGGTCCGCGGCAGGACGACACCCGCATCGATCCCGCGCCGCTGCCCGCGGACCCGTGCGCCAACCCCTGCCCGGACATTCGCGACGATCCGCGCCCGCGGGACGAAAACGCCGCGCCCGAGGACGATCCGGCCGACCCGCCCGGCGACCAGGCGGCATCCTCTGGCGATCCGGGTACCGGCGAAGACACCCCCGCACCCGAAACCGAACCCGAACCGGCACCCGCCCCGCAAGCCCAGGGCGGTTCCGGTGGGCTGCCGCTGCCCCCGTTGCCCAAGCTGCAGTTCGATCAGATCCCCGAGACCGTCCCGATTCCGGTCCCGGGCGGCGACCCGCCCGAACCGCAGCCCCGGCCCGCCCCGGCCGTACAGCCCCTCGCGCCCGCCCCGGCCGCCGCGCCCGTGGCCCCGGCCGAGCTCGACTCGCTGACGCTGGTGAATCAGGTGACCGGGCACGGCTCCCGCAACCGCACCGATATGCGCTGGTCCGTGGACGGCACCGACCTCGGAATCATGTGGGAGGCGCGGCCGGGCAAGATCGCGATCGCGTTCGGCGACACCTTCGGCAAGGGCTGGGAGCCACCCGCGGCGGGCACCGGGGATCAGGATTGGCGCAGCAACACCCTCGCCTTCAGCAGCGATCGCGATCTGGCCCGGGGCCTCACGCGCGACACCTTCGTCCAGGACAGCCGCTGCCACGCGGCCGAGATCCTGGGCAGCCGCAAGGTCGACAATTTCGAGATCACCACCATCCCCACCTCGGGCTTCGCCCTCGGCGGACGGCAGTACCTGACCTACATGTCGGTGGCGCGCTGGAGTCGCCACAAGCCCGGCATGTGGTGGACCAATCTGGGCGGCCTGGCCTGGTCCGACGACGGCGGCAGCACCTGGACCAAATCCGAATGGGCGCGCTGGGACAACGTCTTCGGGCTGGGGCGGTTCCAGGTCATGGGCATGGCGCCGCACGACGGGTACGTCTACATGTTCGGCACGCCCAACGGCCGGTTCGGGACCATCGGGCTGGCGCGGGTGTCCACCGACCAGGTGCTCAACAAGTCCGCCTACCAGTACTGGATCAACGGCACCTGGGTGCCCGCCGTCGGGCCCGACGAATTGTTCGCCACACCGGTGCTTTCCGGGACGGCCGGGGAACTGTCGGTGCGCTACGACGAGTCGACCCGGCAGTGGCAGATGGTCTATCTGGACCTGGACCACCACGCCATCGCGCTGCGCACCGCCGCCGAACCGCAAGGGGCGTGGAGCGATCCGGTCACGCTGGTCGACACCGACGATTACCCGAGTACCTACGGCGGATACATCCATCCGTGGTCGACGGGGAAGGACCTGTACTTCACCATGTCCGCGTGGAACACCTACAACGTCTATCTCATGCACGCGGCCCTGAAGTAATGGCTGTGTGACAGCACGTCATTCGATCCTGCGGAAGCGCAGCGCCTGCCCCGGCCGGGCCTGCGCGACCGTATCCACGTCGGCGTCCACCACCACCGCGATCACCGGATAGCCGCCGGTGATCGGATGATCGGCCAGGAACACCACCGGCTGCCCGCTGGGCGGCACCTGCACCGAACCCAATGCCATACCCTCCGTGGGCAATTCACTAGAAACGCGGCGCCGCAATTGCGGTCCGCTGCGCCGGTCCAGGCGCGCGCCGATGCGATCGGTGTCCGCGGACACCGTCCACTCACCGGCGAAAAGCGCGGTGGCGTCGGCGAACCAGTCGGCCCGCGGACCCGGCAGGGCCCGCACCGTGAGCAACTCGTTGCCCAGGGCGGGCACCGGCGAGACATCCACGATCGGCCAGCCGCGCGGCGGCTTGCCCACCGGCAGCGCATCACCCGGGCGCAAGGGGTCCGGGCCGATGCCGGACAGCGTGTCGCGGCTACGGGAACCCAGCACCGGCGGCACCTCGATGCCGCCGCGCACCGCCACATAGGTGCGCAGGCCGGTATTCGCGTAGCCCAGCCGGAGTCGTTGCCCCTCTTCCACTTCCAGCACGCTGGCCGGGCCCATCGGGCGGCCGTCCACGGTGACGGGGGACGACGCGCCGGTGACCGCCACCGTCACGTGCCGCACCGCCAGCAGTTCCAGACCGCCCAGCAGCACCTCGATACCGGCCGCGCCCTCCGGATTCCCGACCAGGCGATTGGCCAGCCGCAGCGAGGCCCGATCCGCGGCCCCGGCGGTGCCGACGCCGGATTCGAACCAGCCGGGGCGGCCCAGGTCCTGAATGGTGGCCAGCGGCCCCACCCGCTCGACCCGCAATCCGGTCATGACCGCACCCCCACCTCGACGAACCGGACCCGGGCGCCGGCCCGAACCAGGGCGGGCGGCTCCCGATCGACATCCCACATGGCGAGTGCGGTGGTGCCGATCAACTGCCAGCCGCCCGGGCTGCTGCGCGGGTAGACGGCCGAATAGCCGCCCGCCAGAGCCACCGCGCCCGCCGGGATCGAGGTGCGGGACTGCGTGCGGCGCGGCACCGTCAACCGGCCGTCCGAGGATTCCAGATAGCCGAAGCCGGGCGCGAAACCCGCGAAGGCGCATCGCCATACGGTGCCGGTGTGCAGGGCGATCACCTCGTCCACGGTGAGCCCGAGCAGCCGGGCCACCGCCGCCAGATCCGCGCCGTCGTAGCGGACCGGGATCAGCAGCGGTTCGCCCGGCAGCCCGTTCCCGCCCACCGCGTCGACCGGACGGTCGCCCCGATCCGGCCGCCACCCGGGCAGACGGCGATCGCCCGCGCCGACCCGGGCCCGCTCGTCGAGACGAGTGAGCAATTCCCGCAACTGTTTTCGCACCGACTCGGCCGCGGCCGGAGAGGCCAGGATCACCAGGACGGTCTCCGCGGCGGGCAGCACATCCACCACCCCGGCGGGCCGGGTGCGCAGTGCCGACACCAGGTCGGCGATCATGGCGCGCAACGGCGGAATCACCAGCAGCGCGAGATCACCGGCCGCCCGCACCTCGCCGGTGAAATCGGATTGCCCCGCGGAGGTGTCGAATGGTCTCGGATCGGTCATGTCCGTGCACCCGCGATCAGGTGAAAGCCCGGACGGGCGTGCCGGATTCGTCGAGGGCGGCCCGGATCCGGCGCGCCATCTCGACCGCCGCGGGGGTGTCGCCGTGCACGCAGATACTGACCGCCGACACCGCCACCTGGCCGCCGTCCACGCCGACGGCCTTGCCGGCGTGGGCGATCGAGAGCGCCTGCGCCACCGCCGCATCCGCGCCGAGCACCGCGCCGGGCAGCCCGCGCGGGGCCAGCAGTCCCTCGGGCGTGTAAGCGCGATCGGCGAAACCCTCACCGATGAACTGGATTCCGGCGGCGACCGCGGCCCGCTCCAGTGCGGTGGCCGCGGGACCGAGCAGCATCAGCTCGGCGCCCAGTTCGCGCATGGCCGCCACGATCGCGTCCGCCAGCGCGGGGTCGGCGGCGGCCTGGTGATACAGCGCGCCATGGGGTTTCACGTAGCGCACCCGGTCACCGGCGGCGCGGGCGAAGCCGTCCAGGGCGCCGATCTGATACAGCGTCTCGTCACGCAGGTCGGCCGGAGTGATGGCGATGGCCCGGCGGCCGAAACCCGATAGGTCGCGGTGCCCGACGTGCGCGCCGATGCGGACGCCCTTCTCGACGGCCAGCGCGCAGGTGCGGCGCATGATGGCCGGGTCTCCGGCATGGAAGCCGCAGGCGATATTGGCGCTGGTGACCACATCGAGCATGGCGGCGTCATCGGCCAGCGCGTAGTCGCCGAAGCCCTCGCCGAGGTCGCTGTTCAGATCCAGCGTCATATACGTCCTCCAGCCGTCGTTCGTGATCCGATTGTGGGCGCGCCCGCATCCGCCGACAAGAATCTCACGCCGAAAACTGTGTCATGGATCACACGGATGCGGTGTCACTTTCCATGGTCCCCCTCCGGCCCACGGCCAAGAACGACACCATGATCAATAGGGGTAGACGTCGACCTCGGTGGCCTTCACCGCGAAATACACCTCCATACCGGGGGCCACCCCCAGTTGGGCCACGGCGGCGGGAGTCAGATCCGCGGCCAGGCCCGCGGCCGCCCCCGGGCCGTCCGCCGCGCGCACCCGCACCAGACCGCCCCGATCCTCGAGCTCGGCCACTCGCACCCGGAACACATTGCGGGGGCTGCCCTCCGGATGCGCGAGGTGCACCGCCACGGCCACCGGCGAGAACACCGCCGCCGCCCGGCCACCGGTCGGCCAGTCGGCCTCGGATCTGCCGAAGACCTCCACCGCGCCGTCGCTCACCGCACCCAATCCGGCACTGCCGCCGCTCACCGCGCTACCCAGGATCAGGTTCACCCCGGCGATCCGCGCGGCGAACCGGCTGCGCGGGCGCGCCAGCACCATTGCCACCGGCCCGGATTCGATGACCCGCCCGGCCTCGATCACCGCGACCCGATCCGCCAGGGTGACGGCGTCGATGATGTCGTGGGTGACCAGGACGGTCGCGACCGGACGTGAATCGGGCAGCGGCGCAAGCTGTTCCGGCGCATTGTCCGCGATGTTCTCCCGCAGTACCCGGCGCAACAGCGCCCGCATGGCCGGAGCCGCGGTCACATCCAGCGCGGCCATGGGCTCGTCCAGCAGCAGCACCCGCGGATGCACCGCCAGTGCCCGGGCCAGCGCCACCCGCTGGGCCTGGCCACCGGACAGGGAACCCGGCGACCGGTTCGCGAACCGCTCGGCATCCACGGCCCGCAGCCAATCCCGTGCCAGCCGCGTCGCCGCCCGGCCCCGCACACCCCGGCTGCGCGGCCCGAACGCCACATTCGCCTCGACCGACAGGTGCGGAAACAGCAGCGCGTCCTGCGCCAGCAGCGACACCGCCCGCTGATGCGGCGGCACCGCAATGCCCTGCGCGGTATCGGTCAGCACCCGGTCGCCCAGCCGCACCTCGCCGCGATCCGGAACCACCAGGCCCGCAACCACATCCAGCAGACTCGACTTGCCCGCGCCGTTCGGTCCGAGCACCGCGAGCACCTCGCCGACCGGAACCTCCAGCTCCAGCTCGAGATCGCGATCGGCCAGCGCGGCCGCCACCCGCAGGCCGCCCGCGGCCATCGCCGACACCGGTTCAGCCATCGTCGACTCCGAGCAGGGTGCGCAGGTGGCGAGGGGCGGGGGAGCCGTGGGCGAGCATGGCATCGTGCCATTCGCGGGGCGGGGTGACGACCGGGCGGGCGGCGGCGAGGGCGGCGACCTCGGTGTAGCCGACGAAATAGGTGGACAGCTGGGTGGAGCTGAGCAGGGTGCGCCGCCACTTGCCCGCGGCCTCGCCCTCCTCCTGGAAGCCGCGCTCCAGCATGAGGCGCATGGCCTCGGCCTTGGTCATGCCGTCGCAGTGCACGGACTGGTCGAGGATGGCGTTGACGGTCATGCGGAGGTGGGACTTCAGCTGTTGCAGGCGCACCGGGAGGCCACCGAAACCGGTGTCGGCCATGAGCTTCTCGGTGTAGACGGCCCAGCCCTCGATGAAGGTGCCGCTCCGGCACAGGGCGCGGGTCGGGGTGGCACCGCGGTAGCGGCGGGCCCGGGCCAGTTGCAGATGGTGGCCGGGCACGGCCTCGTGCACGGTCAGATTCCGCATCATGTGGTTGTTGTATTCGCGGTAGAACGAGGTGACGCGGTCGGCGGCCCAGTCGGCCGGGGTGGGCGCGATGGCGAAGAACGTCGGCAGCTCGGCGGTTTCGAGCGGGCCGACCGGATCGCAGTAGGCGATGGCGACACCGCGCGCGAACTCCGGCATCTCCTGGATCACCAGCGGATCCTCGACCAGGCCCACCAGATCGTGGGCCCGGACGAAGGCGGTGGCCTCCGCCAGCGCGTCCGCGGCGACACCGACCACGGTGTCGTTCGCGGGATGCTCGGCCGACAACCGGTCCATGGCCTTGCGCACGGTCTCGTCGTCCGGATGCGCGACACCGAGGAATTCGCCTGCGGCGGACCGGATTTCACCGGTCAGCTGATCCAGATGGCGCTGGGCGCGCTCCAGGATCTCGCGCGAGCTCAGATTGGTGTCGAGGGTGTGCCACAGCTTGGCCTCCCACAACCGGCGGCCCAGCCGCGGATCGCGGTCCGATCCGTCCAGGCGCTCGGTGAGCCACGCGGTGAACTCGGTCAGCGCCGAGATCGCCGCGGCCACGGCCGGTTCGATATCGAACCCGGGCACCTCGGCCGCCAACGCCGGAACCTGCTCGCGCACCAGCGCCGCCACCCCGCCGAACTGCCCGATCGCGGTCTGCACGTGCACGCGCGGCGCGTCGCCGAGCACCGCGCGGGCCGTGGCCAGCGCGTCGGGCAGGGCCCCGAGCCGGGCGCGCAGCGCCTCCAGCCGCACCTCGGCGGGCGTGAACGGGCGCGCCAGCAGGTGGTACAGCAGCGGTCCGGGATTGTGCGGCAAGGGATTCCACTCGTGCTCGCGCACATCGACGAGCTCGAACAGCATGCCGTCGACCCGCTGTTGCAGCAGGGCCAGGTCGACGCGGTCGGCGGCGTCGAGGTCCTCGTCATCGATCTCGGCCAGGGCGTGCGAGGCCTCCCGCAGCATGGCGACCCGGCCCCGCACCGCGGCCCGCGACCAGTCCGGGAGCCGATCGTCGGCCCGGTGGTCGCCGACCGAGGCGGCCAGGTGCGGATCGGCGGTCAGCAGCGCATCGACGATGCGCTGCGCGCGGGGCACGAAAATCGACGACATGTCAGCCACGCTAGCTCGCACCGGCGGGCACCCGGTCCGCCGTGATACCCGGCCGGCGATGGGCGACCAGCACGATCACGGCCGCCACCAGCACCAGCAACAGCGAAAGCGCCACCGCCGCATCGGGATCGGACTCGCGTTGCAGATAGATCTCCAGGGGCAGGGTGCGTGTCCTCCCCTGCAGACTGCCCGCGAAGGTGAGCGTCGCGCCGAACTCGCCGAGCGCTCGCGCGAAGGCCAGGACGGTCCCCGACACCAGCGCGGGGCGCAGCAGCGGCAGCGTCACCCGCCACCACACGATCGACGGACGCGCGCCCAGGGTCGCGGCGATCCGCTCGTAGCGATCGCCCGCGGTGCGCATCGCGCCTTCCAACGTGATCACCAGGAAGGGCAGGGCCACGAAGGTCTGGGCCAGCACCACGGCCGTGGTGCTGAACGCGATCCGGATGCCCATCGACTCCAGCTCCCGGCCGATCAAACCGTGGCGGCCGAACAGGTACAGCAGCGCCAAACCGCCCACCACGGGCGGTAATACCAAGGGCAGCAGGACCAATGCCCGCAGCGCCGGCATGATCCGCCAGTTCGAGCGGGCCAGCACCGCCGCCATGGGCACGCCCATCAGGACACACAGCGCGGCGGCGGCGAGCGAGGTGCGCAGGCTCAATTCCAGTGCCACCCGCGAGGATTCGGAGGTGATCAGGCCGAAGAAGTGCGACCGGTCCACCGCCCCGGTCAGCGCCACCAGCGGTCCGGCCACCAGCGCGAAGCCGATGGCCGCCGGCAGCAGCAGCCAGACCGGTGGTTTCATCAGGGCTTCCCGAAACCGGCCTGCCGCAACGCCTGCTGACCGTCCGGGCCGGTGACCAGGGCGACGAAGTCCTTCGCGGCACCGGAGTTCTTCGAATCGGCCACGGCGGCAATGGGGTAGGAGTTCACGGCCTTGGCGGACTCCGGGAAGTTCACCGTGGTCACCTTGTTGCCCGCACCGGTCGCGTCGGTCACGTAGACCAGACCGGCATCGGCCTGACCCGAGGTGACCTTGGCCAGCACGTCGGTCACCGAGGACTCCTCGCTCACCGGCGAGATCGACACTCCGGCATCGGAAGTCACCTTCTTGGTGGCCGAACCGCACGGCACCTGCGGCGCGCACACCACCAGCCGCAGACCGGACTTCGACAGGTCCGCCAGCGAGTCGATGTGCGCCGGATTGCCCGGCGGCGTCACAATGGTCAGCGTATTGGTGGCGAAGACCTGCGGCTTGTCGGTGATGCGACCGCCCTTCACCGCCTTGTCCATATTCGCCTGGTCGGCGGCGGCGAAGACGTCGGCGGGCGCGCCATTGTTCAACTGCGCCACCAGATCCGAGGAACCCGCGAACGAGAAAGTCACCTTGGTGCCGGGGTGCGCGCTCTCGTACCGGGTGCCCAGCTGGGTGAACACCTGCTTGAGCGAGGCGGCGGCGAACACCGTGATCGTCTTGGTGTCACCGCTGGTCGAGGACGAACCACAGCCCGACAGCAGGCCCGCGCCCAGTACCGCGGTCGCGGCCAGCGCCGCGCCGGACTTGGAACCTAGGCGGTGCCACCGGTTTCGGCCGCCGTCTCGACCACCACCGTGGTGGCCTTCACGCTGGCCCACGCCACGCTGCCCGGTTGCAAGCCCCGCTCGCGCACCGACTCGCTGCTCATCAGCGAAACGACTGTGAATGGTCCGCATTGCATCTCCACCTGTGCCATCACGGTATCGGCCACCACCCTGGTGACCAGTCCCGGAAACCGATTGCGTGCCGAACTGGCACTACCCATCCGGGTCTGCGGAGTGCGGGCCTGCTCGACGGCCAGGGCCGCCAGCTGCTCGCCGTCCACCACCAGGCGACCGGATTCGTCCTTGCGCGCCGACAGGGTGCCGCTGTCGATCCAGCGGCGCACGGTGTCATCGCTGACACCCAGCAGCCGGGCCGCGTCACGAATCCGAATTTCGGGCATGGATAGCAGGATAAATCCGCAGATGCGGAACCACGAATCGTATATATCCGTGGATGCGGAACGCACCCGCCGGAATAGTGTTCCTGTTCACTTTTTCGACGCTGGCGCGGGCACCGTCGCCCAGTACGCTCGAAGCAATCATGGCCACGTATTTCGATCCGAAGGCCTGGTCACCTCTGCGCGCGGTCGACCTGGGCATGGACCTCGGAAGACGCTTGTTCGACCAGAGCTGGCTGGATCAGTGGACGAGTTTCACCTCCGCCTGGCGCGAACCAGCCGCCGACTTCGGAGCCGGGACAGTCACCGCGCTGATGCCCGATGTGCTGATGACGCTGCTGTCGGAGGGGATTCTCAGCCGGTTCGGCGGGCAGGAGGTCAGCGCCACGCTGCTCGGCCACGACCTGCGGGCCACCCTGCAAACGCTGAAGGTGCGCCGGCGTGGGGCGCACTTCCAGACCAAAACCGTACTGACCGGGCTGTATTGGAATCGGCATCCGATCGAGGAATTGACCGTCATCGCACACGGCGTGCGACTCATCCCCGGCGTGCCCACCAAGGTGCGCGCCGCGCAGCTCGACCTCAACGGCGTGATATCGGTTGCCGCACTGCTGGAATGGATCAACAGCTGGCAGCCCGACTGGGAGCTGGAACCGGCCGAGGACGGGCTGGTCCTCGCCAAGCACCGCCGTCGGCGCATCCGGGCGCTGGCCGCGGCCGAGATCACCGACAACGTGCTGTCGATAACCGTGCATCGCGCGCACTGGCGAAAAGTGCGCGCGCCCAAGCGATTCACCACGCTGAACCCGATCCCCCTGACCGGCCTGCCCAGCAAGGCACGCATCAGCCGCGCCGAAAGAGTCGGCGACCAAGTGATTTTCAGCGCCGACCTACCGGCGGTCACCGGCTCGTTCGACCTGGCTCAGATGCGCTCGGCCATCGTCGCCGGGACGACGCTCATTATTTTCTGAGCGGATACCCGGCCTAGGACTTCTGGGTCGGCCACCATTCGAGCAGCGCGGCCTCGGCCTCGTCGCGACTCATCGGCCCGCGGTCCAGGCGCAGCTCCTTCAGGAAGCGCCACGCCCTGCCGACATCCGGACCCGGTTGCAGGTCGAGGAGTTCCATGATGGCGTTGCCGTCCAGATCCGGGCGCACCCGCGCCAGATCCTCCTGCTCGGCCAGCCGCTCGATGCGAACCTCGAGATCGTCGTAGGTGGAGCGCAGCAGCGCGGCGCGGCGCTTGTTGCGGGTCGTGCAGTCCGCGCGGACCAGCTTGTGCAGGCGGGGCAGCAGCTCGCCGCCGTCGGTCACGTAGCGGCGCACCGCGGAATCGGTCCACTGGCCCTTGCCGTAGCCGTGGAAGCGCAGGTGCAGGTACACCAGCCGCGCCACATCCTCGGTGAACTGCTTGGGATACTTCAAGGCGCGCAGCCGCTTTCGCACCATCTTCGCGCCCACCACCTCGTGGTGGTGGAAGCTGACGCCGCCGCCGGGCTCATTGCGCTTGGTGGGCGGCTTGCCGATGTCGTGCAGCAGCGCGGCCCAGCGCAGCACCAGGTCCGGATCGCCCTGCTCCTGATCGATGGCCTGGCGCAGCACGGTCAGCGAATGCTGGTAGACGTCCTTGTGCTGATGGTGCTCGTCGATCTCCAACTGCATGGCCGGAACCTCGGGCAGCACCCGCTCGGCCAAACCGGTCTCGACCATGATGTCGATGCCCTCGGTCGGATACTCGCCGCCGATCAGCTTGTCCAGCTCGGTGTGCACCCGCTCGGCGGTGATGCGATCGATCTCGGAGACCATGCCGATGATCGCCTCCCGCACCCGCGGCGCCAGCTCGAAACCCAGCTGCGAGACGAAGCGCGCGGCGCGCAGCATGCGCAGCGGGTCGTCGTGGAACGAATCATGCGGCAGCGCAGGGGTATCCAGCACCCCGTCCAGCAGGGCGGACAGGCCGTCGAGGGGATCGACGAACTCCAGTTCGCCCAGTTCGCCGATGCGGACCGCCATGGCGTTGACGGTGAAGTCACGGCGCACCAGATCACCCTCGAGGGTGTCGCCGAAGGTGACCTCGGGATTGCGCGAGACGCGATCGTAGGAATCGGAACGGAAGGTGGTGATCTCGACCTGCTGCCCGGCCTTGGCCGCGCTGACCGTGCCGAAGGCCAGGCCGCCGGTGTCCCACAGCTGATCGGCCCAGCCGCGCATCAGCTCCTGCACGACCTCCGGGCGGGCATCGGTGGTGAAATCCAGATCCGTGCCGAGCCGACCCAGCACCGCGTCGCGGACACTGCCGCCGACCAGATACAGCTGATGCCCGTGCTGGGCGAACAGTTCACCCAGCGGGGTCAGCACATCCGAGTACCGCCCCAGGGTTATCGCGGCCGCCGCCAGCAGGCGGGTACGGCGATCCTCCACGGCTACTTCCTCGGACTTCGGCGAAACCACGAAGACGCAGCTTAGTCGCTCGGGGGTGCGATCTCCGAAAAGCGTCCGCCCGGCACCTCGGCCGAGACGAGCACCGCACCGGAGCCCATCCGGCGTGCCGCGCCGCGACGGGTGTCTACCTGCTACGAGACCTCCGTATATATGGGAGCCACCGCGGTGGGGCGGTCACCCGGGCCGTCCCCTATAGACTGGCGCAGTGTCCCCGGCCGATCGCGCGAACAGTCGACGCCGCCAGCCCCGGCGGCGTGGTTCGGCCGGTAATGCGGCAGCGGCGAAATCCACCGGTGCGAAGCGCGGGGAGGCGGAGCGGAAACCCCGCATGCGCACCGTGCGCGAAACCTCCGCGGGCGGACTCGTGGTCGACGGCCTCGACGGTCCCAGCGAGAAGCGCTGCGCCGCCCTCATCGGACGAACCGACCGGCGTGGACGTTTGCTCTGGTCGCTGCCCAAGGGCCACATCGAAGAGGGCGAGACCGCCGAGCAGACCGCCATTCGCGAAGTGCAGGAGGAGACCGGCATCCACGGCACCGTGGTCGCCGAACTCGGCAGCATCGACTACTGGTTCGTCACCGAGGGCCGGCGGGTACACAAGACCGTGCACCACTATCTGATGCGCTGCCTGGGCGGTGAGCTCTCCGACGCCGATGTCGAGGTCACCAAGGTGGCCTGGGTTCCCTTGAGCGAACTAGACTCCCGGCTCGCCTACGCTGACGAGCGCAGGCTGGCCGAGGTCGCCAACCGGCTGATCGACCGGATGGAGAACGGCAGACAATGACGCGTGCGGGATCGCAGCGCACGCTGCTTTCACTCGTCGCGGTAATGCTGGCGGTGCTCACGACACTGGGAATCGGACCCGGGATCGGCACGCCCGTTGCCGCCGCCGAACCCACCGGCAGCGGCAACGGCAATGGGAGCGGCAATGGCAACGGCCAGCCCAGCGGGCCGAAATTCCTGAAACTGTCGCTGGATTCGGTCACGCCCACCGCCATCACCGCCACCAGTGATCCGTATTTCGTGGTGTCCGGGACCGTCACCAATATCGGCGACCGGCCCGTCGACGAGGTCAGCGTCCGCATCCAGCGCGGCGCCGCGGTCACCAGTCCGAGCGGACTGCGCTCCACGCTGCGCCTGGACCAGATCAACTACGACATCAACGGCGAATTCCAGGATGTCGCCGACCGATTGACCTCCGGGCAGCGCAAGCAGTTCAGCCTCACCGTCGCCCTGCACTCCGGAACCGAACTGCCCAGCGGGATCTCGTCGGTCGACATCACCGCGCCGGGCGTCTACCCCTTGCTGCTCAATGTGAACGGCCAGCCCGCCTACGGCGGCCAGGCCCGCCTCGACGACGCCCGCTTCCTGCTGCCCGTGCTCGGCGTGCCCGGCGGCGACCCCAAACATCCGGTCGCCCCGCCCGCCGACGCCGCGCCGGTGGCCACCACCATGCTGTGGCCGCTGGCCGACCGCCCCCGCCTGGTGGCCGGACGCCCCGGCTCGCCCGACGGCCCGGCCCTGCTCACCGATGACGACCTGGCCGCCTCGCTGGCCCAGGGCGGACGACTCGACCAACTGCTCTCGGCGCTGGAGAGCGTGGTCAAACCCGACAGCGGCCGCGACCGCGGGCTGATCAACGCCATCTGTCTGGCCGTCGACCCCGACCTGCTGCTCACCGTGTCCGATATGACCAGGGACTACCTGGTGCTGGCCAGCCCGTCGGATCCGGAAGGGCCCACCCGCGCCGGGAGCGGCAGCCACGCCGCCAAGGCATGGCTGGAACGACTGCGCGCGCTGGCGCCCGGAATGTGCGTGGTGGCACTGCCGTTCGCGCAGGTCGACGCCACCGCCCTGGCCGCCGCGGGCGACGTCACCCTGGCCGACCGGGCGCTCAACGCACCCGCCGACCTGGTGGACAACCTGCTCTCGGTGAAATCGGTGCGCGGCGTGGCCATTCCGGACGCGGGCGCGGTGGACACCGAGGCGGCCACCCTGTTCGCGCACCACGGATTCACCGGCACCGTGCTCGCCGACAACGCGGTCGCACCGGTCGACGGCCGGAGCAACCTCACCGCCGCCAAGACCCCCGGCGCACCCGCCGGAGGTACCGAGCCGGGGACACCGGACGTGGTGAACCTCGCCGACGTCACCGTGCCGCCCGCCGCGGGCACGCCACCGCCGCCCGCGCCCGCCGCGCTGCGTGCCACCACCTTCGACATCTGGGCCGCGACCGCGCTGGCCGCCATCGGATCCAATCCGCCCACACCGCCTTTCACCCCGGACAAGGTCCGCTACGACGTCACCGTCGACTCCCGCGCCGCCCGGTTGCAGGACGCGCTGGGCGCGATCGCCTGGACCGCGCTGAATCCGCAACCCGGACGGGCCCGCTCGGCGCTGCTCGTGCCGCCGCAGCAGTGGGGAGCCAATCGCGACGAGGCCTCCGCCGTGCTCACCCAGCTGGACCTGCTGCTGCACAACAATCTCGCCACCGCGCGGCCCTTCACCGAACTGGTTGCGCAGCAGCCGGATTCCCAGCCCTACGAACTCGACTACCTCGCCGACGCGGCCGACGAGGCGGTGCCCGCGCACTTCGCCGAACCGGTGCGCCAGCAGGCCCAGCGCATCACCGAACTGATGAGCGCGCTGGTGGACGTGCCGCAGCAGGAACTCAGCCCGCGCGCCTTCCTCACCCCGCTGCGCGACGACCTGATCCGGGTGCTGTCGCTCTCGGATCGCTGGGCGTCCACCGCGGCCGCGGACACCAGTGCCCAGCGCCGGCTGGACCAGACCACCAAAACCATGGACAACCTGTTCGGATCGGTCACGGTGCTGCCGCCGGGCGGCGTCTACACCCTGGCCTCCGAACAGAGTCCGCTGCTGCTGGTGGCCCGCAACGACCTGCCGGTGGCCATCCGGGTGAAGTTCAAGATCGACCAGCCGGCCGAGACGAACATCACCGATATCGGCGAACAGCAGCTGCCCGCCAAGGGAAATCGGTCCTTCCAGATCCCCACCGAGGTCTCCGACAGCCGAAACCTGGTCATTCCCATCGCGCTTACCACACCCGACGGGGTGCCGCTCGGCAATGCGGTATCGGTATCGGTGCGGTCCAACGCTTACGGTCAGGTGTTGGCAATAATTACCGCGTGCGCCTGTGCGCTGTTGCTCCTGCTGGTCGGTCGCCGACTGTGGCACCGCTTCCGCGGGAAGCCGGACCCGGCCGACGAAGGGTTCGATCCGGGCACACAGCAGGGGCGCGCGGGTAAGCGGGATTTGAAACGACAGGAGTCACGGTGAGCGAGTACGGCGGGCCGCGCTCATCCGGCCGACCAGAGGGACCCGACGGGCCGCCGCCGCGGCGCGCGCCCTCGGCACCTTGGGAACGCGGCGTCCCGCCTCGACCCGGACCGCGCGGACCGCAGGGGCCCGCCTCGGGCCAGCAATACCGGGTACCGCCGCAGGGTCCGCCGCCCTCCGGAGCACAGCGGCAAGTGCCGCCGAACCAGTACGGGGGACCGAATCCGCAAGGCGGTCAGGGCCGTCCGCGCCCGGTGCCGCCCGGACCCGAATCCGGGCCCATCATGCACCGGCCCCGGCAGCCGCAGGGCCGCCCCGATCCCGCTGCGGCCGGGCGCGTTCCGGCCGAAGAGCGCTACCACTGGGGTCACCCGGGCAATGAGGGCAATCGCCAACCCGCCCCCGGCCCCCAGCGCTATCCGACACCCCCGATGTCGAACCCGCGCCCGGGCCCGCCGAGCGGCCAGCAGCGCCAAGTGGTTTCACGTGGAACGCCGGTCGGGCAGCGGGTCGAGGAGAAGGCCGAAAGCTCCAACGCCCGGCTGGTCCGCGACTCCGGATCGATCGCCATCGCGACTCTGATCAGCCGCATCACCGGATTCGCCAAGCAGCTGATGCTGCTGACCGTGCTGGGCCCGGCCATCGCCTCGGCCTTCACCGTCGCCAGCACCATTCCGACCATGATCTCCGAGCTGCTGCTCGGCGCGGTACTCACCGCCATCGTGGTGCCCACCCTGGTGCGCGCGGAGAAGGAGGACGCCGACGGGGGCGCGGCCTTCGTGCGGCAACTCGTCACCGCGGCCTTCACCATCCTGGCCACCGGCACGATCGTCACCACCGCGCTGGCGCCCGTGCTGACCACGCACGTCTTCCTCTCCAACGACGGCAAGGTCAACACCGGTCTCACCACGGCACTCACCTATCTGCTGCTGCCGGCGCTGCTGTTCTACGGCCTGTCGGCGTTGCTGATGGCGATCCTCAACACCCATCAGATATTCCGGCCCGGCGCGTGGGCACCGGTGCTGAACAACCTGGTGGTGCTGGTGGTGCTCGGCCTCTACGCGCTGACACCGGGCGAGATCACCCTGGACCCGGTTCGCATGGGCGAACCGAAGCTGCTGCTGCTCGGCATCGGCGTCACGCTCGGCGTCATCGTGCAGATGGCGAGCCTGGTGCCGGCCATCCGCCGGGCGGGCATCGATCTGCGGCCACTGTGGGGAGTGGACGCGCGGCTCAAGCAGTTCGCGGGCATGGGCGCGGCCATCCTGCTCTATGTCTTCATCAGCCAGCTCGGCTGGACCTTCGCCACCCGCATCTCCTCGCACGCCGATGTCGGCGGCCCGGCCATCTACCAAAATGCCTGGCTGCTGCTGCAATTGCCGTACGGCGTGATCGGTGTGACGCTGCTGACCGCGATCATGCCGCGGCTGAGCCGCAATGCCGCCGCCGACGACACGCCCGCCGTGGTCGACGATCTCGGCGCGGCGACGCGACTCACCATGATCGCGCTGGTCCCGATCGTCACCTTCCTGACCTTCGCCGGGCCCCAGATCGGCACTGCCCTCTACGGATACGGCCGTTTCGGCGGCGACGCCGGACGGCTCGGCGAGGCCGTGTCGTGGTCGGCCTTCACGCTGATCCCGTACGCGCTGGTGCTGATTCACCTGCGCGTGTTCTACGCGCGTGAACAGGCCTGGACGCCGACCTGGATCATCCTCGGCATCACCAGCGTCAAGATCGTGCTGTCCGCGCTCGCGCCCTACGTCGTCGACGACCGGCACGTGGTCATCGCGCTCGGCGTCGCCAACGGCCTCGGCTTCCTGGCGGGAGCCATCATCGGCGGCTGGCTGCTGCACCGCAGCCTGGGCGATCTGCACATGACCAATGTCGGGCGCACCATCACCCGGGTCGTGCTGACCTCGCTGGCCGGCGGCGCGGTCATGCTCATCGTGGACAAAGTGCTGCGGCTGCAACGGCTTACCGACTCCTTCGGCGGCGTCGGCTCGCTGGTCCGGGTCGGTCTCACCGCGATCGTCATGTTCGGCGTGGCCTTCGGCCTGATGCGCCTGCTCGGCATCCCCGAGATCGTTGCCATCACCGTGGCCATCTCGCGGCGGCTCGGCATCACGCCGCCCGCACCGGATCTCGACCTCGACGGCACGCCGCTCGAGGACATCCACGAGACCACGCTGCTGCCCAAGCCGGATCTGCGCGCCGCGCCGTACTACTACCGCTTCGACCCGTACCTCGACGCGCAGACCATGGTGCTGCCCGTCATCCGGCCCGATGCGGTTGACATCACCGGCACGGGCGAGTTCCCGTACCCTGTTCCGCAGGCAAACGCAACTGCCCGATCCGGCGTGCCCGCGGACAGCCCCCGCGGCAGGCCGGACTCCGGCATCCGCACCACTTCGGATACCGGCGCGGCGGTTCCGGGTCCGACACATCGGTCTTCGACACACCACGGCGAAGGAGGAACCAGGGTGAGCGACGACGCGGCGGGCGGTGTCCCGGCCGCCGAATCAACGACGGCCGCGGGCGGCGGGCTCTCCACGGACACCCCTCCACCCGGCAAGTCCGGCGGAAAGTCCGGTGGCCGTGCGGAATCCGGGGCGCGCCCCGAATCCCAGGCCCGCACCGGCGGCGGCGACCAGGCGGAACCCGACAACCTACCGGAGGAAGGGGACCATCCCGGTCCCGAAACCGGTGTGTACGAGGCCGTCTCGCCGCAGATGCCGCCCATGCGGGTGGAATCGCCGAGCAAGCGCATCCAGCGCGGCCCCAAGCTGACCCCCGGCGCGTCCGTGGCGGGCGGCCGGTACCGGCTGCTGGCCGGTCACGGCGGCGCGCGCGGACTCAAGTTCTGGCAGGCGCTGGATGTGAAACTCGACCGCGAGGTCGCGCTCACCTTCGTGGACGCCGACCAGCAGGCCACCGACAACTCCGGACACGATGGGCCGCAGGCCATTCTGTCCCGCACGCTGCGCCTGGGCCGGATCAACTCGCCCGGCCTGGCCCGCGTGCTGGACGTGGTGCGCGGTTCCTCCGGCGGCATCGTGGTGGCCGAATGGACGCCCGGTCGCTCGCTCAAGGAGATGGCCGAGACCGTGCCCTCGCCGATCGGCGCGGCCCGGGCCATCCGGGCGCTGGCCGCGGCGGCCGAAATGGCGCATCGCGGTGGCGGTTCGCTGTCCATCGACCATCCGGATCGGGTGCGCATCAGCGCCTCCGGCGACGCCGTGCTGGCCTTCCCCGGCACGCTGTCCGACTCGGACGCCCAGTCCGATGTGCGTGGTCTCGGCGCCATGCTCTACGCGCTCATCACCGCGCACTGGCCCATCCGCACCCCCGGCATCTCCGGCACCGCGGCCACCGTGGGCGGACTCCCGCCGGCCGATTTCGGGCCGGACGGAACCCCGGTGGAGCCCAGGACGATTCGGCCCGAGGTGCCCTTCGAGATCTCCGCGGTCGCGGTGCGGTCGCTGGAGTCCAACAAGGGCGTGCGCACCGCCGCCACCGTCCAGCACGTGCTGGAGCAGGCGTCGGTGGTCGACCAGAAGACCGACTTCATCCCGGTGCTGAGACTGGGCCAGAAGCCGCCCAGCGCACCGGACGAGACGCTCGCCGATCCGGAACTGCTCGCCGCCGAGAAGGAACGCTCGCAGCGGATGATGTGGATCCTGGTCGGTCTGGGCGTGCTGGCCGCGCTGGTGGTCGGCGTCATCATCTGGTGGCTGCTCAGCGTCTTCGCGCCCGGCTCGTCCAATGCGCCGCTCAACGAACAGCGCAATATCGGCCTCACCACCTCGGCCACGCCGCCGCCGACCCCGGGCTCGTCCCAGACGCCCGCCGGGGCTCCGGCCACCGGCGGCGTGCCGGTGCCGGTCACCGGCGCGACGGTGTTCTCCCCGGAGGGCACCCCGGACAATGTCGGCAGCGTCGGGGCGGTACTGGACAACAACCCGGCCACCACCTGGCGCACCGACGCCTACTTCCAGCAGTTCCCGGCCCTGAAGAAGGGCGTGGGCGTGCTGACCACCTTGGGCAGCCCCAGCAAGCTGACCAAGGTGATCATCGAATCGCCTTCGCCCGGAACGCAGGTCGAGATCCGCAGCTCGCCGACCGCCTCGCCGACCCTCGATCAGACCCAGCTGATCGGGTCGGCGGTGCTCGGCGACGGCACCACCGAGATCCCGGTGCGGGCCGACCAGCCCGCCCGGTACGTACTTATTTGGATCACCCAGCTCGCCAACAACGGGGGTCAGTTCCAGTCCTCGATCGCGGAAATCCACTTCGAAGCCAGTGTTTAATTTGCCCTCCGCTTCGCTCCGGGCGGGTTCGCGGCCCTGAAGGTCTCGTTCTTCCCTCCCTCCGCTCCTCCCTCCGCTTCGCTCCCCCGCTCCACTCAGTCCAGAACGAGACGGGCCGCGAACCACGTGAGTTGAGCCCTCTGAGCGCCGGTCACAAGTAGATTGCGCGATTCGGACCAAACGCTCGCTACCAGCACTTTTTCTCTCGATTCGTTGCTATCGAATCGTTATCTTCGATATGATCTTGCGTACTCTCGGCAAGGGGAGCTCCCGGGCACCGGCATAGGTCGTGCGTCAGCGGTCCCGGATGACAGCCATAAAACTCGGTGAAGCTCGGCCGTGTTCAGGCCGTGCCCGCCGGTCTGAGGGGATGCATTGTCGTCAGCGAACGAACTCGTGGCAGCGAGGCAGGTCAGCGATCGCGACCTGCTGGCCGCTCACGTCGGCGGCGCGCCGTACGCCTTCGCCGAACTGCTCCGCCGCCACTACGACCATCTCTGGCAGACCGCGCTACGCGCCTCCTACGGTCCCGAGGACGCCGCCGACTCGCTCCAGGACGCGCTGTTCTCGGCGCATCGGGGCACCGGGGCCTACCGGGGTGACGCGGAGGTGCGCAGCTGGCTGCACCGGATCGTGGTGAACGCCTGCCTGGACCGCATCCGCCGCAACAAACTGCGCCGCACCGAACCGCTGTCCGAGCACCCTGCGGACGAACCCCGCTGCCCCCGCGACGATTTCGCGGCGCTCGAGGCCGCCCTGCTGGTCGATGCGGCGCTGTTCGTGCTGCCCGCCGACCAGCGCACCGCCCTGGTCGCGGTGGAGCTGGAGGGCTACTCCATCGCGGATGCCGCTGTGCTGCTGGGAATTCCGGAGGGCACGGTCAAGAGCCGGTGTGCCCGCGGGCGGCGTCGGCTCGAGGCACACCTGCGTGAAATGAACTAGAACAGCGCGATTTCGAGGGAACCTTGTACGGTTCCGCTGCGTCGGATACAAAGACAGGTCTGCGATCCCCACTCGAAGCCCTGGAGGGGCAATGGAGGAAACAGGAGGAGCAATGGCGGGCACGCTGCCCATGCCGCCCTTCTCCACCGAACTGCTCGCCGATCTGCACGGCGGCAGTCTGCCGCCGGACGAATCCGAACGGCTCTGGCCCGTGGTCAGACAGGACCCCGAGGCGATGCGCTATCTGAGCTCCCTCGACCGCGTCGACGCGCGCCTGCGCGACCTCGGCCGCGACGAGCACATCGCCCACCCCATGCCCGCCGAGGTGGCCGCCCGCCTCGAACGCATGATTTCCGACCTGGCCGTCCCCGACGACCCCGAACGACTGGCCACCGTGACGCGGCTCCCCGTCGCGCCGCCACCGGTCACCCGCTCCACCCATCCGGCCCCGGCCAACACCGCGCCGATGCCGATCCTCAACGGCTCCGCCATCTTCGACACCGGCCGCCTCGACCCCCGCGAGCTCGAGTCCGACCTCGAACCGGTGCCGGAGCTCGAGCCGGACGCCGACCTCACCGAGCCCTCCCGGCTCGACGAGCGGCCCTCCCGCCGCCTGCGCTGGCTCACCGTCGCCGCGGCCGCAGCCGCGGTGGTAGCGGGCGCGGTGGTGGCCGTGGACGCCCTGAGCAGCCACACCAGGACCCCCACCGCCCAATCCACGGCCGACGTCCAATTGGACGCCAGCCTGTCGCCGGCCAGCGTGCTCAGCGTCATGGGCCACCACGACATCACCGGCCCGCTCGCCACCGGCAACGCCCTGGCCGCCTGCCTACAAGCAGCCGGTCTGGACCGCCCGATACTCGGCTCGCGCAGCGTAGTGTTCTCCGGCACACCCGGCGTCCTGGTCCTGCTGGCGGGACCGAAACCTCCGCAGATCACCGCGGCCGTCCTCGGAACCGCCTGCGCCCCAGGCAATCCCCAGGTGCTCGGACGCGCCGATATCGGCTGACGTCCGAGGGCGAAGGGGCCCGGGAACAACACCGTTTACGCTGTTGTTGACCGACACGCTCACGCTCGAACAAATCGAGCCAGTCTGCACACAGCTTCGGAGGGCCCCTTGAGCACGCCTGTTCGCGACCTGATCATCGTCGGTTCCGGTCCGGCCGGCTACACCGCTGCGGTGTACGCCGCCCGCGCGGAACTCGAACCGCTCCTCTTCGAGGGCACCCAGTTCGGCGGCGCGCTCATGACCACCACCGAGGTGGAGAACTTCCCGGGCTTCCGCGAGGGCATCATGGGCCCGGACCTCATGGAGGAGATGCGGGAGCAGGCCAAGCGCTTCGGCACCGACATCCGCACCGAGGACGTGGACGAGCTCGACCTGTCCGGTCCCATCAAGAAGGTGACCGTGGGCGGCGAGGTCCACCTGGCCCACGCCGTGATCCTCGCCATGGGCTCCGCGGCCCGCTACCTGAACGTCGCCGGCGAGCAGGAGCTGCTCGGCCGCGGCGTCAGCGCCTGTGCCACCTGCGACGGCTTCTTCTTCAAGGGCCAGGACATCGTGGTGGTCGGCGGCGGCGACTCGGCCATGGAGGAGGCGACCTTCCTCACCAAGTTCGCCAGCTCGGTGACCATCATCCATCGCCGCGAGGAGTTCCGCGCCTCCCGCATCATGCTCGAGCGCGCCAAGAACAACGACAAGATCCGCTTCCTGCTGAACTCGGAAGTCATTGGCGTACACGGCGATACGAGTGTCACCCACCTGACCGTCCGTGACACCCGCACCGGCGAGACCTCCGAGCTGGCCGCCACCGGCCTGTTCGTCGCCATCGGCCACGACCCGCGCAGCGAATTGGTGCGCGGCCAGGTCGATCTGGACGGCGAGGGCTACGTGGAGGTCAAGGGCCAGAGCACCTACACCTCGGTGCCGGGCGTCTTCGCCGCCGGCGATCTGGTCGACCACACCTACCGCCAGGCCATCACCGCCGCGGGCACCGGCTGCCGCGCGGCCATCGACGCCGAGCGCTGGCTCGCCGAGCAGGGTGACATCACCACCAACACCCTCGATCACGCCGGTCAGCCGGTCGAAGTGAACAACTAAAAGGAGCTAGGCATGTCCGACGCCAAGACCAGCGCCACCAAGACGGTGACCGACGCCACCTTCGCCGACGAGGTATTGCTCAGCGAGAAGCCCGTTCTCGTCGACTTCTGGGCGGCCTGGTGCGGCCCGTGCAAGATGGTCGCCCCCGTGCTGGAGGAGATCGCCGCCGCCAATGGCGACAAGATCACCATCGCCAAGCTCGACGCCGACAACAACCCCGAGACTTCGAAGCACTACGGCATCCTGTCGTTGCCTACGATGGTCCTGTTCCAAGGGGGCAAGGAAACCAAGCGGATCGTCGGAGCAAAGGGCAAAGCGGCCCTCTTGCGTGAACTACAAGAAGTTCTTTAACGACGCTGGATAGAATTTCGGCGCTGGCGGGGGCCTACGTGGTTACGCAGGCTTCCGCCTTCGGCCCCTGACCCCAGCACCGGGGTTAGGATGCCTGCACTCGACAGTTGCCGAATATCGGTCCGGGTCTGAAACAATCGTTCGACGCTCCGGTCGTGCGTAGGTGTGAACCGACGCATGAGTGGGTACCCGGGTTGGCGGAAGGAAAGGGCTCTCACGCATGCACCGACTTCGTCACGGCGATACAGGACCAGCCGTAGCAGAGGTTCGGAGCACCCTGGCAAGCCTCGGGTTCCTGCATTCCCATCCCAACAGCGACCCCCAGATGGGGGAGTACTGGAAGGATTCCGACGCCACCTTCGATCATCAGCTGGACTCCGCGGTGCGTGCCTTTCAGCAGCACCGCGGTCTGCTGGTCGACGGCGTGGTCGGTCCGGCCACCTACCGCGCGCTGAAGGAAGCCAGCTACCGCCTGGGTGCGCGCACCCTCATCTACCAGCTGTCCGCGCCGCTGTACGGCGACGATGTCGCCACCCTGCAGCGGCGACTGCAGGATCTGGGCTTCTACGTGCACCGGGTGGACGGCTATTTCGGCCCGCACACCCACGACGCGCTCACCTCGTTCCAGCGCGAGATCGGGCTGTCCTCGGACGGCATCTGCGGTCCCGACACGCTGCGCTCGCTGGATCTGCTGGGCGCGCGCGTCACCGGCGGCAACCCGCACCGCATCGCCGAGGAAGAGGTGGTGCACCGGGCCGGGCCGCAGCTCACCGGCAAGCGCATCGTCATCGATCCGGGCCTGGGCGGCCCGGACAAGGGCTCCGCGGTGCCCACCGAGTACGGCGACGTCTACGAGTCGGAGATCCTCTGGGATCTGGCCAGCCGCCTCGAAGGGCGCATGGCCGCAACGGGTATGGAGACCTTCCTGTCCCGGCCGTGGGGCGCCAACCCCTCCGACGCCGAGCGGGCCGAGACCTCCAACACCTTCGACGCCGACCTGATGATCTCGCTGCGCTGCGCCAGCAATGACAGCGGTTCCGCCAGCGGCATCGCCAGCTTCCACTTCGGCAATTCGCACGGCTCGACCTCCATGATCGGGCAGGTGCTGGCCGGGTTCATCCAGCGCGAGATCGTGGCGCGGACCTCCCTGCAGGACTGCCGCACCCACGCCCGCACCTGGGACCTGTTGCGGCTCACCAAGATGCCCACCGTCCAGGTCGACATCGGTTACCTCACCAACGATTACGACTCCTCGGTGCTGACCAATCCGCGCATGCGCGACGTGATCGCCGAGGCCATCCTGATCTCGGTGAAGCGGCTGTATCTGCTGGGCCAGGACGACCAGCCCACGGGGACTTACACATTCGCCGAGTTGCTCGCCGAGGAATTGGCCGCCGCCGATCGGCTCTGATGTTTCACATGAAACAAACCCCTCCGACCCATTCGGGCCGGAGGGGTTTTTCGTCGAGGGAGTGGAGCTAGCGGGTGGCGATGCGAGTCGGCATGGTCAGCGCCGCCGCGGCGAGCAGCTGATCGAGCGCGCGCTCGACATCTTCCTTCCACAGGTGCTCGTGATCCAGTTCCAGACGCAGGCGCGGGAATCGATGATGCGAGGAGACCACCTTGAATCCGACGTCCTCCAGGAAGTCGGCCTCGATCATGCAATTCTCCGGCGAGCACCCGGACGGCGCCGGTGCGGGGGAGCGCAGGGGCGTGCCGATCCGCTCGCGCAGCGTCATGGAACCGACGGCGGGCATCGGACTGGTCGGCGGTTCCTTGCGAATGCCGAACGCCTCGATGGCCCGCACGCCTCGCCGCACCAGATCGGCCACCACGGCCTGAATCAGCTGATTGGCTATGTCGTTACCGGCAAAGGGCGTTTCGGCGCTCAGCGTGGTCAGCAGCACCGCGTCCGGGCTCACGGGGGAGGTGGGGAACAGTCCGGCCCGCGGTACCGCGCTGGGCGGCGCGTAGAGCGCGCACCCGGCCGATTTGTCGTCCACCATGGCGACCTGCCCGCAGGAGCCCCACTGCAACATCACGGTGGATAGCCAGGCCTCCTTTTCGAAGACCGGGTCGCTGAAGTCATGGGAATCCGCCGCCACCGCCGGATCGATCTCCCAGAACACGCACCGCCGCGCATGTACCGGAAGTTTGTCGAGTCCGCCGAGGGTAAGTGCGGTCACGCTGGTCGACACCGCTCTGCTCAGCCTCCAGCTGTCCGATTCATCCACACTCACGCCGCATCACACAGTGCTCGCCAGCAAGAATAAGCGATCAACGCTTTACGCCTCTCCAGGGCCATAAACCCGAACGTCACAGTGACTTTTCCACTGCGACCCTCGAAGTGGACCCACTCTAGGGCTTGGACTGCTCCATGAGACTGACGATGCGCTCCAGATCGTCGATGGAGCCGAACTCGACAGTGATCTTGCCCTTGCGCTTGCCGAGCTGGACCGTCACGCGGGTGTCGAAGGACTCCGACAACCGCTCCGCCACATCCTGCAAACCGGGCATCTGAATCGGCTTGCGCTTGGGCGCCGGGGGAGCGGCCGCGTCCGGATTCCGGTTGGCCAGCGTCACCGCTTCCTCGGTCGCGCGGACCGACATGCCCTCCGCGACAATGCGCGCCGCGAGCGCCTCCTGCGCATCGGCTCCGGCCTCCAGCGCGAGCACGGCGCGGGCATGCCCGGCCGACAGCACGCCCGCGGCGACCCGGCGCTGCACCGGAATCGGAAGCTTCAGCAGCCGAATCATATTGGTGACGACCGGACGCGAGCGCCCGATGCGCGAGGCCAATTCCTCGTGGGTGACGCCGAACTCCTCGAGCAGCTGCTGATATGCGGCCGCCTCCTCGAGCGGATTCAGCTGCACGCGATGGATGTTCTCCAGCAACGCGTCCCGCAGCATGGAGTCGTCCGCGGTCTCGCGCACGATGGCCGGGATGGCCTCCAGGCCCGCCTCCTGGCTGGCCCGCCAGCGCCGCTCGCCCATGATGAGCTGATAGCGGGGGAGGGGACCGGACTCGACCTGACGCACCACGATGGGCTGCATCAGACCGAATTCCTTGATGGAGTGCACCAGTTCGGCGAGCGCCTCCTCCTCGAAGACGCTGCGCGGCTGCTTCGGATTCGGCTCGATCTGCGCCGGCGGGATCTCCCGGTACACCGCGCCCGCATCGGCGGAGCCGACAGTGGTCGCGTCGAGGGCATCTACCGGATCGGGGACCCGATGCAGATGCGCCGCCCCGGCGGACTGCTGCCCGATCGGGTCGAGACCGATGACGACATTGGCGGCGGCACTGCCGAGCCCGCCGGGTGTGGCTGCCGGACCAGTCGGGATCAATGCCGCGAGGCCGCGCCCCAGTCCACCCTTCTTCGCCTGACTCATCGGCCTACCGACCCCTTCCGTTGTTCACCGCCACCGAAAAAATCACTTACACACCGGATTGTGCGTCGGAAACCGGCGCAACCGCGGTCTGGCGCGCCGACTTCGCCGCAATCTCTCGTCCGGCGTCGAGGTAGCTCATCGCACCCCGCGAGCCCGGATCGTAATCGAGCACGGTCATGCCGTAGCCGGGCGCCTCCGACACCTTGACGCTGCGGGGGATGACTGAGCGCAGCACCGCGTCGCCGAAGTGCCCGCGGACCTCCTCGGCCACCTGGTCGGCGAGCTTGGTGCGGCCGTCGTACATGGTGAGAACGACGGTGGAGACGTGCAATTCGGGATTCAGGTGCGCCTGCACCAGACCGATATTGCGGAGCAGCTGACCCACGCCCTCGAGTGCGTAGTACTCGCACTGAATGGGGATCAGCACCTCCTTGGCGGCGACGAGCGCATTGACGGTGAGCAGACCCAGCGACGGCGGGCAGTCGATCATCACGTAGTCGATGTCGTACCCGGCGAGGTTGGCCTCCTGAATGGCGGCCTTGAGCCGGCCCTCGCGGGCGACCATGGAGACGAGTTCGATCTCGGCGCCGGCCAGATCGATAGTGGCCGGGATGCACAGCAGCCGCTCATTGTGGGGGCTCTGCTGGATGGCGTCGCGCACCGAGCACTCGCCGATGAGGAGTTCGTAGCTGGAGGGAATGCCCGAGTGGTGCTCGATGCCGAGCGCGGTGCTGGCATTGCCCTGGGGGTCGAGATCGATGACGAGCACCCGCATGCCCTGAATGGCGAGCGCGGCGGCCAGGTTCACGGCGGTGGTGGTCTTGCCCACGCCGCCCTTCTGATTGGCGATGGTGATGATGCGCTGTTCGTGCGGGCGCGGAATGTGGGCCTTGGTGCCCGACAGCACCTGACTCGCGCGCTGCGCCTCGGCGGCGATCGGAGTCTCGGTGGGGGAGATGTTCCCGAACGGGGTGCGGCTGAACTCGTCGGTGTCGAAGGGACCGCTATCGAGCATGCCGGGCACCCTGGACGTTGTTTCCCGTGAAACATTCGCCGGACCGTTGGACATACAGGCTCCTAACCCCGAGAACTCAAAGACACGTGGCCGAGCAGAATTTCGCGCACCTGGCAGCAGCAGCCGCGACGCTGCGTTGTCACCGAGGAGATGCGAGGTGCGAGATCGATACCCATTCCGAAGCCGTTCCGCTGACATTCAGCCGATTCGAGCCGGTGCCGGGCATCGCAAGTCTGCGCTCACGCTCGACGTTCACTAGCTTGCCAGTAGGGGACACAATACGGAAGTTGAACGGCCACCTTCGCGGCACGACACACCCAAACCGGGCAAAGCCGTTCATGTTTCACGGGAAACAATCGCGAACCCGCAGGGGTGCAGCAAACCTTAGCGGGCGGAGAGCTTCGTCAGTGACGCTTCGGGTGACTGGTCCCGCGTCGGGCATCCTTGCGCTCGGCACGGCGCTCGGCGCGCGCCAGTCGCTCGGCACTGATCACAAAGGTGGGTGTCTCCAGCACTCCCGCACCGCATTCCAGGACCTCGGCGTGCCCCGCGCCCGCCTTGGTCAGATCCTCGCGATCACGCTCGAGTTCCTCGGCGGCACTGATTCCCTTGAGCGCCAGCATCCGTCCGTGCTCGTGCACCAGCGGCATGGACCAGCCGGCCAGCTTCGCCAGGGGAGCGACCGCACGCGAGGTAACGATGTCCGCGCCGCCTGCCTCCTTCTTCACCCCCGCCTGCTCGGCCCGGCCGCGCACGATGAGCACATTGTCGAGTCCGGCCTCGGACACGAACTCGGCCAGGAAGACGGTCCGGCGAAGCAGCGGCTCCACCAAGGTGATTCGGAGATCGGGTCGCGCGATGGCGAGGGGAATGCCGGGCAGGCCCGCGCCGCTGCCGATATCGACCACGCGGACGCCGTGCGGGATGAGGTCGCCGATCACCGCACAGTTGAGGATGTGGCGATCCCAGAGCCGGGGAACCTCACGGGGACCGATCAATCCGCGCTCCACGCCCGCGGTCGCCAGAGCCGTGTAATAGAGCCGGGCCTTGTCCAGCCGATCGCCGAAAACCACCGCGGCCGCAGCCGGAGGTTCGACCGGACCGGGCGCGGTCATCTCGGTCTCTGGTTCCACGTGAAACATCCCTTCCGAACGCCTTGCCCCCGACCGAACTTCACTACCCCCGAACCTGTCCCCGGATAAGAGTAGGCCCCCGGTCATTTCGATCCGGGGGCCCTGCCTCGAGTGTTCCGCGTGTCAGGCGGGAAGCACCACCACGCGGCGGTTCGGCTCCACGCCCTCACTCTCGCTCACCACGCCGTCCAGCGCGGCCACGGCATCGTGGACGATCTTGCGCTCGAACGGGGTCATGGGGGAGAGGGCCTCGCGCTCACCGGTTTCCAGCACGCGCTTGGCCGCCTCGGTGCCGAGCGCGCTCAGCTCGGAGCGACGCTTGGCGCGCCAGCCCGCGACGTCGAGCATGAGCCGGCTGCGCACGCCGGTCGCTTGCTGCACGGCCAGCCGGGTCAGCTCCTGGAGCGCGTCCAGGACCTCGCCGCGACGGCCGACCAGCTTCGCCAGATCCTTGCCGCCGTCGATGCTCACCACGGCGCGGTCGCCCTCGACGTCGAGGTCGATATCACCGTCGAAGTCGAGCACGTCCAGCAACTGCTCGAGGTAGTCGCCCGCGATCTCACCCTCCTCGATGAGCGCTTCCTCGGCGTCGGTCGCGTCCGGTGCCGCCGTCGCAGCCGTCACAGTGGGATCCCCTCCGTCGGTTTCAACAGTCATGGTTGTTTCCTTCATCTGGAGTTGTAAGCCTCAGCGACGCCGCTTCTGATTGGCGCGACCACGATTACCGGACCGCTTCTTGGCCTGGCCGGGCTTCGCGCCGGGCGCGGGCTTGGAGCCGTTCTGGGAGGCCTGCGGCGCATCGGTCTTCGCGTCCTCGACGGCATCGCTCGAAGCGTCCTCGACCTTGGCGGCCGCCTGCTTCTTGCGTACGTCGACCGGCTTCGCGCCCGGCTTCGGAGCGTTCTGCGCGCGGCGCTCGAGGGCCGCCTGCTTCTTCTCCTCTTCCTCTTTCTCGATCTTGCCGAAGACGAGGTGCTGCTGACCGTAGGTCCAGATGTTGTTGGACACCCAGTAGAGCAGGATGGCGACGGGCAGGAATGGACCACCGACGAGCACGCCGAGCGGGAACACGTACAGCGCCAGCTTGTTCATCATGGCGGCCTGCGGGTTGGCCGCGGCCTCCGCCGACTGGCGGGCCACCGAAGCGCGCGCGTTCATGTGGGTCGCGACACCGGCGATGATCATCAACGGAATCGACACCGCGGCGATGGCAACCTTGCTCGGCACACCGCCCCACTCGGCGAAGGACTGCAGCTGCGCCATGGGCTGGGTGATGTACGACGACAGCGGAGCGCCGAAAAGCCGTGCGGACAGGAAGGACTGGACGTCGGCCGGGCTGAAGATGTAGTTCGCGGTGTTCGCGTTCTGCTCCGCCGTCATGCCGTTGCTGCTGCCGAAGCCACCGAAACCACCGGAACCGACGCGGTTGAACGAGCGCAGCACGTGGAACAGACCGATGAACACCGGCACCTGCAGCAGCACGGGCAGGCAGCCCATGAGCGGGTTGAAGCCGTGTTCCTTCTGCAGCTTCTGCATCTCGACCGTCATCTGCTGCCGGTCGTTCTTGTACTTCTTCTGCAGTTCCTTGATCTGCGGCTGCAGTTCCTGCATCTGCCGGGTGGTCCGGACCTGCTTCACGAACGGCTTGTAGAGCACCAGCCGCAGTGTGAACACCAGGAACACCACGGCCAAGGCCCAGGCGAATCCGCTGTTCTTGCCCAGCACATACCCGAATGCCTGGTGCCAGAACCACAGAATGGCCGACACCGGGTAATAGATGAAGTCGAGCACGGCGCTATGCACTCCCGTCGTTCGTGTCGCCGGTCACCGCGGGCGATGACCCTTCGTAAGTCGATGCCGCGTGCCGGTGCTTACGCTCCGGCACGGGGTCCCACCCACCAGGGTGCCAGGGCGCACATTTCGCCAATCGGACGGCCGTCACTCCGAGCCCGACGAACAGTCCGCGGGTGCGCAACGCCGTCACCGCGTACTCGCTACAGGTAGGAGTGAAGCGGCACACCGGCATACGGGTGGGGGAGATATAGGTCCGATACAGCTCGATGAGGAATATCAGAGCTTTGGCCGGTATCCGGGCAGCGGCGCGCAGTGCGTCCATGGAGTCGTTCTCACACTTCATGATTCGCTGCCGACGGGAGGGTGCCGAGCTTGCGCAGGCCGCTCCGCAGCTGCCGCAGCAGTTCTTCGGAGGGCGCGTCGGCGGCACCCGGCAGGGCGCGAATGACAACGTCTGCGCCCCCGGGCAATTCGTCGGTCAGGGTCGCGCAGATATGACGCAGGCGGCGGGCCACCCGGTGGCGTACCACCGCCGGACCCACCGCCTTGCTGACGATCAAGCCGAAATGCGGACCGCCCACCCGGATGGCCGGGGTCGGTCCGCTGGCTTGGTCGTCGTGTAGCAGTACGTGCACAACGAGGTCCCGTCTCCCGATCCGCCGGCCCTGGCGCACCGTCCGGGAAAAGTCGGTGCGCCGGTGCAGCCGGTAGGGCTCAGGCAGCACCTGAGCATCCAGCGGATTGCGGGCGGATGGGGGACCGGAGACCGGACGGCGAGGCGCACATACGACGCCGCATCCGGGATAGCCGAATCAGGCGGTCAGCTTGGCGCGGCCCTTGCCACGGCGCGCCGACACGATGGCGCGACCCGCACGGGTGCGCATCCGGAGACGGAAGCCGTGGACGCGCGCCCGACGACGGTTGTTCGGCTGGAACGTCCGCTTGCCCTTGGCCACGGTCAACACTCCTCTAGGTGGTGGGCGTCGGTTGACGCCCGAAGCTGTTCGGTGAAACGGTGCTCTCGACGGACGGGCGTCCCTCGGCGCAATACCCTTGTCGGCACGGGCAGCAGACAGCCGCCACCGCACCATAGGGTGACTGTAGAAGGGTACTTACCCCCTGGACGAGGGTCAAACTCGGGGGTAGGCGACCGATTTCGAAGCTGGATCGATCGTTCCGCGTGGCGCTTGCTGGGGGTTCGTGTCGCGGGGCGGTGGTCGTGTACGGTCCTTTCCAGTCCTTGGAGACGCTGCCACTGCGCGCCGCGGTTGACTTTGCCAGCTGATAGCTGTGAACCCGCAGGTACGCGCCCGATTCGGGGAATCAGACACGCGGACACGTGTATCCCCAGGTTTTCCACATCTGTGGATAATTGTGTGGAAAGACCCCTGGAGTGGCATATTCGTAGGGCCGACGGTGCCTCGCCGACGCCCGGTGACTGGGGGAGCCGAGCAGCGAGACCGTCTGCTTCTATCGACCTACATCCGGGGAGGACTACGTTCGTGGACGACGAGCAGAATGTGCTGACCGCTGTCTGGCCGGAGGTGATCGCCGAACTGGCGAGCGGCTCCTCGGATGGGGAGATCCAGCCGGTCAGCAAGGCGCACAAGGCGTGGCTGAACACTATCGAACCGATCACCTTCGCGCAGGGATTCGCCCTGCTCTCGGTGCCGGGCACGATGGCGCAGGTCACCGTCGAACGCGATCTGCGGGAACTCATTCTGCGCTCCCTGGCCCGGCGCGGACTCCAGGTCGAGGGCCTGGGCGTGCGCATTCGCGCGCAGCAGAATCCGCCCGCGGGGCGCTCCGGAAATACGCCCCGGCACGCCCGCATGACCTCCCGCCCGGAACGTCCGCGCGAGCCCGAACCCGCCGCGTACCCGCCGGAGCCGCAGGCCGCCGAGCGTCCACAGCCCATGTACCAGGCGCCCCAGGAGTACGCGGCACCCCGTTACCTGCCTCCACAGGACTATCCGGCCGAGTACGACGAGCGCGATGCTTATCCACCTGTGGATTACGGGCAGCCGCCGATGGCCGAAGAGTTGCCGATGTCCGCGCCGGAGCGTCAGATGGCCGGGCAGGAGCGGCCGATGCCGGTCGGCGAGCCGGCCGCGCCGCCCCGGCGCCGCGAGAATCACCGCAGCGCGCCCATGCCGCCGGGACAGGAGTCGCTGTTCTCGCCGGACCCCGACGACGAACCGGCCCGGCCCGCACCGCAGCGCTACGCCGATGAGCCCGCACCCCAGCGCTACTCGGACGAACCCGCTCCCCAGCGCTATTCCGATGAACCGGCCCCGCCGCGCTATTCGGACGAGCCCGCGCGCCGCCCGGTGGACGAGGCGCACGACGACGAGCCGGTGGTCAATGTCCGCAACTCGTGGCCGACCTATTTCAACCGGACGCCCGAGCGCGAGCCCGCACCCGCCGCGTCCGCCTCGGCCAGCCTGAACGCCAAGTACACCTTCGACACCTTCGTCATCGGCGCCTCCAACCGCTTCGCGCACGCCGCGGCGGTGGCCATCGCGGAGGCCCCGGCGCGCGCCTACAACCCGCTGTTCGTCTGGGGCGCCTCGGGTTTGGGCAAGACCCACCTGCTGCACGCGGCCGGTCACTACGCCCAGCGGCTGTTCCCGGGCATGCGGGTGAAGTACGTCTCGACCGAGGAATTCACCAACGACTTCATCAACTCGCTGCGTGACGACCGGAAGGTGGCGTTCAAGCGCCGCTACCGCGAGACCGACATCCTGCTGGTGGACGACATCCAGTTCATCGAGGGCAAGGAAGGCATCCAGGAGGAGTTCTTCCACACCTTCAACACCCTGCACAACGCCAACAAGCAGATCGTGGTGTCCTCGGACCGCCCGCCCAAGCAGCTGGCGACGCTGGAGGAGCGGCTGCGCACCCGCTTCGAGTGGGGCCTGATCACCGATGTGCAGCCACCGGAGCTCGAGACCCGCATCGCGATCCTGCGCAAGAAGGCGCGCATGGACCGCCTGGACGTGCCGCACGACGTGCTCGAGCTGATCGCCAGCCGGGTGGAACGCAATATCCGCGAGCTGGAAGGTGCGCTGATCCGGGTCACGGCGTTCGCGTCCTTGAACGGGCAGCCGCTGGATCTGTCACTGGCAGAGGTGGTTCTGCGCGATCTCATGCCGGATACCGCGACGCTGGAGATCACGGCGGCCACGATCATGGCCGTGACCGCGGAGTACTTCAACACCACGCTCGAGGAGCTCACCGGTCCCGGCAAGGCCCGCCCGCTCGCGCAGGCCCGGCAGATCGCCATGTACCTGTGCCGAGAGCTCACCGACCTATCCCTACCCAAGATCGGTCAGGCCTTCGGCCGCGACCACACGACGGTCATGTACGCGGAGAAGAAGGTGCGCAAGGAGATGACCGAGCGCCGCCGCGTGTACGACCAGGTTCAGGAACTCACAGCCCGAATTAAACAGCGTTCGCGCTGATCCACAGTCCACAGGGCCCCACGTCGTCTGACGTGGGGTTCTTTGTTTTCCGGGGTTGTGGATTCCTCAAGGAGTCCTCGAGGAAAGGTTGTGGACTCCTCGAGGATTCCCACTGTTGTCCACGGGGTTGCCCCCAGGTCGCCACTCACAGTGGTGCACAGGTGGTAGTCCACAGAACTAACAGGTGAATTCATCCTCGAGGCCTGAGCAGGCCGGATGGCAGTTGTGCCCTGTGGATTCCTCGAGGAGTCCTTGTCAGCTCCTCGAGGAATCCTCGAGGTAGTCCCCGGTTTCATCCTGATGTTGGCTACCGGGCCTCGAATGGGGGAGCAACTCGAGGATGGCTCGAGGATGAATGTGGAACAGCGGATCAACTCCACAGCCATCCGCTGTTCATCCTCGAGCCACCCAAACGACATCCCCACGCCGCCGCACCGCCGGACCTGCGAAAACGGCCGCAGTCCACAGAACTAACAGGACCTACTACTACTTCAGTTCTTCATCTAGAGAAGGTCTTTCTAAAACAGGGTGTGTGGAAACAAGGGTTGGGAGAGCACGGTTCGATGGGCAGCTCCTCCACACTCGATCGGGAGGCAGGGAGTAAGGAGGGGAGTCGATCCCGGCGCATCGGATGGCCCGGAGGGTCGGCGTAGGCGTTCGAGGCTCACGCGGGTACGGTTCACTGTCAGTCCCCTGTGCGAGACTGCGTAGGCGGCTGATTCAGCATCAGCAGAGTTCACGAAATCCACTGGGAGAGGACAGACCGGGCGATGGAGCTTGCAAGCATGAAGTTTCGGGTCGCCCGCGAGGACTTCGCCGAATCCGTAGCCTGGGTGGCCCGCAGCCTGCCGTCGCGGCCTCCGGTCCCTGTGCTCGGTGGTGTGCTCCTCGTGGCTGACGAGGACGGCCTGACGGTCTCCGGCTTCGACTACGAGGTCTCCGCGCAGATGCGCGTGGCCGCCGAGGTCGCCGGTCCGGGTCAGGTGCTGGTGTCGGGCCGCCTGCTGGCCGACATCACCAAGGCGCTTTCCAACAAGCCCGTCGATGTGTCGGTGGACGGCACCCGCGTGCTGATCGCCTGCGGCAGTGCGAAGTTCTCGCTGCCGACCATGCCGGTCGAGGATTACCCCCAGCTTCCCGAGCTTCCTCCCCAGACGGGCGAGCTCGCGGTGGACCTGTTCTCCGCGGCGGTCTCCCAGGTGGCCGTGGCCGCCGGGCGCGATGACACGCTCCCCATGCTCACCGGCATCCGTGTCGAGATCGAGGGCCCCAAGGTGGTCCTGGCCGCGACCGACCGTTTCCGTCTGGCCGTGCGCGAGCTGGAATGGCAGCCGGGCCGCGCCGATGTGGAGACCGCGGTGCTGATCCCGGCCCGCACCCTGTCCGAGTCCGCGAAAACCCTCGGTGCGTCCGATCAGCCGGTGCAGCTGGCCTTCGGAACCGGCACCGACGGCCTGCTCGGCATCGTGAACGGCGGCCGCCGCACCACCACCCGCCTGCTCGACGCGGAATTCCCCAAGTTCCGCCAGTTGCTCCCCAAGGAGCACACCTCCATCGCCACCCTCGCGGTGAGCACGCTGACCGAGGCCATCAAGCGCGTGGCCCTGGTGGCCGAGCGCGGCGCCCAGGTGCGGCTGGAGTTCTCGGAGGAGGGCCTGCTGCTCTCCGCCGGTGGCGACGACGCCGGCCGCGCCGAGGAGTGGCTGGAGGCCGACTTCCGCGGTGAGCCGCTGACCATCGCCTTCAACCCGGGCTACCTGCTCGACGGCCTGTCCGCCGCGCATTCGGACCGGGTGACCTTCGGATTCACGACTCCCAGCCGTCCGGCGGTGTTCCTGCCGGCTCCGGAGGAGGAGCCCGCGCAGCTGGAGTCCGGTGCGTTCTCCGCGCTGTCCGGCAACTACATCTACCTGCTGATGCCGGTGCGGTTGCCGGGCTGATCAGGCGACTCACCTGTGCACAGTGTTGACAAACCTGTGAAAAACATGGACTGACCGGATGCACGTGCGTGCGCTGTCGCTGCGCGATTTCCGCTCCTGGGAAGCCGCCGAGCTCGAACTTTCACCCGGTAGAACGGTTTTCCTGGGGTCGAACGGGAACGGCAAGACCAACCTGATCGAGGCCATCGGCTATCTGTCCACACTCGGTTCAAACCGGGTGGCGGCCGATGCCCCGCTGATCCGCATCGGTGCGCCGAAGGCGCGCATCGGTGCGACGGTCGTCAATACCGGCCGCGAGCTCCGGGTGGACATGGAGCTGAATCAGGGCACGGCCAATCGCGCTCAGATCAATCGCTCCCCGGTGCGGCGGCCACGGGAGATCCTGGGGATCCTGCAGACGGTCCTGTTCGCCCCGGAGGATCTATCGCTGGTGCGCGGGGATCCGGGGGAGCGGCGGCGCTTCCTGGACGAGCTGGCCACCGCCCGGCTGCCCCGGCTGGCCGGGGTGCGCGCGGATTACGACAAGGTGCTGCGGCAGCGCTCGGCACTGTTGAAAACCGCTGGGCGCAATGCCCGTTCGGGGTCGCGCGGCCTCCGGGCCGGCTCGGAATCCGGCTCGGAGCTGAGCACTCTCGACGTGTGGGACGGGCACCTGGCCGCGCACGGGGCGGTGTTGCTGGCGCAGCGGCTGCGGTTGGTGCACGAGCTTTATCCACATCTTGCACAGGCTTATTCAGGTATCGCTCCCGAATCCCGGCCCGCCACAATCGGTTACCGAAGTGCGAGTTTGCCGCCGGAGCTGCTGGATCCCGCCCGTTCTCCACAGCCTGAGGACGAATCGGAACTGGAAGCGATCCTGTTGCGGGAGTTGGCCGCCGCACGTTCCAAGGAATTGGAGCGCGGGGTCTGCCTGGTCGGCCCGCATCGCGATGATCTGGAGCTGATGCTGGGCTCGGCCCCCGCCAAGGGCTTCGCGAGTCACGGCGAATCCTGGTCCTTCGCGCTGGCGCTGCGGCTCGGCGCGTTCGAACTGCTGCGCACGGCCGGATCCGATCCGGTGCTGATCCTCGACGACGTGTTCGCCGAACTCGACCGCCGCCGCCGCGCCGCACTGGCCGCGGTGGCGGCCGGGGCCGAGCAGGTCTTGATCACGGCCGCGGTGCCCGAGGACGTCCCCGCCGAATTGGAGGCCGCGCCGCTGCGCGTGGAAACCACGGGCGAGGCCGATCATCGCGCGTCGCGGATCGCCGATGCGGCGAGTCCGTCGGTGCCATGAGGCAGAATCACCTGACGAACCCAGAGATCACGTGACGAACCGAGAGTGATCATCGGGATTCCCAGATGTGGAAGGAACTGTGGATGGCCGACCAGCCGGAAGCCGACGACCGCATGAGTTCCGAGCCGAATTCCGCGGCCGGTCCCGAGCCCGAATTGCGCGGTGTCGACCTCGCGCGCCGCGCCCTCGAGGAGGCTCGCGCGGCAGCCCGGGCGGCCGGTAAATCGGTCGGTCAGGGCCGGGCCTCGCCGCGCAAGGGCGGCATCCGCTCGCTGCGTCGCCGCTCCGGCTGGTCGGGTGCGCACCCGGATGATCGCGATCCCCAGACTCTTTCGTCCCTGGCCATGCAGTTGGCGAAGGGGCGCGGCTGGTCGGGCAAGGTCGCCGAGGGCACGGTCTTCGGCCGCTGGGCCAGCGTGGTCGGTGAGGACATCGCCTCGCATGCCACCCCCATCTCGCTGGAGAACGGAATTCTGAGCATTCAGGCCGAGTCCACGGCCTGGGCGACCCAGCTGCGCATGTTCCAGTCGCAGATCCTGGCCAAGATCGCCGCCGCGGTGGGCAACGGCGTGGTCAAACAGCTGAAGATCAACGGCCCGACCGCGCCGAGTTGGCGGCACGGCGACCGCCACGTCAAAGGCAGAGGTCCGCGAGACACGTACGGATAGTTTTCGGTTTCACGTGGAACCTTCGGAAGATCGCCGCGAACCCTCGCGCAAACGATCTCGCGGGCACGCTCGCATCGCCCGCTGGCGCCCTCGGAACCCCCTGTGCCCATAACGGGTCATATCGCTGGTCGATTTCATGACCGTACGGCCCACTCAGGGGTGTCATAGGTGCGTTCTCTGTCGGTCGTACCAGTAGGATGGGGGAGTAACTAGCGGCGATACCTCCCGGCGCGTTCCGCAGCGCCTGCGCGTGAGCCCCCGTAATTCTCGAGCAGACACTGTCTGATTGCTCGAGCAGACTGTGTCTGAGGGCTCCACGCGTGCCACTGCACTGTGCCGGGAGGATCAGCAAGTAAGGAGAGCTACCCACCAGTGGCTGCCATGGACTCCAACGCAGAAGGCTCGACCCCGCCCAAGAACGGCAAGCCGTCGAACTACGGTGCCGAATCCATCACCGTGCTCGAGGGCCTCGAGGCGGTACGCAAACGCCCCGGCATGTACATCGGTTCCACCGGTGAGCGCGGCCTGCACCACCTGATCTGGGAGGTCGTCGACAACTCGGTCGACGAGGCGATGGCCGGGTACGCCTCGCGCGTCGACGTCACGCTGCTGGCCGACGGCGGTGTCGAGGTCGTCGACGACGGCCGTGGCATCCCGGTCGCCATGCACGCGCAGGGTGTGCCCACCATCGAGGTGGTCATGACCCAGCTGCACGCGGGCGGCAAGTTCGACGGCGAGTCGTATGCGGTGTCGGGTGGTCTGCACGGTGTCGGCATCTCCGTGGTGAACGCGCTGTCGACCCGGCTCCAGGCCGATGTGGACACCGACGGATTCCACTGGACGCAGGAGTACAAGGACTCCAAGCCGGGCAAGCTGGTGCAGGGCGGTCCGACCAAGCGCACCGGCACCACCATCAAGTTCTGGCCGGATCCGGAGATCTTCGAGACCACCACCTTCAGCTTCGAGACGGTCGCGCGGCGTCTGCAGGAGATGGCGTTCCTGAACAAGGGCCTGACCATCACGCTGACCGATCAGCGGGTGGCCGAGGGCGACGTGATCGACGAGGTGGTGAGCGAAACCGCCGAGGCCCCCAAGCATCTCGACGAGAACGCTGCGGTCGCGGCGCCGAAGATCAAGACCCGCACCTACCACTACCCGGGCGGGCTCGAGGACTTCGTCAAGCACATCAACCGGACCAAGACGCCGATCCACAACTCGATCGTGGCGTTCACCGGCAAGGGCACCGGCCACGAGGTCGAGGTCGCGATGCAGTGGAACTCGGGCTACTCCGAGTCGGTCCACACCTTCGCCAACACCATCAACACCCACGAGGGCGGCACCCACGAGGAGGGCTTCCGCGCGGCGCTCACCACGGTGGTGAACAAGTACGCGAAGGACAAGAAGCTCCTCAAGGAGAAAGAAGGCAACCTCACCGGTGATGACATCCGCGAGGGTCTCGCCGCCATCGTGAGCGTGAAGATCGCCGACCCGCAGTTCGAGGGCCAGACCAAGACCAAGCTCGGCAATACCGAGGTGAAGTCTTTCGTCCAGCGCACCTGCAACGAGCACATCTCGCACTGGTTCGAGGCCAACCCGGCCGATGCGAAGACCATTGTGCAGAAGGCGGTTTCTTCGGCTCAGGCCCGCGTGGCCGCGCGCAAGGCGCGAGAGCTGGTGCGCCGCAAGTCCGCTACCGATCTGGGTGGCCTGCCGGGCAAGCTGGCCGACTGCCGGTCCAAGGATCCGAGCAAGTCCGAGATCTACATCGTGGAGGGCGACTCCGCCGGTGGCTCGGCCAAGTCCGGCCGCGACTCCATGTACCAGGCGATCCTGCCGCTGCGCGGCAAGATCATCAATGTGGAGAAGGCGCGCATCGACCGCGTGCTGAAGAACACCGAAGTCCAGTCCATCATCACGGCCTTCGGCACCGGCATCCACGACGAGTTCGATATCGCCAAGCTGCGCTATCACAAGATCGTGCTGATGGCCGACGCCGATGTGGACGGCCAGCACATCTCGACGCTGCTGCTCACCCTGCTGTTCCGCTTCATGCGTCCGCTGGTCGAGCACGGTCACGTGTATTTGGCCATGCCGCCGCTGTACAAGCTGAAGTGGCAGCGTTCCGAGCCGGAGTTCGCCTACTCCGACAAGGAGCGCGACGGTCTGCTCGAGCGCGGCCTGTCCGCCGGCAAGAAGATCAACAAGGACGACGGCATCCAGCGCTACAAGGGTCTCGGCGAGATGAACCCGAAGGAGCTGTGGGAGACCACCATGGATCCGAGCGTGCGCGTGCTGCGGCTCGTGACTCTGGACGACGCCGCCGCGGCCGACGAGCTGTTCTCCATCCTCATGGGTGAGGACGTCGAAGCTCGCCGCAGCTTCATCACTCGGAACGCCAAGGACGTCCGGTTCCTCGACGTGTAATTCGCGCTGGCAGCGGCCTTTCGGGTTGCTGCGTGCGCGCCGCGAGGACCATCCACAACTTCTGACGGAGACAATTCATGACTGAGACTTCGCTTCCGCCTTCGGGTGGCGACCGCATCGAGCCGGTCGACATCCAGCAGGAGATGCAGAACTCCTACATCGACTACGCCATGAGCGTGATCGTGGGCCGCGCGCTGCCCGAGGTGCGCGACGGCCTCAAGCCGGTGCACCGGCGAATCCTGTACGCGATGTACGACAACGGCTACCGCCCGGACCGCGGCTACGTGAAGTCCGCGCGCCCGGTCGCCGACACCATGGGTAACTACCACCCGCACGGTGACACCGCGATCTACGACACCCTGGTGCGCATGGCGCAGCCGTGGGCGCTGCGCTACCCGCTGGTCGACGGCCAGGGCAACTTCGGTTCCCGCGGCAACGACGGCGCGGCCGCCATGCGCTACACCGAGTGCCGCCTGACCCCGCTGGCGATGGAGATGCTGCGCGAAATCGACCACGAGACGGTCGATTTCATCCCGAACTACGACGGCAAGACCCAGGAGCCGACCGTTCTGCCGAGCCGGGTGCCCGCCCTGCTCATGAACGGCTCCAACGGTATTGCCGTCGGTATGGCGACGAACATCCCGCCGCACAACCTGAACGAGCTGGCCGAGGCCATCTACTGGGCGCTGGACAATCACGACGCCGACGAGGAGGCCACCCTCGCCGCGTGCATCGAGCGCGTGAAGGGCCCGGACTTCCCGACCGCGGGCCTGATCGTGGGCACCCAGGGCATCATCGACGCCTACACCACCGGTCGCGGTTCGGTCCGCATGCGCGGTGTGGTGGAGATCGAGGAGGACAACCGGGGTCGCACCACGATCGTCATCACCGAGCTGCCGTACCAGGTCAATACCGACAACTTCATCAACGCGATCGCCGAGCAGGTGAAGGACGGCAAGATCGCGGGCGTCTCCGACATCCACGACGAGTCCTCCGACCGCGTGGGTCTGCGCATCGTCGTCACGGTGAAGCGCGACGCCATCGCCAAGGTGGTGCTGAACAACCTCTACAAGCACACCCAGCTGCAGACCTCCTTCGGCTGCAACATGCTCTCGATCGTCGACAAGGTGCCGCGCACGCTGCGCCTGGATCAGATGATCCGGCTGTATGTGAATCACCAGTTGGAAGTGATCGTCCGGCGTACCCGCTACCTGCTGCGCAAGGCGGAGCAGCGGGCCCACATCCTGCGCGGTTTGGTGAAGGCGCTCGATCAGCTGGACGCGGTCATCGCCTTGATCCGCCGCTCGGCCGACACCGAGACCGCCCGCACCGGCCTGATGCAGCTGCTGGAGATCGACGAGGTCCAGGCGACCGCGATCCTCGACATGCAGCTGCGCCGCCTGTCGGCCCTGGAGCGGCAGAAGATCCTCGACGAGTTGGCCCAGATCGAGGCCGAGATCGCCGATTTGAACGACATTCTGGCCAAGCCGGAGCGCCAGCGCTCGATCGTCCGTGCCGAATTGGCCGAGATCGTCGACAAGTACGGCGACGAGCGCCGCACCAAGATCATCGCGGCCGACGGCGACGTGCAGGACGAGGATCTGATCGCCCGCGAGGACGTGGTCGTGACGATCACCGAGACCGGCTACGCCAAGCGCACCAAGACCGACCTCTACCGTTCGCAGAAGCGCGGCGGCAAGGGCGTGCAGGGCGCGGGCCTCAAGCAGGACGACATCGTCAAGCACTTCTTCATCACCTCGACCCACGACTGGCTGCTCTTCTTCACCAACAAGGGCCGGGTCTACCGGGCCAAGGCGTACGAGCTGCCCGAGGCCAACCGCACCGCGCGCGGCCAGCACGTGGCCAACCTGTTGGCCTTCCAGCCGGACGAGAAGATCGCCCAGGTCATCCAGATCAAGTCCTACGAGGACGCGCCCTACCTGGTGCTGGCCACCCGCAAGGGCCTGGTGAAGAAGTCCAAGCTGACCGACTTCGACTCCAACCGCACCGGCGGCATCGTGGCGGTCAATCTGCGCGACGAGGACGAATTGGTCGGCGCGGCACTGTGTTCGGCCGAGGACGACCTGCTGCTCGTCTCGGCGCACGGCCAGTCCATCCGCTTCTCCGCCAATGACGAGGTGCTGCGCCCCATGGGCCGGGCCACCTCCGGCGTGCAGGGCATGCGCTTCAATGCCGACGATGAACTGTTGTCGCTCAATGTGGTTCGCGACGAGGAGGGCATCTATCTGCTTGTCGCGACCGCGGGTGGGTACTCCAAGCGCACGGCCATCGAGGAGTACACCGCGCAGGGTCGTGGCGGCAAGGGCGTGCTGACGATTCAGTACGACGAGAAGCGTGGCAGTCTTGTCGGAGCGCTCATCGTCAATGACGATGATGAGCTGTATGCGATCACGTCGGGCGGCGGTGTCATTCGCACGCTCGCACACCAGGTTCGCAAGGCCGGCCGTCAAACCAAGGGCGTGCGGTTGATGAACCTCGGCGAGGGCGATACTTTGCTCGCGATCGCTCGGAACGCGGATGAGCCCGACCAGGTTGCCGAAGATGACACCAGCGGTTCGGCGAAGCAGTAGTTTCACCACAGCAGCGGCGGCACACACGGATCGAAGGATTCACCATTGACCACGAATCAGCCGAATGACCAGCGCGGTCATGCCAATGGCGTGACCGAGAGAATCGCCCCGTCCCCGATTCCGCCGCGGCCCATTCCGCGGACCGGCGGGAACGACGGCGGCGCGCCGCAAGCACCCGAATTGTCGGACCAGTCCGGCGAATTCGGGCCGGAAGGTAACAATTCGGCAGAGGCGGCTGCGGATTCCGCGGCCGAGCAGGGCGGTTCGCCCTTCCAGGATGGCTGGTCGCAGCTGCCGCAGCGGGAGCCGCAGTCCAACCTGTACCGCCCGGGCCAGGCCCCGACGCCGGGCAGCACCGCCAGCCTCAAGGGTGGCGGGCTGCAGGGTGGCGGCGGCCTCCAGGGCGGCGGCCTGAACGCCGGTGTCTCCAATGCGCGCACCACCGCCGACCTGGCGGCCAAGGCGGCGCGCAAGGAGGCGGCCATGGTGAAGTCCGTCGGCATCGACGGGCCCACCCGCAGCATTTCCCGTCCGGAACTGGTCAAGGATCTGCAGGATCTGTCCGAGCTGCGGCACCCGCTGCCGCCGCCGGAGCCGATCGCACCGGCCGGTCCGGTCGCGCCGTCCGCCCCCGCGGCGGTGGCGCAGGCCGCGGCCACCGGTGAGCCGCTGCGCGCCACCGTGCAGCTGCGCCACATCGATCCGTGGTCCACGCTGAAGGTCTCGCTGGTGATCAGCGTGGCCATGTTCTTCGTGTGGATGCTGGCGGTCGGCCTGCTGTACCTGGTGCTGGAGGGCATGGGCGTGTGGGAGCGCCTGAACTCCACCTTCACCGACATGGTCTCGGACAACTCGTCCTCGTCGCTCATCGACGCGGGCACGGTCTTCGGCTACGCCGGCGTGATCGGCCTCATCAATGTGGTGTTGCTGACAGCGCTGTCCACCGTGGGCGTCTTCGTCTACAACCAGTGCACCGATCTGGTCGGCGGCATCCAGGTCACCCTGGCCGATCCCGACTAGGAAACCGCTCTTTCGATCCCCGTGACGGCCGGTCCGGGTCTGCCTCGTGCAGCCCGCTGACCGGCCGTTTTGGTTATCGGCGCTTCGGTGCGGTAATCTTCTGCCTCGTTCGAGTGACACACTTCGAACACCCACTAAGGGCCTATAGCTCAGGCGGTTAGAGCGCTTCGCTGATAACGAAGAGGTCGGAGGTTCAAGTCCTCCTAGGCCCACTCCATAAGATCGAAAACGCCTTACGGGAATCCCGGGGGGCTTTTTTCATATCCGGACCCGTACCGGACGTAGCTGCGAAAAAAGCCGCGGGTTGCATTGCAACTCGCGGCTTTTCGTTGTGGAGCCTAGGGGAATCGAACCCCTAACCCCTGCCTTGCAAAGGCAGTGCTCTGCCAATTGAGCTAAGGCCCCAGACCTGCACGAAGGTACATGTCGGAGTTGGCCCAGGTCAAACCCCGTGCTCAGTCGGCTGCCGGTTGGTGTTCGGGGCAGTTCACGCGGAGGTCGCGCGGGGGGAGCGGCTGCCCGAGCAGCTCGCAGTGGGCGGTGGTGGAGTCGTCGGTCCGGTAGAAGCGGCAGGTGGTGCAGGTGCGGGCCACCTGCACCACGCCGGCGTGCAGCAGGCCGCCGATGAGCTCGAGCAGCGTGTGCAGGGTCTGGTCCTGCCGATCGCTCGGCAGCTCCGCGACGCAGGCGCGCAGGACCTCGTCCGCGGCGCGGATCTCGGCGGCCACTGCGCTGCCGTCCGGGGTGAGCACGATGGCGCTGCGGCGGCGGTCGCCGGGGGCGGGCTGCCGGGCCACGTGGCCCTTGCGTTCCAGTGCCAGCAGCGAATCCGACACCGTGGGCTGGCTGACCCCGAGTTCGGTGGCCAGCAGCCCGGTGAGGGGTTCGGGCGGCGGACCCTCGGCCAGGGTGCGCAGCAGTTCCAGTTGCAGGGGCGTCAGACCGGTGCGGGAGGCGATGGCCTGGCGGTGGGCGCGGACGCCGCGGGCGATCCGGTCCAGCGCCGCGACCACCTTGTCCGCGACCTCGTGCTCGTTTCCCGCATTCACCACAGGTCAGGACTGTACGGCCTGGCCCACAGCGCCGCCGACAGGGTGATCGCCTTGAACCAGGCGTGATACATGACGTCGACCTCGGCCGCGGGTGCTCCGGTCGCGCCCAGGAAGTCCCGGACGGTCACGGTGATCGGCACGATGAGTGCAAGCAGGTGCCGCATGGGGATGTGGGTCGAGGGCGAATCCACGCCGTCCGTGCGGTTTTTGCCGGAGGTGTGGTGCCGCCGCGCGATCTCCTCTTGGTAGGCCAGCCATTTCGCGTCGTACTCGCGCGTGCACACGTCCGAGATCCACTGCCCGAATCGCCCGCGCACCGCGGCCAGGTACGCCGCGTCGGGTTGCCCGTCGCTCCCGGCGAAGGCGGCCACCAGATGGGGGTTGGCCCCGACGAATCCGTACCAGACGTCGAGGATCCGATCGGTTTGCGGCACAAGGATTTCCCCGGCGCGGCGCAGGGCGGCGGCGTCGGCCTCGCTCCACAGCACCGAGCGCTGGAGTTCGGCGAGATCGTCGAGGGACAGGGGCGAGGGCGCGAGCGCCGGATCGTCGTAGCGGTATCCGGCGGGTATGGTGCTGGTCATGCCGAGAACGATAGGAGTCCTATGTTTGTCCGTCAAGACTCCGCCAAGTAGGGTGGGGGACATGAAATTTGTGCTCACCCTGGTCCTGGTCGCCGCCGTGGTCTTCGGAATCAGCAAGCTGCGTCAGCGCAATGACGCAGACCTCTGGCACGAGGTCACCACCCGCTGAAAGTCGCTGCGGGGGCGCTGATTCCGGCGTCCCCGCAAATCATCGGTGGACCGCCGCCGCGGGGCCGGAAACTTCCGCACTGTGACACGGAACAAGCGGCGGTTTGCGGCCCGATTCACGCCGTATCGTCGAGGCATGGCGTCCACTGAGATCTCCGACCTGGTGCAGTCCGTGGTGGAGCCGTACCTGCTGAGCGGGCCGCGCAAGTATGACCGCGAACAGGTCGCGGATCTGACCGGCCTGCCCAACCATGTCACCCGGCGGCTGTGGGTGGCGCTGGGCTTCCCGGCCGACCCGGACGACAAGGCCGTGGAGTACAGCGACTCCGATGTCGAGGCCGCCAAGACCTTCGCCAAGCTGCACGTGCTCTCCGGTGCGGACATTCACCGGCAGACCACCGCGGCGCGCACGCTGGGGCGGTCCATGGCGCGGCTGGCCGAATGGCAGGTCGACCTGGTGACCGAGGAGATCCTGGACCGGATCGCGACCATCACCCGCGAGGCCCCGGACACCGATCCGAAGCAGGCCGCGCGGATCGCCACCGACGAGGTGGTCACCGAATTCGAGACCTTGCAGCGCTACGCCTTCCGCCGGCACCTGGACGCCGCGCTGGCCCGGTCGCTGGACGGGGGCGCGGTCGCGGGGGACACGCTGCGGGAGCTGGCCATCGGATTCGCCGACATGGTCGGGTACACCCGATTGACCCGCCATTTGGAGCCGGACGAATTGTCCGCATTGCTGGAGGCGTTCGAGACGGCCACCAGTAATGCGATCGTGGCGAACGGCGGCTGGGTGATCAAGAACGTCGGCGATGAAGTCATGTTCGCGGCCGATACCGCCGCCGACGGCGCGCGCATCGCGCTCGCGGTGCAGGAGGCCGCCATCGCCTCGCACGGCGTCACCCAGGAATTGCGGGTGGGGCTGGCGTATGGCGAAGTGCTGCAACGCTTCGGCGATCTGTACGGGTCGGTGGTGAATACCGCGGCGCGCCTGACCGGTGTGGCGCGGCCGGGCACCGTGCTGGTGGATGACGGTGCGGCGGAGGCGATCACGGACGAACCGGAATTCACGCTGCGGCATCTGGCCACCGTGCGGGTGAAGGGCATCAATCGGCTGCACGGCCATGTGCTGCGCCGCAATGTCATTCGGCCACTGGTGTGAGCAGTAACCGACCTGTGAGAAGTAACCGACCCCGGGCATAGGGGCGGGCCTCGGCGAAGGGGGGGAGTTAGCCGAGGCCCGCGTAAGGTCGGCCCGGGGGGGGAGGGGCCGACGGGAACGATCCTACGCGACGAATTCGGATTGTGTGGGTATCGGGGCACCGCGTTCCAAGATTTTTTCGAGGAAAAAGTGTCGTACCCGAGTGGCAGCATGACTCCGTGACCGAATTGCGTCCTTCGCCGAATTCGATTCGAGTAGCTCGCTACTCGCGATCGAGGCCGGTGGCCGGGCGGATCATCGAATCGGCCGCATCCCATACCGGCACCCCCGAGCACCGCCGGACCCCCAATGGGATGCGGCCTTTCGCGTGCCCGGCCATACTGACCGAGAGCGTTTGGTCTTGTTCGTCCCTATCCGTGCAGTTCAGAACCGGTCTGCAGTGAGGAGAATCATGGCCGACGCCATTGTCGCCGAGGGTCTGGTCAAGAAATACGGCCATCTGATCGCGCTCGATGGTCTGGACCTTTCCGTACCCGAAGGCACCGTAACCGCATTGCTCGGCCCCAATGGCGCGGGCAAGACCACCACCGTGCGCGTTCTCACTACCCTGCTGGTCCCGGATTCGGGCCACGCCACCGTCGCCGGGGTGGACGTATTGAAGGATCCGCAGCTGCTGCGCTCCCGCATCGGCACCTCCGGCCAGTACGCGGCCGTTGACGAATACCTCACGGGTTTCGAGAATCTCGAGATGTTCGGGCGGCTCTATCACATGGGCGTGCAGCGCAGTAAGGAGCGCGCCCGCGAGCTGCTGGAGCGCTTCCGTCTCGCCGACGCCGCCGACCGGCCGGTCAAGGGCTATTCCGGCGGTATGCGCCGCCGCCTCGACCTGGCGGGCGCGCTGGTGGCCAATCCGCCGGTGCTGTTCCTGGACGAGCCCACCACCGGACTGGATCCCCGTGCGCGCCTTGACCTCTGGGATGTGATCGAGGAACTGGTGGCGGGTGGCACCACCCTGCTGCTGACCACCCAGTACCTGGAGGAGGCCGATCGGCTGGCCGATTCCATCGCGGTCATCGACCACGGCCGCGTCATCGCCGAGGGCACCTCCGACGAGCTCAAGGCCATGGTCGGCGGTGACCGCATCGAGCTGGTGGTGGACCACGCCGACAATCTCGCCCTCGCGCAGCAGGCGCTGGAAGGCTTGGCGCACGGCGAGATTCGGCTGGAGCCGGGGATGCGCCGGATCATCGTCCCGGTCGAGGACGGGTCGCAGGCCCTGGTGGACGCCATCGGGCAGCTCACCGAATACGAGGTGAAGATCCACGATGTCGGGCTGCGCAGGCCCTCCCTCGATGACGTCTTCCTATCCCTGACCGGTCACGAGGCCGAGGAGCTGATCAACGGGAACCGGGACGCCGACGCGAAGGTCGGGGGTGGGGCCCGATGAGTTCCGCCCTCGCCGTCGCCGAAAGTCCCTCGCTCGCACAGCGACTCGCCATGCTGGTCGCCGACAGCATCACCATCACCAAGCGCAATGTCATCAAGATCCGGCGCGTGCCCGACGTGCTCGTCTTCTCCACGCTGTCGCCGATCATGTTCGTGCTGTTGTTCGCCTACGTCTTCGGTTCGGCGATCACGCTGCCGGGCACGTCCTATCGCGAATTCCTGATCGCGGGCATCTTCGCCCAGACCGTGGTGTTCGGCGCCACCTACACCGGTCTGAGCCTGGCCGAGGACATGCAGAAGGGCATCATCGACCGGTTCCGCTCGCTGCCCATGGCGCCGTCCGCGGTGCTGATCGGGCGCACCGTGGCCGACATGGTGATGAATGTGGTCAGCCTGCTGGTGATGTCGCTGACCGGACTGGTGGTGGGGTGGCGCATCCGCGGGTCGTTCTTCGACGCGGTGCTGGCGTATGTCCTGCTGCTGTTGTTCGCCTACGCGGTGTCGTGGATCCTGGCCGTGATCGGCCTGCTGGTGCGGACGCCGGAGTTGTACAACAACGCCAACTTCATGGTGATCTTCCCGCTCACCTTCATCGCCAATACCTTCGTGCCGTCGCAGAACCTGCCCACGGTGCTTCGCGTTGTGGCGGAATGGAATCCGGTGTCGGCGGTGACGCAGGCGACTCGCGACCTGTTCGGGAACACCAGTCCGCTGGGCCCGGCGGCCGATGTGTGGCCCATGCGGCATCCGGTCGCGACGACCCTGATGTGGGTGGTCGCGATCCTGGCGGTCTTCGTGCCGCTGGCGCTGAATCGGTACCGGCGGTCAGTGAGCCGCTGACAGATCCGCGGTGGGCGCGGAGCCGTTGCGCGAATAACCCAGGCGCGGCGGCTCCGCGGCCGGGGCCTGCGGCTGCGGGCGCTTGCTCACGAAGAATGCGATGACGCCGCCCGCAATCGCGAAAAGGGCGGCCACGATGACCTTGTTACGAACGCTCCCCAGCTCCATCCGACCATGCTGGCACAGCAAAGGAATTCGCGCACGGACGGGGTGTGGGCGCGGTGCCCACACCCCGGTTCTCATTCGACGGTGACGCTCTTGGCGAGGTTGCGGGGCTTGTCGACGTCGCGCCCCAGGGCCATGGCCGTGTGATAGGCCAGCAGTTGCAGCGGAATCGTCAGGATGATCGGGTCCAGTTCCGGGCACACGGCCGGAACCCGAATCACCGCGTCCGCCAGACCATCCGGCAGATCGGTATTGGTGACCGCGATGACCGGGCCGCCGCGCGCCTTGATCTGCTCGATGGTGGTGATGTTCTTGGCCAGCAGCTCGTCGCCGGGCACCAGCACGATGCTCGGCATCTCCGCGTCGATCAGCGCCAGCGGGCCGTGCTTGAGCTCGGAGCCCTGGTACGCCTCGGCGTGAATGTAGGAGATCTCCTTGAGCTTCTGCGCGCCCTCGCGCGCCACCGGCCAGGCCCGCACCCGGCCGATGAAGAACATGCTGCGCGCCTTGGCGTAGCGGGCCGCGATATCGGCGATGGCGGCATCGGCGGCCAGCACCGCGTCGATGGCCTCGGGCAGCGCGCGCAGGCCGTTCACGATGCGCTCGCCGCCGGCCGCGGACAGATCCCGCACCCGGCCCAGCAGCAGCGCCAGCATGGCGAAGGAGACCGTCATATTGGTCAGCGCCTTGGTGGAGGCCACCGACACCTCCGGGCCCGCGTGCAGGAACACGCCCGCACCGCATTCCCGGGCGATGGCGCTGCCGACCACATTCACCGCGCCGATCACCCGCCCGCCCTTGCGCTGCAATTCCTGAACGGCCGCAAGGGTATCGATGGTCTCGCCGGACTGGCTGATGGCGACGTACAGCGCGTCCGGATCCACCACCGGATTGCGGTAGCGGAACTCCGAGGCGGGTTCGGCGGTGGCCGGAATCCGGGCCAGCTCCTCGACCAGCTGCGCGCCCAGCTGGCCCGCGTAGTAGGCCGAGCCGCAGCCCAGGAACACCACCTTGCTGATGCCGCGCAGCTCCCGCGCGTCCATATTGAGCCCACCCAGATGGGCGGTGGCGAACCGTTCGTCCAAGCGGCCGCGCAGTGCCCGGCGCACGGCGTCGGGCTGTTCGGCCATTTCTTTGCGCATGAAGTCGGGGTACCCGCCCAGCGCGTAGTCCTCGGCCGCCATATCGATGGTGGTCGGAATCTTGTCGGTGCGGCGCGCCTCGAGACCCAGTGTGCTGGTGCGGAATTCGCCGGCGCGCACGGTGGCCAGCTCGCCGTCGTCGAGGAATACCACGCGCTGGGTGTGATGCACCAGGGCGGCCACGTCGGAGGCCACGAACATCTCGCCGTCGCCGACGCCGAGCACGATGGGGGAGCCGTTGCGGGCCACCACCAGTTCGTCGGGGCGGCGGGCGTCGAGCACCAGCAGGCCGAAGGTGCCCTCGACCCGGCGCATGGCGGTGCGGACGGCGTCCTCGAGGCTGTCGGTCTGATCCAGCGCGGCGGCCACCAGATGCGCGATGGCCTCGGTGTCGGTGTCGGAGACGAATTCCACGCCCTCGGCGCCGAGCACCGCGCGCAGTTCCTCGGCGTTCTCCACAATGCCGTTGTGCACCACCGCGATCCGGCCGGAGCCGTCCAGGTGCGGGTGCGCGTTCACGTCGGAGGGCTCGCCGTGGGTGGCCCAGCGGGTGTGGGCGATGCCGACGCTGCCCTTGAGCCGCGCCCCCTCGGCGTCGACCCGGTCGCGCAGGTCCTGGACCCGGCCCTGGGTCTTGGTGACGCGCAACCGACCCCGGTGCGGCACGGCCAGGCCCGCGGAGTCGTAACCCCGGTATTCGAGCCGGTGCAGGCCCTCCAACAGGACCGGGACGGCCTCACGGTGCCCGATGTAACCGACGATTCCACACATTGCGCGACGGACTCCTACCCGTAGACGATGCGACGCAGTTGTCGTTCGGTGAAGTCGGGGGCGGCCACCGGGCGCCCCGCCAGCTCGTCCGCCAAGCGCTGCCAGATCTCGGCATTGCGGACCTGGCGGCCCTGTAGTTCGGCATGTCTGCGGCGCACGAACTGCTCGGCGGTCTCGTCGAAGTATCCGACGACGTCGGCGACCACACGGGCCGCGACGGCGGGCGGCAGGCCGGTGGAGGCCGCCACGTGGCGCACCAGATCGACCGGATCCCCGTCATTCACCCGAACGAACTTGCCATGCCGCGCCCGCTTCCGCCACTTTTCTGCCCGAATTCGGGCAGGGAATCACACATTGCCGCGATTTTCCCTGCTGGGAGTGTGCCGATTCAGGGGCTGCTCAGGACCTGCATTTAGGCTGGCGGTCGTGACCTCACCGAACCAGACCGCCGTCGCGACGTTGCACACCAACCTCGGCGACATCAAGATCTCGCTCTTCGGTAACCACGCTCCCCGCACGGTCGCCAACTTCCTCGGCCTGGCCGACGGTTCCGCGCCGTACACCACCGAGAACGCGTCGGGCACCGACTCCGGGCCCTTCTACGACGGCGTCACCTTCCACCGGGTGATCGACGGATTCATGATCCAGACCGGCGACCCGCTCGGCACCAGTCGCGGCGGCCCGGGCTACGAATTCAAGGACGAGTTCCACCCGGAACTGCGCTTCGACCGCGGATACCTGCTGGCCATGGCCAATTCCGGGCCGGGCACCAACGGTTCCCAGTTCTTCATCACGCTCGGCCCGCAGCCGCACCTGAACCGCAAACACACCATTTTCGGCGAGGTCCTCGACCCGGACTCCCGCAAGGTGGTCGACGCCATCGCCACCACCCCCACCGATCGCGAAGACCGGCCCAAGGACGAGATCGTGATCAACAACATCACCATCTCCTGAATCCGGTCATACCTCCTGAATCAGGCCACAGCCGAAGAGAACTCACATGCAACCCCAGACGCCCGCACCCACCTGCTACCGCCACCCCGACCGGCCCACCGGTCTGGCCTGCACCCGGTGCGGGCGTCCGGCCTGCCCGGAGTGCCTCACCCCGGCCGCTGTCGGGCAGCACTGCGTGGAGTGCGTCCAGCAGGGCCGCAATGACGTCCGGCCGGTCCGCAATGCGGCCGGGACCCGGGTGTCGCAGATACCGACCCCGTATGTCACCTATTCGCTGATCGCGATCAACGTGATCGTCTTCGCGGCCACCGCCTTCCAGGCGCACAGCGTGATGAACAACAACCGCTCGCGGCTGTTCTACGACTGGGTGCTGGTGCCGGGCCTGGTCGATCAGGGCGGCGGCTGGATGCGGGTGCTCGGCTCCGGCTTCCTGCACTACGGTCCGATCCACCTGCTGGCCAACATGTTCGCGCTCTACGTGCTCGGCCCGTACTGCGAGGTGGCGCTGGGCCGCGGCCGTTTCGTGGCCGTCTACCTGGCCGCGCTGCTCGGCGGTTCGGCGGCGGTGACCGCGCTCTCGGATCCGCTCACCGCCTCGGCGGGCGCGTCCGGCGCGATCTTCGGCATCTTCGGCGCGGTGGGCGTGATCATGCTGCGCACCCGGCAGAACCTGACCCAGATCGCGATCCTGCTGGCGGTCAACCTGATCATCACGTTCTCGGTGCCCGGCATCTCGATCTGGGCGCACCTGGGCGGGCTGCTGGCGGGCACGGTCGCCACCGTCGGGATCCTGTATCTGCCGCGCTGGCTCGGCACCAGGGACACCCGCATGGCCTTGAACATCGGCTGGGCCGCAATCGTGGCGGTGGCGTTGGCCGCCGTACTGGTGACGGCGCTCGGCGCGCCCAGTCTCGTGTGAGCTATCGCGACAGGTGGATCCGCAGCACCTCGAGGACATCCTCGGGGTGCGCGCCCAGATCCCAGCGGCCGAAGATGATCAGCCTCTCGTCGCCGTCGTGATCCACATCCATTTCCAGCATCGGCATGCGCCGGCCCAGTCGCCGGTAGTTCACCACGCGGACGCGGAGGATCTGCTGGGGGGTGTAGCGCTGTGCCCCGGCCAGCCCGCGCACCACGACATGCACCGGATTGCCGGGTTCGATCGCCAGCCGCGGCCGCTGTCGCAGGCCCACGCCGGTCAGGAAGAGCAGTCCCAGCGCGGCCAGCCCGATGAGCAGGCGGCCGGGACCGTCGTTCGAGAGGAAAGTGGCGCCGGCCAGTACCAGGCCGCCGATGCCGCAGATCGTGAGCGCCGCCGGGGGTGTGGACCAGCTCAGCCGGGAGGAGGGATCGGTGCTCGTCACTGTCCCCACTCCCTCCTCGAGTTGTCCACAGGCTCATCCACAGGTGTGTATGAATAACAATGATGTAAGGCACACGCCGCCAGGCGTGTCGGCGCGGTCAGGCGTGTCGGCGCGGTCAGGCGTGTCGGCGCGGTCAGCGCCAGCGCATGGTCATGATCAGACCGACCACCATCAGGCCGAATCCGATCAGGAAGTTCCAGGCGCCCAGATCGCTCATCCACTTGATCTGCTCGTTCGCCAGGTAGTAGACGAGCAGCCAGGCCAGCCCGGCCAGCATGAAGCCCAGCATGATGGCGACGTACCAGACCGGCGACGGGCCTGCCGACTTCACCCGCACGGGGGTGCGGCTGGCCGGGTTGATCGTGTAGTCGGTCTTCTTCCGGACCTTTGACTTAGGCATGACGTCCTCGTATTCGGCGTTCTGTCTGCGTAGACATTATCCCGGCAACCCTGTGGAAAGTGTCGTTGGGGAGGCCCCGGGCGATTGTGGTGACACGCTTCGGCGGTATTGCATGCGACGCACGCCGCCGCGGTGACTACTCTCGAATCATGCGTGTACTGGTCGTCGACAACTACGACAGCTTCGTGTTCAACCTTGTCCAGTATCTCGGACAGCTGGGTGTGGAGACCGAGGTCTGGCGCAACGACGATGAGCGGCTCGCGGATGTGGATCAGGTCGTGCAGGACTTCGACGGGGTGCTGATCAGCCCCGGACCCGGCAGCCCGGACCGCGCGGGCGCGAGCATTCCGCTGGTGCACGCCGCCGCGAAGCACGCCACCCCGCTGCTCGGCGTCTGCCTCGGGCATCAGGCCATCGGAGAGGCCTTCGGCGCCACCGTGACCCGTGCTCCGGAACTCCTGCACGGCAAGACCAGTGACGTTTTCCACATCGGCGCGGGCGTACTGGCCGGACTGCCCGACCCCTTCACCGCCACCCGCTACCACTCGCTGACCGTCCTCGAGGAGACCATGCCGCCGGAGCTGGAGGTGCTGGGCCGCACCGAATCCGGCATCGTCATGGCCATGCGGCATCGCGACCTGCCCATCCACGGTGTGCAGTTCCACCCCGAATCCGTGCTCACCCAGGGCGGGCACCGCATGCTCGCCAACTGGCTGGGCGTGTGCGGCGAGCGGCCGGCGGAGGGACTGGTGCGGACCTTGGAGGCGGAGGTCGCGGCACTCACGTCATGAGGCCGCACGTCATGCTGTCGGTGGCCGTCAGCATCGACGGCTACATCGACGACGCGAGCCCGGACCGGCTGTTGCTTTCCAACGCCGCCGATTTCGACCGCGTCGACGCGCTGCGCGCGGAGTCGGACGCGATTCTCATCGGTGCGCAAACCCTGCGCCGGGACAATCCGCGGCTGCTGGTCAACAGCATGGACCGGCGGCTGCACCGGGTCGCCACGGGCAAACCCGACTACCCGGTGCGGGTGATCGTCACCGCGGGCGGCGATCTAGATCCGAGGCTGCGGTTCTGGCACAGCGGCGGCGAAAGACTGGTCTACACCACCGATTCCGGAGCCACCCGGCTCGGCGAGCGGCTGCACGGCCTCGCCGAGGTGATATCGCTGGGCCCGGCAATCGATTTCGCGGCCCTGCTGGACGACCTCGGCAAGCGCGGCATCGCGCGGCTCATGGTCGAGGGCGGGGGCAGCATCCACACGGCCTTCCTGTCCGCGGGGCTGGCCGACGAGATCTGGATGGCCGTCGCGCCCGTGGTGGTCGGCGATCCGGCCGCCCCGCGCTTCCTCGGGCCCGCCGACTTCCCGGGCGGCCCCAATCACCGCATGCAGCTGGCCGATGTGGGCCGGATCGGTGATATCGCGCTGCTGCGCTATCTGCCGAAGGAGGATTCCGATGTCGGATGAGACGCGGGGGGACCGCGGCTGGATGCGGCACGCCATCGGCCTGGCCCGGCTGTGCCCGCACAGCGAGACCGCCTTCGCGGTGGGTGCGGTCATCGTGGGGGCGGACGGGGTCGAGATCGAGCACGGGTGGTCGCGGGAGACCGACGCCAAGGTGCACGCCGAGGAATCGGCGCTGAACAAGCTGGCGGCCGACGACCCGCGGCTGCCGTACGCCACGCTGTACAGCACGCTGGAACCGTGTTCGCAGCGGGCGAGCCAGGATCGCGCGCCGTGCACGGATCGCATTCTGGCGGCCGGGATCCGGCGGGTGGTCATCGCGTGGCGGGAGCCGGGCACCTTCGTGGAGAACTGCGTCGGGGTGGAGAAGCTGCGCGAGCACAAGATCGAGGTGGTCGAGCTGCCCGATCTGGCCGACGAGGCCATGTCGATGAACCGGCATCTGCGCCTTTGATTTTCAACCGGCAAGGTTTCACATGAAACAAAAGGGGTCCGCGGCAATGCCGCGGACCCCTTTTCTCAGTGTCGAATTCCGATCACGGCGGGCCGAGCGACAACACCCCGGTGGTGATCGTCACCGTCTGCGACTTGCCCAGCGCCGAGCCCGCGGTCGGCTGCTGGGCCAGGATGCGCCCGACCTCGCCCGCGTTCAGCGTGCTCATGGTGTTCTGGCTGACCTGACCGTTCCAGCCCTTCTGCCGCAGCATGTCCACGGCCTGGGCCGGGGTCAGGCCGCGCAGGTCGGGCATGGTCAACTGGTCGCCGGTGGAGACCTGGACGGTGATGTTCGAGCCCTTGTCGGCCTGGGTGCCCGCGGCCGGATTGGTCGCGATGACCGTGCCCTTGGGCTGGTTGTTCGGCACCTCCTGGACGGTCACCTTGAAGCCCGCGGTGTCGGCCAGCGTGGACTGCGCGACGTCGACGGTCTGGCCGACCACGTCGGGCACCCGCACCTTGTCCGGGCCGGAGCCCAGGGTGATGGTGACCTGCCCGTCGGAATCGATCTTCTGGCCCCCGTCGGGCGTCTGCGCGACGACCTTGTCCTTGTCGTCGGTGCTCGAGGCTTCCTTCTTGATCTCCGGATTCAGCCGCAACCCTTGCGAATTGAGTGACTGCTCGGCCTGGGCCTGGGTCAGGCCCGCCAGCTTCGGCACCGTCACCTGCTGCGGGCCCGCCGACACCTGGAGGGTGACGGTGCTGCCCTTGTCCACTCGCGAACCGCCCAGCGGCTGGGTGGCGATCACATTGCCCTGCGCCACCTTGGGATCGTTCTTCTGCTGGATGGCGACCACGAAGCCGGCCTTCTCCAGATCCCGTTGCGCGAGTTGGTAGTTCTGGTTGGCGACATCCGGCACCGCCACCTGATCCGGCCGCGCGCCGGGACCGACCAGCATGAACAGTAGCCCGGCCACCGCCGCGACCGCGACCGCCGCGAGCACGGCGATCAGCGCGGTGCGCCGGCGCGGATTGGCCTCGACGATCTCCTGTTCGGTGGTGTCGTCGCGGCGTTCGACGGTGCGGTAGCTGCGCGGCGGCGGCAGTTCGTCGTCGAGGAAACCGGTGCGGTCCTCGTCGGTCATGACCATGGGCGCGGTCGGCTTCTGCCCGCCCAGCACCCGAATCAGGTCCGCGCGCATCTCGGCGGCGGTCTGGTACCGGTTGGCCGGGTTCTTGCTCATGGCCTTGAGCACGACCGAGTCGAGTTCGCGTGGTACGCCCGGATGCACCTGCGAGGGCAGCCGCGGATCCTCCCGGACGTGCTGGTAGGCCACCGCGACCGGCGAATCACCGGTGAAAGGCGGTTCGCCGGTGAGGATCTCGTAGAGCACGCAGCCCACCGAGTACACGTCCGAGCGCGCGTCCACCTGCTCGCCGCGGGCCTGCTCGGGCGAGAGGTACTGGGCGGTGCCGATGACGGCGGCCGTCTGCGTCATGGGGTTGGAGCTGTCGGCGATGGCCCGGGCGATGCCGAAGTCCATCACCTTCACCGCGCCCGCGCGGTTGATCATGATGTTGGCGGGCTTCATGTCCCGGTGCACGATGCCGTTGCGGTGCGAGAAGTCCAGCGCCGCACACACATCGGCGATGACCTCCATGGCGCGCCGGGGCGGCAGCGGGCCCTTGCCGCGCACGATGTCGCGCAGGGTGTCGCCGTCCACGTACTCCATGACGATGTAGGGCAGCGGGCCGCCGTCGATCTCGGCCTCGCCGGTGTCGTACACCGCCACGATGGCCGGATGATTCAGCGCCGCCACGTTCTGCGCCTCCCGCTTGAAGCGCAGGTAGAACGTGGGGTCGCGGGCCAGATCGGCGCGCAGCACCTTGATCGCCACATCCCGGCCGAGCCGCAGATCCCGGGCCTTGTGCACCTCGGACATGCCGCCGAACCCGATGATCTCGCCCAGCTCGTAGCGCGAGGACAGGTTCTTCGGGGTCGTCATGGCAATCCTTGCTGCGGGACCGTGGATGAATAGGGCGAATAGGGGTCGGCGTCCTGGGGATACACCGGATTGCGGTTACTGCCCGGACTCACCGCTCCGCCCGGGTTCGCGCCGCCGGGGTTCGCGCCGGGAGTCACCGGCCACGATGGTATGTCGCCCGGCTGCCACGGCCAGCGACCGGTGGTGGTCTTCGGCGTGGTCGTGGTGGTCTTCGGCGTGGTCGTGGTGGTCTTCGGCGGAGTCGTCGTGGTCGGCGGCGGCGTGGTCGTCGGCTCCGGGGTGGTGGTCGGCGGCGGCTCGTAGGTGGTCACCGGGGGTGGCGGCACCGGCCGTTCCCGGGTGGTCGTGGTCGGCGTGGTCGTGGTGGTCGGCGGGTTCAACGGGGGCGCCACCACCGCGCTGGTGCGGGCGGGCGGCGTGGTCTCGTGGGAGTTGTTGCTGGCCAGCACGATTCCGACGCCCGCGATGAGGATCAGCGCGCCCACGGCCAGCCCGGCCATGGCCTTCTGCCCGGCGGTGAAGCGACCGGTCTCGTGGTCCGCGGGGCCGGTGAAGGTCATCGGGCCCACCGGGGTTCGCGGACCGGACATCACCTGGGTCGCGCTCGCCGGGGGCTCGGCCGGTTGCCGCATGGGCTGCGGCGGGGTCTGATACCGCGTGGTGGCCTGGTCGGCCCGCGCGCCCGGAATGATCATGGTCGGTCCGGGCGGCAGCACCCGGGTGGCGCCGGTCATATTGGCCGGCGCGACCGGCAGGCCGCCGGGCGGGGTGGGTCTGCGGCCGGAACGGACCGCGGCCACCGCGTCGGCGAACTCGCCGCCGTCGGTATAGCGCTGGCCCGGATCCTTGGCCATGGTGATCTCGATGAGCTCGCGCACATTCGGCGGCAGATCGGCGGGCAGCGGCGGCGGGGCCTCCCGCACGTGCTTCATGGCCACCGTCAGCGCGCCGTCGCCGGTGAACGGCCGCGCGCCCGAAAGCGCCTCGTAGCCGACCACACCCAGCGAGTACACGTCCGAGGCCGCGGTGGCGTCCTCGCCGGTGGCCTGCTCGGGGGCGATGTACTGGGCGGTGCCCATCACCATGCCGGTCTTGGTGACCGGGGAGGCGTCCACCGCCTTGGCGATGCCGAAGTCGGTGATCTTCACCTGGCCGGTGGGCGTCACGAGAATGTTGCCCGGCTTCACATCCCGGTGCACCACGCCCGCCAGGTGCGCGACCTGTAGTGCGCGCCCGGTCTGCTCGAGCATGTCCAGGCCCTGCGCGACCGAGAGCCGGTTCAGCCGCGACAGCACCGCGTTGAGCGGCTCGCCCTGCACGAATTCCATCACCAGATAGGCGATCTCACCGCCGGACGGGTCCTGCGTCTCGCCGTAGTCGTAGATGCTCGCGATGCCGGGGTGGTTCAGCTGCGCGGTGGTCCGCGCTTCGGTGCGGAAACGCTGCCGGAAGGTCGGATCCGTCGAGAATTCCGCCTTCAGTACCTTCACCGCGACCCGGCGGTCCAGCCGGGTGTCCAGCGCTTCCCAGACCTGGCCCATGCCACCGGTGGCGATCAGCCGCTGCAGCCGGTACCGGTCCGCGATCATCGCTCCGTTGTTCAGCATTCGAGACCCTGTCTGCATACACATGGCGTGAGTGGGGGCTCTGCGTGGTTACGCAAGCTGCCTCCTCCGAGCCCTGACCCACTCACGCCTTCTTGCACCTTCATATCGTCAGCCCCCCAGCCCGGCGTCCAGCACGGCGCGCGCGATGGGCGCGGCGACCGAGCCACCCGTCGCGGCCAGCGCCCGGTCGCCACCGTTCTCCACGATGACCGCGATCGCGATCTTCGGGTTCTGCGCCGGCGCGAACGCGATGTACCAGGCGTGCGGGGGAGTGTTGCGCGGATCGCTGCCGTGCTCGGCCGTACCCGTCTTGGACGCGATCTGGTACGAGCGCGGCTGCGTCCCTCCCTGCGTGTTCTTCTCCGACTCCAGCATCAGATTGGTGATCTGGGTGGCCACCTGCGGGGTGACCGCCTGGCCCACCGAGGTCGGCTTGGTGGTCTCCAGCGTGCTCAGGTCGGGCGCCTGCAACTGGTCCACCAGATACGGCTTCATCCGCACGCCGCCATTGGCGATGGTGGCCGCCACGACCGCATTGTCCAGCGGGGTGAGCGCGACATCGCGCTGCCCGATGCTGCTCTGACCCAGCGCGGCATTGTCCGGGATGGTCCCGACCGTGCTGTCCGCCCACGGAATCGGAATATTCGGATGTTGCGTGCCGATGCCGAAGGCGTTCGCTGTGTCCTTCAGTTTCGCGGCCCCCACCTTGATACCGAGCTCCACGAAGGCGGTGTTACACGAGTACTTGAAAGCCTCTGTCAGGGAAACGGTTTGGGCGTCGCCGGGGCCGCAGTGGCTGCCGTTGTAGTTCTCCAGCGTGGTGGTGGTGTCCGGCAGGGTGATCCGCGGCTGCGCGGTGAGCTGGTCGTCCGGCTTCGCTATACCGTTGGACAGCGCGGCCGCGGTCACGACCACCTTGAAGGTGGAGCCCGGCGGATAGGTCTGCGAGACGGCGCGATTGAGCATCGGCTGGCGCGGATCCTGCTGCAGCTGCTCCCAGGTCTTCTGGGTGGCCGCGCCATCGTGCCCGGCCAGCAGGTTCGGATCGTAGGACGGCGTGGACACCATGGTCAGGATGCGGCCGGTGCTGGGCTCGATGGCCACCACCGAACCGGTCAGGTTCTTGGCGGTCAGCTGCTCGTAGGCCACCTTCTGCATGACCGGGTTGAGCGTGGTCACCACATTGCCGCCGCGCGGATCTCGCCCGGAGATCATGTCGATGAGCCGGCGGCCGAAAAGGCTGTTGTCCGAACCGTTGAGCACCGAGTCCTCGGCGTGCTCGAGCCCATTGCTGCCGTACTGCATCGAGTAGTAGCCGGTGGCGGGCGCGTAGGCCAGCGGGTCGGTCGGGTAGGTGCGCAGGTACTTGTAGCGGTCGTCGGTGGCCACCGAGCTGGCCAGCACCGTGCCCGAGGCGGAGATCTGCCCGCGCTGACGCGCGTACTCGTCCAGCAGCACGCGCACATTGCGCGGATCGTTGCGCAGGCTGTCGGCCTTGAACACCTGCACGTAGGTGGCATTGGCGAGCAGCGCGACGATCATCACCATGACCGCCAGCGCCACCCGGCGCAGAGGCGTGTTCACGCGGCACCCCCCTTCACCTTGCGCACCGGCGTGTTCACGCGGGCTGCATCCGAATCCACCTTGCGCAGCATTTGGGTCGACGCGTCCGCGATCGGCTCCGCCCGCTTACGCGCGGGGGCCGGTCGCCGGGCGGCGTCGGAAATCTTGATCAGCAAACCCAGCAGTATGTAGTTGGCCAGCAGGGACGACCCGCCGTACGACATGTACGGCGTGGTGAGACCGGTCAGCGGAATCAGCTTGGTGACACCGCCGACCACCACGAACACCTGCACCGCGATGGTGAACGCCAGCCCCGCCGCCAGCAGCTTGCCGAAGCTGTCGCGAATGGCCAGCGCGGTCCGGATGCCGCGAATGGTGAACACGCAGAACAACATCAGGATGGCGGTCAGCCCGATCAGGCCGAGCTCCTCCCCGATGGCGGAAATGATGAAGTCGGTCTTGGCGAACGGCACCCGCGAGGGCCGCCCGCTGCCCAGCCCGGTCCCGGCCAGCCCGCCGGTGGCCAGCCCGAACAGCGACTGCGAGATCTGATAGCCGGTATTGGAGTAGTCGGCGAAGGGGTGCAGCCAGTTCTCCACGCGCACCCGCACATGCGAAAACATGTTGTAGGCGAACACGAATCCGATCACCAGCAGCACCATGCCCACCGCGACCCAGCCCACCCGCTCGGTCGCGATGTAGAGCATGCACAGCACGGTGCAGAAGATCAGCAGCGAGGTGCCGAGATCCTTCTCCACCACCAGCACGCCCACCGACACCGCCCACACCAGCAGCACCGGACCCATATCGCGCATGCGCGGCAACTCCATGCCGAACACGTGCTTGCCCGCACCGGTGAACAGATCGCGCTTGGACACCAGCACCCCGGCGAAGAACACGATCAACGCGATCTTGGCGAACTCGCCCGGCTGAACGCTGAAGCCCGGCAGGCGGATCCAGATCTTCGCGCCGTTCACCATGGAGTATCGGTCCGGCAGCAGCGCGGGCAGCGCCAGCGCGATCAAACCGATCAGGCCCAGGGTGTAGGCGTAGCGGGCCAGGCTGCGGTAGTCCCGCAGCGCGATCAACAACCCCGTGAAAACCACCATCCCCAACCCCGTCCACAGCACCTGCTGGTTGGCGTCGGGGGAGGGGATGGGCAGCGAGGCGAAGGCGGCGTCCTGAGCCTGCGCCAGGTCGACGCGGTGAATGATCACCAGGCCCAACCCGTTCAGCAGCGCCGCGATCGGTAGTAGGAGCGGATCCGCGAAGGCCGCGAACCGCCGCACCGCCAGATGCGCGACGCCGAACAGCGCCAGATACGCGGCGCCCAGTTTGGCGATCTCCCAGGTGATCGCCTGCTCCTGGCTGGCCTCCACCAGCACCAGCGAGACCGTCGTGATGACGGCCGCCAGGCCCAGCAGCAGCAACTCGACATTGCGCCGGGTCGCCGGTGGGGGCGCAGGAGCGAATCCGCCGGGTGGACTGGGGAAGGCCCCAGTGGACGGCGGTGCCGGTGCGGACATCAGTCCGCCGTCCTGCAGTTCTGCCCCGGGATCTGCGGTGCCGTGGTGGTGGTGACAGGAGCGGTCGGCTGGTCGGACTTGTGGGGTTCGAGGGTGTGGTTCTCGCCGGTGCGCTCACCGCCGGTGATGCCGCCGGGCGCGGCCGGGGTGGTCGGCGCGGCCGGGGTGGTGGTGACCGAGTTGCCCGGCTGGTTGGGGTCGGTGGACGGCGGCACCGGGGTGGTGCTCGGCGTCGGCTGCTGCTGCGGCTTCTCGCACGCCGGAAGCAGTTCGGACTGCACCAGATTGCGGATCTGCTTGATGGCGTCGTCGCGCGAACCCGGCGGCAGGCCCTTGTCGACCGAGTCGCGGCCGCTGGGGCGAAGATCGTTGCGGGTCAGCGGAGCACAGCCCGCCGGAAATCCGGCGCCCGGTCCGGTCAGCGTCAATTCGCCGGCGCGCGTGACGCATCCGACCTGATCCACGTCGCGAATCGAGTAGCCCAGCACCGAACCGGGCAGGCCGCGCAGCACGACCACCTTCTCGCCGTCGGTGCCGACGTAGTAGTTGCTGCGAATCATGTTGTAGCCCACGGTCAGACCCGCGCCCACCGCCACCAGCAGGGCCAGTGACAGCGCCAGCCAGCGCAGCTTGTGGCTCTTGCGGGGCGGCTCGGGTTCGGGCTGTGCGACCGCGCGGCGCGGGGTGGCACGCGGCGGGCGCATGGCGGCGGCCCGGCCCGCGGCGGTGTTCGGCGGGGGCGTGTCCTCGTCCTCGCCCGACGCCGCGCCCGCCACGATCGGATGGCTCTGCCCGTAGTCCAGATCGATGACATCGGCGACCACCACGGTCACGTTGTCGGGACCGCCACTGCGCAGGGCCAATTCGATGAGCCGGTCGGCCGACTCGTCGGTGCTGCCCTCGCGCAGGGTGTTGGCGATGGTCTCGTCGCTGACCACGTCGGAGAGACCGTCGGAGCACAGCAGATAGCGATCCCCGGCGCGCGCCTCGCGCACCACCAAGGTGGGATCGATCTCGTTGCCGGTCAGCGCCCGCATGATGAGCGAGCGCTGGGGATGGGTGTGGGCCTGCTCCGGGGTGATCCGGCCCTCGTCCACCAGCGACTGCACGAAGGTGTCGTCACGGGTGATCTGGGCGAGTTCACCGCCGCGGAGCAGATAGGCGCGGGAGTCGCCGATGTGCGCGAGGCCGAGTTTGCGCCCGGCGAACAGGATGGCGGTGAGCGTGGTGCCCATGCCGTCGAGTTCGGGTTCCTCCTCGACCTGGTCGGCGATGGACGCATTGCCTTCGTGCACCGCACGATTGAGCTTGCCGAGCAGGTCGTCGCCGGGCTCGTCGTCGTCCAGATGCGCCAGCGCGGCGATCATCAGTTGCGAGGCGACCTCACCGGCGGCGTGGCCGCCCATGCCGTCCGCCAGCGCGAGCAAGCGCGCACCTGCGTAGACGGAGTCCTCGTTATTGGCTCGGACGAGACCACGGTCGCTGCGCGCTGCGTAGCGGAGAACAAGTGTCACGATCGCAGCTCGATCACTGTCTTGCCGACACGGACTGGGGAGCCGAGCGGAACTCGGACCGGAGTGGTGACCTTCGACCGGTCGAGGTAGGTCCCGTTGGTGGAACCGAGATCCTCGACGTACCAGTCCTCACCGCGCGGCGAGAGGCGCGCGTGGCGGGTGGAGGCGTAGTCGTCGGTGAGAACCAGTGTGGAGTCGTCGGCCCGCCCGATCAGCACCGGCTGTGTGCCGAGCGAGATACGGGTGCCGGCGAGAGAACCCTGAGTCACCACGAGATATTTGGCGCCCTTCTGGCCCCGGCGAAACGATGGGAGCACCGCGGAACCGCCTGCGGCCCGAGGCGCGACCCGGAGGCCGGAAGCCGCGTAGATATCGCTGCGCAGGGTCCGGAGCACCGCCCACACGAACAGCCACAACAGCAGCAGGAACCCCGCACGGGTCAATTGCAGGATCAATCCCTGCACGGTGCTCCACCTCCTGTTCGACCGTGTCGTAGGTACGGGGCAGTTACGGAGGTATGGCTCCGTGACCCCCAACCGGTGTGTTGCTGGTCAGCGTCGGTGCGTTGCTGGTTAGCGCGGCCATTCTCCGCCGCCAGTATTGGCAGCATCATAGGGCCGTCGACCGGTTGCGATCACGATACGACCGAGGAATTCCCAGCCATATCGTGACCTGCACCGCGAGCTTACGGGATCAGACGATCCGGATCAGGATCTCGGAATGTCCGGCGCGGATGACATCCCCGTCGGCCAGCTGCCAATCCTGGACGGGTGACCCGTTGACCAGCGTGCCATTGGTCGAACCGAGGTCGGAGAGCATCGCGGTCTGGCCGTCCCAGCGAACTTCGATGTGCCGCCGGGAAACTCCGGTATCGGGCAAACGGAAGTGCGCGTCCTGCCCGCGGCCGATGATGTTGCTGCCCTCGCGCAACTGGTACGTGCGACCCGAGCCGTCGTCCAACTGGAGCGTGGCCGAGTAGCTCGAGCCGCTGCGGGCCGGCGCGGCGCCGTAGCCCTGCTGCTGCCCATACCCCTGCTGCTGGCCGTACCCCTGATCGTCGCCGTAGCCCCCCTGCTCGGGGTACTGGTCGTAGCCCTGCTGGCCGTAGCCCTGCTGCTGTCCGTACCCCTGGTCGGCGTACCCCTGCTGCTGGCCGTAACCCTGCTCGGCATAGCCCTGCTGGCCGTACCCCTGCTGCTGTCCGTAGCCCTGGTCGGCATAGCCCTGCTGCTGTCCGTAGGCCTGATCGCCGTAGCCCTGCTCGTAGCCGTGCTGCTGCTGGCCGTAGCCCTGTTCGGCGTAGCCCTGCTGGCCGTACGCCTGCTCGGACTGCCCGTAGCCCTGCTGCTGTCCGTACCCCTGCTCGGCGTACCCACCCTGCTGGCCGTAACCGCCGGCCTGCTGCTGGTTGTAGTCGTAGCCGTTCTGGTAGTCGCCGTAGCCCTGCTCGGACTGGCCGTAGCCGCCCTGTTCGTAGCCCTGCTGACCGCCGCGGCCGTAGTCGCCGTAGCCCTGCTGACCGCCGCGGCTCGCAGGCGGGGGCGCGTACCCGCGGTTCCGCGGATCGGACTCCGCGGGCTCACGGCTTGGGTCGTAGCCTGAGTTCTGCGTCATGGGGCCAGCTCCTGGTTGCGGGTTGGGTCGTGGTGGGCGTTCAGCACCCGGTGACGGGCCTGCCCGCCCACCCGCGTCCGGATCCACCCGGCCGCGCGTCCTGAACTGTCCGGTGTGCAGCGTAGGGGATGCCTCGAACTCCACGTGCACTTCGCCGTAGGTCTGCCACCCTTGCTCACGGATGAAATCCTGCAGATGCTTGGCGAACGCGCGCTTGGTGAGCTCGTAATCCCGGGCGGCCAGATCCCGGTCCGGCTGTCCCTCACCCTGGACGAGCTGGCGTAGATCCGGCTCGCTGAGCGTGATGACATAGCTGTTGGGAGCCAGCAGATGGCCCCCGCCGAGATCCTGGATGTGGTCGGCGGCCTCACGCTGCAGTGCGGCCTCCACCTCCTGGGGCACGACGCTCCCGCCGAAGGCGCGGGCGAAAACATCCCCCACCGCCCCCTGGAGACGGCGTTCGAATCGCGAAACGATCCCCATGGCCCCCTCCCTTCTCGGGTCCAGACGCCTGCACGAGCAGGCGTGCGTCGTGTCGTGTGTGTGACCGGCCGTGGCATGCGCGATGCGTCCCATAAAGCAACACGCAGACATGGCGTGTCGCCGCAGGGACACGGTGATTGCATGATATCCACGATCGTCCATACCTGTAACTCTTGGCGGCAAGCCTGGGTTCCCGTGTTTGTGTCACGTCACGGTCGGGTGACCGCACCCCCGATAACCAGGCGATTTCGTTTTGGCGCAAACCTCGTGATACGTTTCTTCCCGTCGCTCGGGCGAGTGGCGGAATGGCAGACGCGCTGGCTTCAGGTGCCAGTGTCCGTAAGGACGTGGGGGTTCAAGTCCCCCCTCGCCCACTCGGAGAAGGCCCCCGATCCAATTGGATCGGGGGCCTTCTTCTTTGTCCGGACGCTGTCCGGGTTCGTACGGCTCCGTACGGGTTCCGGTGTGTGCGAGCGGGACCGAATCTCCGCTCTGCGGTGTTCCATTCAGCGGGACTCGAAAAGTCCCAGGTCACAGCGGATGTGACGAAGATCGCACGCTCCGGCCGGAGGGGGTCCCGGAAGGTGTTGCCGGAGTGGGATTTCGGCGTCCCGGCGGGGTGAAAATCGTTTGCGGGAGGATGCCGTCTGGGGTATGCGCCCGATTATGGTCGGGCATTGCCTGATGATCATTTAGCTAAAGGCAAGTGAAACAAACTTTTGGTTTGTTTGTCCGGTGGCGACCGCTGGGCAATCGGCCTGAGCTGCGACGAAACGCCAGTTTAACGTGGGTTGAACCGGTGGTTAGCGGAAAACTTGCGAGTTTCCGGCAAACCTTCCGGCGGGGTTCGGAACACATCGCGGGCGAGGGGTTGAAACGAGTTTGGAAACGCGACCGCGGGGATAGTTTCCGGGCCCTCCGCAGACCCTTCGCAAAGTGGATGCCCGAAATTAGCGATCTTGGTGGGTTCCTCACGGGGAAGGGTCATTTCGCCTGGTCGAGTTATACGCCCGGCGGGCAAGTCGGAGGTTGCGTAGCCATAACGATTGTGTAGAGTCATCGGCAACGCTGGCCGCAGCTGAGCCGGACTCGCTGCGGCCAGTGGAAATCAATCCGACTGGTTCCGCGACTACGAAGTCGCCACTCCCACAACCGGTTCCGGACCTTTCTCGATCGAATAGCCCACTGTGTGCTCCGGGCCGATCCCCATCTCTTCTCCGCGAACCGCGGCCTCCTGCTCGCGAACGGCGATCCGTCCACGTGTGAAGACGTAGGTCAGGAAGCCGAGTTCGGCCAGCGCTCCGATACCGACCCGCAGTGCGGTGGGGAGTCCGCTGGGCGTCACGAAGCCCTCCAGAAACCCGGAAACCAGCAGCACGCCGACCAGCCCGAGCGCGACCACCGCCGTCGCCCGGCCCTGTCGCGCCAGCGCCTGCGGACGGCTCTCCCGGCCCGGATCGATGAGCGTCCAGCCCAGCTTCAGGCCCACCCCGCCGGCCACGAAAATCGCTGTCAGCTCCAGCATTCCGTGCGGCAGGATCCAGCCGAAGAACGGGCCCAGCCGGTCCGCCCCGGCCATCAGACCGGCACTGATCCCCAGGTTCATCGCGTTCATGAAGAGCAGGTACACCGCGGGCAGGATGAGGAACCCGAGGAACAGCGCCATGGCCGACACCCACGCGTTGTTGGTCCACACCTTGGCGGCGAAGGCGTCGTGGGAGTGCTCGTAGTAGTAGGTCTCGAATTCGCCACCGGGGCGTGTCAAGGCATCTGTATCCGTATCCAATCCGAGATGCCGTCGCGCGGCCTCGGAATTGGCCACCCAGGCCGCCAGCGCCGCCGATCCGATGAGGAACACCGTCGCGACCGACAGCCACCAGGGCCAGGCCCGGTACACGGCGGCAGGAAAACGGTGGCTGAAGAAATAGCCGATCTCGTGGAGGGTGGCGATGCGGGCGCTCAGTATGCGTCCGCGCGCCCGGGTCAGCACCGCCGACAGCCCCGCGATGAGCTCGGGATCCGCCTCCCGCGTCTGCAACCGGGCCAGCTGCTGGGACGTCAACCGGTACAGCCGGACCAACTCGTCGGCCTCCGCCCCGCTGAGCCGCTTGCCGCGGGCGGCCAGCTGATCCAGCCGGTCCCAGGAGGGCCGGTGTACGAAGGTGTAGGCGTCCAGATCCATGAGTACCCCTCCTGCGCTCGCGCTGACAGAATGCTAACCATCGCGATCTCACCCGGCGGAGGAAGACGACCCGATGGCACTTTTCACGACTGGCGAGGCGGTGGCCGTGGAACTGCCGGTCGCGCGGATACCCACGCGGGCGGCGGCGTTCCTGCTCGATCTGCTCGTGCAGATCGTGCTCGGGATTCTGTTGATGCTGGTGCTCGTCGCGCTGCTGGTGTGGGCGGACGCCGACGCCGCGTGGCGCGACGCCGCGACGCTGGTGGCCGTGGTGAGCGCGCTGATCGGGTATCCGGTGCTGTTCGAGACTTTTTCGCGGGGCCGCTCGGTGGGCAAGATGGCGGTCGGGCTGCGGGTGGTGCGCGCCGACGGCGGGCCCATCGACTTCCGGCACGCGGTGACGCGGGGGCTGGCCGGGATCGTGGACTTCTGGATCCTGGGCACCGGGCTGATCGCCATCGTGGTGTCGATGTGCTCGCCCAACGCCCGGCGGGTGGGTGACGCGCTGGCCGGGACCGTGGTGGTGCACGACCGTACCCGGTTGCCCTACGCGGCGCTGGCCGCGCCGCCGCCGTGGCTGGCGGGCTGGGCGCGGCGGCTCGACCTGTCCGGTCTCCCGGACGATCTGGTGCTGTCGATGCGCAAATACCTGCTGCGGTTCCGGACGCTGACGCCCCAGGTACAGGATCAGCTGGGCCGGGCACTGGTCATCGCCGCGTGCGCGAGTCTGGGCACGCCGCCGCTGAACGGCTATCCGCCGCTGCAGATTCTGGGCGCGGTGCTGGCCGAGCGGCAGCGGCGTGAGATACCGCCGCCGCCCGCGCTCGGGGTGTCGCCCTTCTCCCGGCACCCGGCCGCGCAACCCGCTACAGCGCGCCGGTCTGCTTGAGCTCCAGATATTCGTCGGCCAGGGCCCCGGGCAGTTGGTCGGGTGCGGCGGCGATGACCCGGACGCCCATGCGGCGCAGGGTTTCCCGGGCCACGGCGTGCTCGGCGATGACGTTCTCGGCGGCGGCCGCCGCATAGAGGTCGTCCAGGCCGGAGCGGCGGGTGGCGGCCGCCGCCACCTCCGGATCGGTCACCGACACCACCAGTACCCGGTGCCGTTCGGCCAGTACCGGCAGCACCGGGCGCAGGCCCTCCTGCACAGTGGCGGCGTCCAGGTGGGTGAACCAGACCACCAGGCTGCGGCGGCGGGCGCGCTGCAAGGTGGCGCGCAGCAGGCCCCGGTAGTCGGTGTCGACCAGTTCCGGGGTGAGTCCGGCCAACGCGTGCATGAGCTTGAGCTGCAAGCGTTTTCCGCCGATGCCGCGCACCTCGGTGCGGATCCGGCGGTCGTAGGCCAGCAGGTCGACCGAATCGCCGCCCGCCGCCGCCAGCCCGCCCAGCAGCAGCGCCGCCTCGATGGTGGCGTCCAGGCGGGTGCCGTCACCGACCCGTCCCGCGCTGACTCGGCCGGTGTCCAACAGCATCACCACGTGGCGATTGCGTTCCGGCCGCCAGGTGCGCACCAGCACGTCGTTCGCGCGGGCGGTGGCGCGCCAGTCGATGGTGCGGACATCGTCGCCCGCCACATACTCACGGAACGAATCGAATTCGGTGCCCTGGCCGCGAATCACCGTGGTGTTGCGGCCCTCCAGCTGCTGTAGCTGTTTGACCTTCGAAGCGAGTATGCGCTCGCTGCGGAACGGCGGCAGTGCCCGCAACCGGGCGGGCACCTCGCGCCGCACCTGGCGGCCCGCCATGCCCAGCGGACCCAGCAGCCGAATCGTCACCGGACCGGCGGGCCGGTCACCGTGGTAGTCGGGGGTGAGCTCGGTGTGCAGGCGAATCCTGGTGTTGGACGGCAGGTTCAGCGCGTGGGTGCGGTGGCGCGGGTGCGCGCTGGGCGGCCAGTCGTCCCACAGCGTGCCGCGCACCGGGCGGGCACCGGTATTGAGCACCGCCAGCTCCACCTCGATACCGCGGCCCGCGCGCACGGTGGTGATCGGATCCCGCGAAAGCTCCAGCGCGCCCGGAGATCCCAGCAGCGCCAGATCGACGGCGATGAGCGCGACCAGGACCAGGGTGGCGATGGCGACACCCAGCCAGGACGGCAGCGCCAGGGTGACGAACAGGGCCGCGAGCACCGCGGCGGCGGCCAACCGGCCGGTGACGACCACGGGCTACACCGGAACGGGGACGGACATCAGCAGCGAGGCCATGACGCCCTCGGCGGTGACGCCCTCCACCTCGTGCTCGGGCCACAGATGCAGCCGGTGCCGGAGCACAGGCGTCGCAACGGCTTTCACATCGTCGGGGGTGACATAGGCGCGCCCGTTCAACCAGGCGAAGGCGCGCGACGCCGCCATCAGCGCGGTCGCGCCGCGGGTGGACGCCCCGTGCGCGACCGCCGGGGACGTACGCGTGGCCCGGCAGATATCGACGGTGTACGCCAGCACCTCGGGGCTGATCGTCACCTGCGCGACGGCGGCACGGGCGGCCTCGATGTGCGCCGGACCCGCCACCGGCCGCAGCCCGGCCGCGGCCAGATCACGCGGATCGAACCCGGCGGCATGCCGTTGCAGGATGCGGAATTCGTCGTCCCGCCCGGGCAATTGGACATCCACCTTGAAAAGGAACCGGTCCAGCTGCGCCTCCGGCAGCGGATAGGTGCCCTCCTGCTCGATCGGGTTCTGGGTGGCGACCACCACGAACGGGTCCGGCAGCGGCTGCGGCACGCCGTCCACCGCAACCTGGCGCTCCTCCATGGATTCCAGCAGTGCCGACTGCGTCTTGGGCGGGGTGCGGTTGATCTCGTCGGCCAGCAGCAGATTGGTGAAGACCGGGCCGCGCCGGAAGGTGAACTCGGCCGAGTGCGGGTCGTAGATCTGCGAGCCGGTGACGTCGCCCGGCATCAGGTCCGGGGTGAACTGGATGCGGGCGTGCTCCAGATCCAGCGCGGTGGCCAGGGCGCGCACCAGCAGCGTCTTGGCCACGCCCGGAACACCTTCCAGCAGCACGTGGCCGCGGCAGAGCAGGGCCAGGACCAGGAACATGACGGCATGGTCGTTGCCGACGACCGCCTTGCCGATCTCGGCGCGCAGGGCGAGCAGCGCCCGCTGCGCGTCCTGCGCGGTCGCCACGGCGGCGTCCTGCACCTTGACCGTGGAATCGGAGTCCACGGGGCGCTTGGTGAGATCGGTGTTCTGGGACAGTTCGGTCACAAGACCTCCGCTTCGATCCATTCGAGTTGTGCGGCCACGAGTTCCAGCGTGTCCCGATCGGCGACCGGGTCGTACAGGGTGGCGCGGATGACCGCCGGGTCCGTGCCGGTGCGGGCACTCACGGCCGCGACCACCAGTTCCGCCGGGGTCTCGGCGGTGACGCCGAGCCCCGGCCGCAGCCGCCGCAGCGCCGCCGAACGCAGTTTCTCCGCGACGTGTTCGTGGTCGCGGGATTTGCGGTACAGCCCGGCCTGTCCGGCCAGCAGCTCATTGGCGGGGGCCTCCACCGGCAGCGGCTCGCGCACGATCGCGCCCCGCCGGCGGCCCCGCCACCACAGCACCGCGACCCAGGCGATGAGGAACTGAAAACCGCCGAAGGCCAGCCAGTTCGGCAACTGCTGGAAGATGGAGTCGCTACCCGCGCCGAAGTTGGGCGGCGGCACATCCGGCCGCTCCGGCGGATTGCTCGGCGGATTCGACGGCGGCGACGGGATATCGGAGGGCGGATTCGGCACCGAGGGCGCGGGCCCGAGCTGGGTCAGCGCGAACACCAGCACCCCGACCACCACGATGGCGGCGACCGCGGCCCACAATCGCCAATCCCGCAGCCACTCCGGCAGTTCCGCGCGGTCCCGGCTCTTGTCCTTGGCCGCCTTGGCCTTGCGCGCCTTTCGCTTCTCGGTGATCTCGACCGGCCCGGCCTTGGGCGGCGGCGCGATCGAGAAACGGTCGGCCTGCTCGAGGTGCCGGTACTCCGCCTCGGTGCCGTAGCGCCCGCCGTAGACGACCTCGTCGAAACTGTGTGCGGCCGACGGGAGTTCGACCGCGTCGGGCACCGCCTCGGTGGCGGCCCGGGCGGTCTCGCGTGCGGTCCGCGCCCGCTCCTCCTCCAGGTAGCCGCGCTGCTCCAGCCCGCGGGTGACCGCGCGATACCGTTCGCGCAGCGCCGCACCGAAATCCCCGCGCCGGGCGGCGTCCTCGGCCGCGGCCAGATGCGCGGCCGCCGGACCCAGAGCGGGTTCGGGCGGAACCGCCCCGGCGGAATTCGGGCCCGGGATGTGATCGGTCTCGGTCATCGGCAACCTCCGGTCGGCACCGGAATGTCCCAGGCCTCGCGGCGGCAGCGCCGGTCCACATAGGTGACGACCTGGGTGGCCGATTCCACCAGCTCGCCCAGCGCCACCATGAGCAGCGCGGCGGTGATGACCAGCACCGTCACCGTCCACCGGTGGGTGCCCGAGAAATCGGCGATGAACTGCGGCAGCGCCAGCACCGGCACCAGCAGGACAAGCAGCAATCCGCGCAGGTACAGCCACAGCCCGACCAGCTGCCATTCCGTCCCGCTCGCAAGCACTTTCGCGCGCCGCGCCGCATCGCCGTAACGGGCGTCGGCGTCGAAGACGACGGGCAGCAGCGTGGCGCGCCGCCCGCGCAGCCAGGCCAGCCAGATCACCGCGAACGGGACGGTGACCATCAGTGGAGCGCCCAGGGTCAGCACGCCGACACCGATGAGCGTGTACATCACCTGGTACGCCAGCAGCGGCCCGGCCACCGAGGTCATGCGACGCAGCGCGCCCCGCCAGTCCAGGCGCTGTCGGTGCACGACGGACAGGCCGATCGGCACGGTCACCCCGCGCACGAACAACCGCACCGCCCAGGCGCATACCAGGGTCACCAGCAGTGCGCCCCAGAAGGTTCCGCTGTCGGAGTCATGGGAGGCCAGGGCCGCCAGCACCGCGCCCGCGACGGCGAGTGCCGAAGCCACCGCGACGGCCACGCCGAGCAGGGCGGCCAGCGTCTTGATCCGCGCCTGGATCAGCGCGCACGGCAGGTCCAGCAGTTCGCGGAACTGCATCGGGCGGATCGGAACGACCACCGGGTCGGCAGAAGTCGGTTCCCCCACCGAGCCGGTCGGCGAACCGACGGAGTCGGCGGCGGTCGGCAACACGCGCCCGAGTCTATCCGGACCAGTGCGTTCGGTCGCCCGATGCACGCGGTCCGGGCAAACTTCGCACCCCGGGGCGGCGGGAGTCAGTCGCGGGGTGTGTCGGTCTCGAGCAGCCGGGCCACCACCCGCCGGTAGAGCTCGGGTTCCACGGGCGGCGCGCCCAGCAGTGCGCGCAGGTAGACGCCGTCCCCGACCAGCCGCACGATCTCGGCTCGGACCGGATCGTCGATCTCGTTGTCCAGGGCGGTCTTCCAGGACTGCAACACCTCGGTGAGCGCCCGGTCGGTCTCGGCCTGCGTGGTGTCCGGCGGCGCGTCGATGGTGCGCATGGCGGCGAGCATGGACCGGTAGAGGGCCAGTTCGACCGCGTCGGTTTCGTCCTCCGGGTGCGGGGTCTGCAGATACCACTCCGCCACCGAACGACCCTGCTCCACCGCGGTTCTCACCTGCTCGTCGGCCCGTTCGCCGACCCGGCGGAGCAGTCCGGCGAGCAACGCGTCCTTGCTCTTGAAGTGGTAGAGCAGGCCGCCCTTGGAGACGCCCGCCGCGGCGGCCACGTTCTCCAGCGTCACCTGGGACAGGCCCTTGTCGAGCAGCAGGGTCTCGAGCGCGTCGAGGATCCGGTCGCGGGTTCCGGCGGGGTTTCGTGTGGTCACAGCCCTTTACTGTACCGTCTGGACGGTTTATCTGGTACTGTACCGTCCAGACGGTTCAATGTTGAGACGAGAAAGCTGATGACCACCCACACCGGAACCACCCCCGCCGCGATCGCGGGCCCACCCCGCGCCGGGCTGCGCGACTGGGCCGGGCTCGGCGTGCTCGCGCTGGCCCTGCTGCTGATCTCCATCGACGCCACCGTGCTCGATCTGGCGGTTCCCTCCATCACGGCCGACCTGGCCCCGACCACGCCGCAGCTGCTGTGGATCATCGACGTCTATTCGTTCGTGCTGGCGGGCCTGCTGGTCACCATGGGCACCCTCGGCGATCGGATCGGACGGCGTCGGCTGTTGTTGATCGGTGCGGCCGGATTCGCGGCGGCCTCGGCGCTCGCGGCCTGGGCGGTCAACCCCGAAATGCTCATCGCCGCACGCGTACTGCAGGGTGTCGCCGGTGCGACGCTCATGCCCGCCACCCTGGGCCTGATCCGCACCATGTTCGCCGACGCCCGCCAGCGCACCCTCGCCATCTCCGTCTGGGGCGCGATGGCCGCCTCCGGTGCGGCCTTCGGCCCGCTGCTGGGCGGCTGGATGCTCGAGCATTTCTGGTGGGGGTCGGTCTTCTTGGTGAACCTGCCGGTCATGGCGCTGCTGGTGCTGTTGGCCCCGTTCCTGGTGCCGGAGTCGCGGGACCCGAACCCGGGTCGCTTCGACTTGATCAGCGCGGGGCTGTCGATGCTGGCCCTGATCCCGATCGTGTACGCGGTCAAGGAGTTCTCCGCCCATGGTCCGAGCCTGAACCTGCTCATCGCCGCAGGCGTCGGCATGGTGTCGGGTCTGGTGTTCGTGCGCCGTCAGCGCGGACTCGCGACGCCGCTGATCGATCTGGATCTGTTCCGGCTGCCCGCCTTCCGGGCCGCGGTGTTCACCAATCTGCTGTCGGTGTTCGCGCTGGCCGGTGTGCTGTTCTTCGGCTCGCAGTACCTGCAGCTGGTGCTGGGCAAGTCGCCGCTCGAGGCCGGTCTGCTGCTCATCCCGGGCACCATCGGCTCCATGGTGGGCGCGCTGGCCGCGGCGTGGCTGGTCCGATGGTGGCGTCCGGCAACGGTGCTGGCGGGCTCGCTGGTGACGGTCGCGATCGGCGCGACGCTCTACTGGCTGTTGCCCACCGATCCGTCGGGCTCGGTGACCCCGTTCATCGTCGGCTTCCTGCTCATCGGCCTGGGAGAGGGCGTGGCGCTGACGGTGTCGTCCGACCTGATCGTGAGCACCGCGCCGGAGGCCCGCGCGGGCAATGCCGCCGCCATTTCGGAGACGGCCATGGAGATGGGCATCGCGCTGGGTGTCGCGGTGCTGGGCAGTGCCGTCATGGCCGCCTTCCGGACCGGCTTGGACCTCTCGCACGTCCCGACCGCACAGTCCGACGCGGCCCGCGAATCGCTGGGCGGCGCGATCGAAACCGCCCGTGCCCTACCGCAACCCGCGGCGGGGGAGCTGCTGAACTCGGCGCACACCGCCTTCGTCAGCGGCATCCACCTGGCGGCCACCGCCACGGCGGCCATCCTGCTGCTGACCGCCTTCGTCGCCTACCGCGCGGCGAGCAAGCAGCGCGCGGCGGCGTAGCCGGAAAAGGCTGTGGCCCGGAAGTTTCCGTGTTCAACGTGAAACATCCCGGGCCACAGCTCGTTTCGCCGGGCTACTCCTGGCCGCGGCCGGGAGGCAGTTCGCGCGGGTTGCGGTAATCCAGTTCGGGATTGCGACGCGCGTCGAGCGCGTCATGCTGAGGGGCGGCCGGGAGCGGGTAACCCGGCTCGACCACCTGGCCGTGGGGGAGAGCGGAGTACGACGGGTACTGGGCGTAGGGCTGATCCACCACGGTCGAGGCGACCCGCTGCGCGTGCACCTGCTGCGGCGCACCCGGCGGCAGCTGATAGCCGTACTGCGGCTGGGCGTACATCTGCTGTTGCGGCTGCGCCGAATCCTGCGAGTCCACCGTCACCTTGCGCGTCCGGCGCAGCGTGAAGGTGATCTCCTCGGCCTCCTCGAAGGCCTGCCGCACGGTGCGCAGCGGATGGGTGGCGGTGTCGATGGCACTGGCCACGAAGGACGGCACCAGCGGCCGGATCCAGCGGGCCGCGGTATCGGTGAAGGGCACCGTGCCGATGATCGGAAGTTCCAGTCCGCCACCCTTGTTCGCGGGCGCGGGCGCGGCGACCGGGGGAGCGGCCGGGGTGAGGGGCGCGAGTGCGCCGGCGGGCGGGAGCGGGGCCAGGGCCCCGGAGGTGAGCTGAGCGGGCAGGTTGGGCGACTGGGTCACTATCCCCTCCGGAAGTTCATGTCTCGAGGCGTTCTCGAATTCGGCCACCGCCCGCTGTGCGGGCTCGGTGATGCCGATCTCGAAATTGCCGATGGCGGCGATGATGCGGGTGCGCTGCCGTTCCCGGTCGATGGCGGTGTCGGCGTGCGCGGCCAGCCGCGCGGCGGTGAGTTGTTGTTCGGCGCGCAGCTTTTCGGTCTCCACCCGCACCTCGGCCTGTTTGACGGCGATGGCGGTGGTGGCGGCTTGTTCGATGCGATCGGTTTCGGTGCGGACCGCGACATTGCGGTCGAAGGCCGTCTCGCCGCGCCACCGGCGCAGCAGTAGCGGCAGCAGAGCCAGTACGACCATAAGGAGCGCGACCGACAGCCGCAGCACCAGCGGTCCGAAATGTCCTGTGGTGTAGTCGTTCATGACGACCCAGCGCGCCCCGAGCCCGCGGTCGCCGTCGGTGTAGGCGTCCTTGCGGGCGGCGGCGAGGGCCCTGTCCTGCTCGGCGACCTTGGCGTCGAGCCCGTTCACCTTGCCCTGTGCCGTCGCGAGCTGGGTGCGCGCGTCGTCGAGCATCTGGTTGGCGGTGCGTTCCTCGGGTCCGCGGCCGGGCACGCCGGTTCTGGGGACCCCCGCGCAGTCCTGGTCCGGGTTGTATTCGCAGCGCGCGATTTTCAGCGCGGTGGTGACATCGTTCTGCGCCTTGGTGATCTGCTGATCCAGCGCGGCCCGATCGGCCGCGGCCCGATCGAAGTCGGTGCGGGCGGTGACCACGGCGGGCGCGGATTCCACGGCGCGCTGCGCGGTTTCGTCGAGCAGGCGGTGCACGGTGCCGGAGAACAGGACGGTGCAGGCCAATTCGGCGATCACCACGCCCGCGACCACGGCCACGGCGATCCGCCCGGCGAATTCGGCTACCGCACGGCGATTTTCCCGCCGGTCGGGTGTGGCCGCGGTGGCCAACGCCCGGGAAGCAGCCCCTACCAACAGGGTTGCGATGAGCGTCACCGCCACGATGGCGAGGATCGGCCATCGGGCGGCACCGGTGGCGACCGCGGTCACCACCCCCGAGGTGCCCGCGAACAGCGCGATCACCGCGCCGGTGACCGTATAACCCCCGCGTTCGTCCGGTTCGGTGAGCCGCGGCTGTGCCCCGCCCAGCCAGACCAACAGCGCACCGAGTCCGGCGACTCTCTCAGTCATGGGAGCTCACATCCCTCTAAGTCCCAAGTGATTCTGCTTCGCGCAGTGTGATGCTGCGTCTCGCAGTGCTGTCGAACCGAACCGTCGCTGATTCGTTGTCTCAGCGTGACAGGCCCAGAGCCGTTCCACCGACCGTGGCGGCTGCGATGTGGCCAGGCTCACAGTGGCGTGTTTCGGGCGTGTGACGTGGCGTTGATCACGCCCCGACCGGCTCGGATATGGCCGAAATCGGCGACGGTAGACGGATTTCCGGTTTGCTGAACGTGTGCTGAACCCTACATTCAGGAAAAATTCCGTACGGTCGGCAGGTTGCCTGGCCATGTCGTTCGGGAGGCCGTCACGACGACGGAACTTGTCCGGAAAGTTAGCCGCCTAACGCCCGGTTTGCCGGATCCCTCTGTGGGGAAACCTGATTCATTGCAGGTGAGAGGCGGTCTGGAGCTGCGCCGGACGGCCCGCTCCGCGCTCTCGCGCGCGTGCGATGAAGTGGTGAACTCAACTGAAACGCACGTGCACCCCTGCTTTACACTGGAGAACGCGCGTGTGTTGGAGGACCGATGTAGAAGCCCAGCTAGAAGCTGGAATTAGTACAACCTAAGTTGGTTGGGCTCCAGTCCTGACTTATCGTTTGCTCTTACGCCGAACTACACAAATTCGGCACAACTCCCCATACGGTCAGAGGCCCGATCGGTGCTCAGCCTAGCGGGCGAGAACGGCGCGGTGTGTAGCGAACGCGTAAGGGTTCCGTTACCACCGAGCACCCGACTAGGTAATCCAAGCGGGTCGACAACTGCAAAGTTGACTGCACGGAGTGACCATCAGCGCCGCTGGTCTCCGAAACGTCCGGGCGCAGTCCCTACCGGAGGCGTTCGACGAAGGCCCTTTTCTTCGAAGGCCTGTTTTTGTGAAGGCAGAGGCATGACGCAACTTCCTGGCCACGGGTCCCCCACCGGCGGTGCCGGTTACGGGCACGGCCCCATCGGGCTCTATGACCCGGCGAACGAGCACGACGCGTGTGGCGTCGCATTCGTCGTCGACATGCACGGCCGCCGCAGCCGCGACATCGTCGACAAGGCTATTACGGCATTGCTGAACCTGGAGCACCGTGGTGCCGCCGGCGCCGAACCCAACTCGGGTGACGGCGCGGGCATCCTGATCCAGCTCCCGGACAAGTTCTTCCGTGCGATCGTCGACTTCGAGCTCCCCGCCGAAGGTTCGTACGCCACGGGTATCGCGTTCCTCCCGCAGGCCCGCCGCGAGGCCGCCCGGGCCGGGTACGGCGTCGAGAAGATCGTGCGCGAGGAGGGCCTCGAGGTCCTCGGCTGGCGCGAGGTCCCGATCGACGAGTCCTCGCTGGGCGCGCTGTCGCGCGACGCCATGCCGACCTTCCGTCAGATCTTCATCGCCTCGCCCAAGGGCAGTGCCGAGCAGCTCTCCGGCATGGACCTGGAGCGCCGCGCCTACGTCATCCGCAAGCGCATCGAGCACGAGCTCGGCAAGGCGGGCGCGGGCGAGGGCGCGACCGGCAAGGAGTCGGTCTACTTCCCGTCGCTGTCCGGCGAGACCTTCGTCTACAAAGGCATGTTCACCACCCCGCAGCTGCGGGCGTTCTACCTGGACCTGCAGGACGACCGGGTCGAGTCCGCGCTGGGCATCGTGCACTCGCGCTTCTCCACCAACACCTTCCCGTCGTGGCCGCTGGCGCACCCCTTCCGGCGCGTCGCCCACAACGGTGAGATCAACACCGTCTCCGGCAACGAGAACTGGATGCGGGCGCGCGAGGCGCTGCTGAACTCCAATGTGTTCGGCACCGACCACGAGGGCAACAACCGCCTGGAGAAGATCTTCCCGGTCTGTACCCCGGGCGCGTCGGACACCGCGCGCTTCGACGAGGTGCTCGAGCTGCTGCACCTGGGCGGCCGCAGCCTGCCGCACGCCGTGCTCATGATGATTCCGGAGGCGTGGGAGCGCCACGAGTCCATGACCCCGGAGCAGCGCGCGTTCTACCGCTACCACTCCTTCCTCATGGAGCCCTGGGACGGCCCGGCCTCGGTGTGCTTCACCGACGGCACCGTCGTCGGCGCGGTGCTGGACCGAAACGGTCTGCGCCCCGGCCGCATCTGGGTCACCGACGACGGTCTGGTGGTGCTGGCCTCCGAGGTCGGCGTGCTCGACATCGACCCGGCCAAGGTCGTCTACAAGAAGCGCCTGCAGCCCGGCCACATGTTCCTGGTCGACACCTCGCAGGGCCGCATCATCTCCGACGACGAGGTCAAGTCCTCGCTGGCCGCCGAGTTCCCGTACCAGCAGTGGCTGGACGAGGGCCCGACCAAGCTGAGCGACCTGCCCGACCGCCCGCACGTGCACATGTCGCACGACCGCGTGCTGATCCGCCAGCAGATCTTCGGATACACCACCGAGGAACTGAACCTGCTGGTCTCGCCGATGGCGCAGACCGGTGGCGAGGCGCTCGGCTCGATGGGCACCGACACCCCGATCGCGGTGCTGTCGGCCCGTCCGCGGCTGCTGTTCGACTACTTCTCGCAGCTGTTCGCGCAGGTCACCAACCCGCCGCTGGACGCCATCCGCGAAGAGGTGGTCACCTCCCTGCGCAGCATGGTCGGCCCCGAGGCCGACCTGCTGAACCCGGGCGCGGAGTCCTGCCGGCAGATCACCCTGACCCAGCCGATCCTGGACAACGACGAGCTGTCCAAGCTGGTCCACATCAATGACGACGGCTCGCACCCGAACCTGCGTTCGGTCGTGGTCCACGGCCTGTACCCGGTCCAGAAGGGCGGCAAGGGACTTCGCAAGGCGATCGAGGCCGTGCAGCGTCAGGTCTCGGCGGCCATCGACGGCGGTGCGCGCATCATCGTGCTGTCCGACCGCGAGTCCAACGAGAAGCTGGCCCCGATCCCGTCGCTGCTGTTGACCGCCGCGGTGCACCACCACCTGGTCCGGGAGCGCACCCGCACCAAGGTCGGCCTGGTCATCGAGGCCGGTGACGCCCGCGAGGTGCACCACATGGCCATGCTGGTCGGCTTCGGCGCGGCGGCCATCAACCCGTACATGGCCTTCGAGTCGCTCGAGGACATGCTCGAGCGCGGCGCGCTGAAGATGCCGGGCAGCACCGGCGATCACGCCGCCGACTTCAAGAAGGCCGTCTACAACTACAACAAGGCCGCCGGTAAGGGCGTTTTGAAGGTGATGTCCAAGATGGGCATCTCCACCATCGCCTCCTACCGTGGCGCGCAGCTGTTCCAGGTCGTCGGCCTGGCGCAGGAGCTCGTCGACGAGTACTTCACCGGGCTGCGCTCGCCGCTGAACGGCATCGGCCTGGACGACATCGCGGACGAGGTCGCGCAGCGGCACCGGATCGCGTTCCTGGAGAACCGCAATGAGCGCGCGCACCGCGAGCTCAAGGTCGGCGGCGAGTACCAGTGGCGGCGTGAGGGCGAGTACCACCTGTTCAACCCGGACACGGTATTCAAGCTGCAGCACGCCACCCGCTCGGGCCAGTACAAGGTCTTCAAGGAGTACACCAAGCTGGTCGACGACCAGTCCGAGCGCCTCGCCTCGCTGCGTGGCCTGTTCAAGTTCAAGAGCGAAGGCCGCAACCCGATTTCGATCGACGAGGTCGAGTCGGCGGCGGAGATCGTGAAGCGCTTCTCGACCGGCGCGATGAGCTACGGCTCCATCTCGGCCGAGGCGCACGAGACCCTGGCCATCGCCATGAACCGCCTGGGCGCTCGCTCGAACTCGGGTGAGGGCGGCGAGCACCCGGCTCGCTTCGAGCCGGAGGAGAACGGCGACTGGCGTCGGTCCGCGATCAAGCAGGTGGCCTCGGGTCGCTTCGGCGTGACCGCGCACTACCTGACCAACTGCACCGACATCCAGATCAAGATGGCGCAGGGCGCGAAGCCCGGTGAGGGCGGCCAGCTTCCGGCCCACAAGGTGTACCCGTGGGTCGCCGAGGTCCGGCACTCGACGCCGGGCGTCGGCCTGATCTCGCCGCCGCCGCACCACGACATCTACTCGATCGAGGATCTGGCGCAGCTGATCCACGACCTGAAGAACGCGAACCCGCAGGCGCGGATTCACGTGAAACTTGTCGCGGAGCCGGGCGTCGGCACCGTCGCCGCGGGTGTCTCCAAGGCGCACGCCGACGTGGTGCTGATCTCGGGCCACGACGGTGGCACCGGCGCCTCGCCGCTGACCTCGCTCAAGCACGCGGGCGGCCCCTGGGAGCTCGGCCTGGCCGAGACCCAGCAGACCCTGCTGCTCAACGGCCTGCGCGACCGCATCGTGGTGCAGGTGGACGGTCAGATGAAGACCGGCCGCGACGTCATGATCGCCGCGCTGCTGGGCGCCGAGGAGTACGGTTTCGCGACCGCTCCGCTGGTGGTCTCGGGCTGCATCATGATGCGCGTGTGCCACCTCGACACCTGCCCGGTCGGCGTCGCCACCCAGAACCCTGTGCTGCGTGAGCGTTTCACCGGCAAGCCGGAGTTCGTCGAGAACTTCATGCTCTACATCGCCGAGGAAGTCCGCGAGCTGCTGGCGTCGCTGGGTCTGCGGACTCTCGACGAGGCGATCGGCCGGGTCGACCTGCTCGACACCACCGCCGCCACGTCGCACTGGAAGGCCGCCAAGCTGGATCTGTCGCCCATTCTCGACAATGTCGAGACGGCGTTCATGTTCCAGGACCGCCGCAACACCAAGGGCCAGGACCACGGTCTGGACAAGGCGCTGGACAACCAGCTCATCGCCGAGGCCGCGGACGCGCTCGAGCGGGGCAAGCCGGTCCAGATCGAAACCAAGATCACCAACGTGAACCGCACGGTCGGCACCATGCTCGGCCACGAGGTCACCAAGCTCTACGGCGGAGTCGGCCTGCCGGACAACACCATCGACATCACGTTCACCGGTTCCGCCGGTAACTCGTTCGGTGCGTTCGTCCCGGCCGGTATCACCCTGCGGGTCTCCGGCGACGCCAACGACTATGTGGGCAAGGGCCTTTCGGGCGGTCGCATCATCGTGCGCCCGTCGGCCGACGCGCCCGCCGAGTACGTGGCGGAGCAGAACATCATCGCGGGCAACGTGATCCTGTTCGGCGCGACCTCGGGCCAGGCCTTCATCCGCGGTGTCGCGGGCGAGCGCTTCGGTGTCCGCAACTCGGGCGCCACCGCGGTGGTCGAGGGTGTGGGAGACCACGCCTGCGAGTACATGACCGGTGGCCGCGTGGTCATCCTCGGTGAGACCGGACGCAACTTCGGCGCGGGCATGTCGGGCGGTATCGCCTACGTGTACAACCCGAACGGCACCTTCGAGGCCAACCTCAACACCGAGCTGGTCGACCTCGAGCAGCTCTCGGCCGAGGACGCGCAGACGCTGAAGGACATTGTCTCCGAGCACCGCGCCGAGACCGGTTCGGCCGTCGCGGAACGCATCCTGGGCGACTGGGCGCAGCAGGTGACCAAGTTCGTGAAGGTCATGCCGCGCGACTACAAGAAGGTCCTGCTCGCCATCTCCGAGGCCGAGAAGGCCGGCCGGAACGTGGACGAAGCCATCATGGAGGCGGCTCGTGGCTGACCTCACCTACTCGGTGCGACGCTGCACCTCTGTTTTTCCGCGCGCGCAGCGCTGTAGTCAGGAGTTCGTAAATGGGTGACGCACAAGGCTTCCTGAAGCACACCAGCCGGGAACTGCCGAAGCGCCGTCCGGTTCCGCTTCGCCTGCTCGACTGGAAAGAGGTCTACGAGGAGAAGTTCTCCCACGAGACCCTCCAGCGCCAGGCCAGCCGCTGCATGGACTGTGGTATTCCGTTCTGCCACAACGGCTGCCCGCTCGGGAACCTGATTCCCGAGTGGAACGACCTGGTGTACAAGGGCGCGTGGAAGGAAGGCTTCGACCGCCTGCACGCGACCAACAACTTCCCGGAGTTCACCGGCCGCCTGTGCCCGGCTCCGTGCGAGGCGTCCTGCGTCCTGGGCATCAACCAGGATCCGGTGACCATCAAGCAGGTCGAGGTCGAGATCATCGAGAACGGTTTCGACGAGGGCTGGGTGACCCCGGTCTACCCGACCCGCCTGACCGGCAAGCGCATTGCCGTGGTCGGTTCCGGCCCGGCCGGTCTGGCCGCCGCGCAGCAGCTGACCCGCGCGGGCCACACCGTGACGGTGTTCGAGCGTGACGACCGCATCGGTGGCCTGATGCGCTACGGCATCCCGGAATTCAAGATGGAGAAGCGCTTCATCGACCGCCGTCTCGCGCAGATGGAGGCCGAGGGCACCATCTTCAAGGCCGGTGTGAACGTGGGCGTGGACATCACCGCCGAGCAGCTGCGCGAGCAGTTCGACGCGGTCGTCCTGGCCGGTGGCGCGACCATCGCGCGTGACCTGCCGATCCCGGGTCGCGACCTGGACGGCATCCACCAGGCCATGGAGTTCTTGCCGCTGGCCAACCGGGTGCAGCTGGGCGACCAGATCACCGACGAGAACGGCCTGCCGCGCATCAACGCGCGCGGCAAGAAGGTCGTCATCATCGGTGGCGGTGACACCGGTGCGGACTGCCTGGGCACCTCGCACCGTCAGGGCGCGGAGTCGATCCACCAGTTCGAGATCATGCCGCGTCCGCCGGAAGAGCGCGCCGCCTCGACCCCGTGGCCGACCTACCCGCTGATGTACCGCGTCTCCTCGGCTCACGAGGAGGGCGGCGAGCGCGTGTTCTCCGTCAACACCGAGCGTTTCATCGGTGCCGACGGCAAGGTCACCGGGCTGCAGGCGCACGAGGTGAAGATGGTCAACGGCCGCTTCGAGAAGGTCGAGGGCACCGACTTCACCCTCGAGGCCGATCTGGTGCTGCTGGCCATGGGCTTTGTCGGACCGCAGAAGAACGGTCTGCTCGAGGGCCTGGGCGTGGGCTACGACCAGCGCGGCAATGTCATGCGCGACAAGGACTGGGCCACCACGGTTCCCGGCGTCTTCGTCGCCGGTGACATGGGCCGCGGTCAGTCGCTGATCGTGTGGGCCATCGCCGAGGGTCGCGCCGCGGCCGCCGCGGTGGACAAGTACCTGGAGGGTGAGACCGCGCTGCCGTCGCCGATCACCCCGACCATGGTCGCCCAGCGCTGAGCATGATCGTTCGGCGCTGAGCCGAAACCTGAAGGGCGCTCCCGGACTTCGGTCCGGGAGCGCCCTTTGTTCGTATAAGCAGTTCAGCCGCAGGTGATCTGGACGGAGTAGTCCCCGGCCGCGGTGATCGTGGCGGTGACCCGGTGGCCGCCGCCGACCGCGAGCACCCCGGCGCCGGCGGTATTCGAGCCGGTGACACGGGGATTCGCGCACCGTTCGGGCACCCACAGGTCGGCCGTCTGCCCGGCGCGGTCGGCGCGGCCGGTCACCGTCAGCGTGCCGGACGGGATATCGGAGTGGATGGCGGTCAGCCGGCCGGGCACGGCGCGCGGGTAGGCGCGGGAGAGCGTCGGCTGCACGATCGCATTGTCCGCCAGGTCGTTCTGCGGTCCGGAGCAGTTCGGGCGGGTGTGGCGGGTCTGGATGGCGTGCGGGTCACCGCAGGCCTGCCGCCATTGCCAGTAGGTGCCGCCCACCAGGTAGTCGTCTTCCAATCGGGCGTAGCGGCGGGCCTTGTCGGCGGCCACGGCCGGATCCTGGTCCCAGAATCCCCATTCACCGTTGAAGAAGGTGGTGCCGTAGTCGCGGGCGGCGGTGGCGGTGGCGCCGAATCCGTCGGCCAGGGAGCCGGGCAGGATGCTGATGGATTCGTTGTATTCGTGTGGCGCGTAGACCATGTTCTCGTCACCGGTCGAGCCCGTGCCGGAACCGGAACCGCTGCCGGAACTCGAACCGGTGCCGGAACCCGAACTGCTGCCCGCGGATCCGCTGCCGCCGGTGAAGATCGGCAGCGGGCCGGGCACCGGCAGCGGGCCGGTGATCACCGAGGGCTCGAAGAAGACGATGTGCCGAAAGCCCTGCGGCGCGCGGTTTTCCGCCGCGCGGATGGCCGCGATGGCGCGCTGGTAGTAGCCGCCGAGCAGGGCGTAGTCGTCGACGCCGACCAGCAGGCCGGGATTGGGCTCGTTGAGCAGGTCGTAACCGACCACCGTCGGGTCGGCGGCGAAGCGGGCCGCCACGGCCGCCCAGGTTTGCACCAGTTCAGACTGGACGCCATTGACGTCGAGGTAGAAGTTCTGGAACGAGGTCTGCACCGCCACCGAGAGTTCGCGCATGCCGATGCGGCAGGTGGCGCTGGTGCCGACGAATGCGGTGGCCCAGGCGGGTGCGCCGTCCCAGCCGACGGAGGGCTGGGTGAAGGGCGGGCAGTAGACGCCGTCGGGCGTGTTCACCGCGGGACCCCAGGCGTCCTGGTGCATGTCGAGCAGCACGTAGATGTCGTGCGCTCGCGCCCAGCCGACCGCGCGTTCGACGCGGTCGAGGTAGCCCTGGTCGATGACGCCGCGGGTCGGTTCCAGCGCGGACCAGCTGATGATCAGGCGCACGACGTTCGCGCCGAGGGCGGACAGGCGGGCGAAGTCGTCCTCGGTGAGGGTTTCGGTGGACGGCAGGTCGGGCCATTCCCGGTAGTACTCGCCGAGCCCGTTCACATTGGCGCCGTGCAGGATCACGGTGCGGTCCTGGTCGTCGACGATGCGGGCGTCCGCGCCCGCGCGGGCGTGCAGCGGGTGGGCGACCTGGGGTGCGGGGGATTCCGGGGCCGGTGCGGCCTGGGCGGCCGGGGTGGCTGCCAGTGCGGTGATGGCCGTGACGGCGGCGCCGGTGAGGGCACGCCGCCAGCGCGAGACAGTTTGCGTCATTGGGATTCTCGGGGGTTGTGCCGATCCGAATTTTCTGAAATGTTCTCTAGTCAGTTGCTGTGACGAAGGTATCGGAGAATGCTGGACAAGGGACCAGTTATACCTGTTTACTTGATCCTCGTGTGGAAACCACCTCCGAGTCGTCCGCAGCGCTCGGTAAGTCTGGATCGGTCTCGGCATATCGCCGGGACACTTGGAGGAAGAATATGTTCCGTAACCGCCGCGCGGCCGCGATCATCAGTGCCGCCGCAATGGTTTCCGCGGGCCTGAGCGTCACCACGCTGGAGACCGGAATCGCGTCAGCGGATACGACCTGCGCCATCAGCTCGCATGCCGAGAAGAAGGACGTCAGCACGCTGGGCATCACCATGACCTACGACAAGTCCGCCAATCTGGACTCGATCGGCGTCGGCACCACCGTGACCTACAAGATCGTCATCGGCACCACCGGCATCGGCAACCCGTACGTCAACACCATCACCGACTTCCCGCCGAGCGGATTCGCCGCGCCCACCAAGGCCACCGTCACCGCCTTCCACGTGGTGGGCGGCCAGCGCACCGAGGACGTCACCCCCGAGCCCAACGCCGGCGGCTGGAAGGTCACCAACCCGGGCTGGTTCGTGAACTCCGGCAACCCGCTGACCTACACCATCACCTACCCGGTCCCGACCAACCTCTCGGCCGGTCAGCACGTCACCAGCGGTGGCGTCGGGGTCGCGGGCACGGTCGGCGTCAGCAACGAGATGCCCAACCTGACAGCGTGTTTCACCGCGCGTGCCAACACCGCCGGTGAGGACCTGCTGGGCAGCCTCGGCAACAACGGGCTCGGTTCCGCCGACGGCCAGCTGAGCTCGACCGGTTCGCTGAGCACGATCCTGTCGGACGCGATCCGCAAGTACATCGGCAGCTGATTCAGCACCGGGCCGATTCGATCGATAGGAACCTCCGTACCGATGCGCACACCGCGGAAATTACTGGCACTCGCGGCGATCGCGGGCTTCGCGCTCGCGCCCGCCTGGTCGGCGGCGCCCGGTGCCATCGGTACGGCCACGGCGGATTCCGCCGGGGCGCACCTGGTTTCGCTCGATCGGCCCGGGCAGCGGCAGGAACAGATCACGGTCTATTCGGCGGCCATGGATCGGGAGATCACCGTGCAGGTGCTCACCCCGCTCGACAACAGCGCGCCGCGCCCCACGCTCTATCTGCTCAATGGCGCGGGCGGCGGCGAGGATTCGGCCACCTGGTATCGGCAGACCGATATCGTGCAATTCTTCTCCGACAAGAACGTGAATGTGGTATCGCCGGTCGGCGGTAAATTCTCGTATTACACCGATTGGGAACGCGACGATCCGAAACTCGGCCGCGTCAAATGGCAGACCTTTCTCACTTCCGAACTGCCCCCGATCATCGATTCGGTACTGCACACCTCGGGTGTGAACGCCATTGCGGGCGTCTCGATGTCCGCGAGCGCCGCCTTGGATCTGGCGATCCACGCGCCGGATCTGTACCGCGCCGTCGCCTCCTACAGCGGCTGTGCCACCACCGCCGATCAGAACAGCCGCCAGTACATCAAGCTCGTGCTGGATCGCGGGGACGCGGATATGCGCAATATGTGGGGCGAACCGGACGACCCGGCCTGGCAGGAGCACGACGCGGTGCTCAATGCCGAGGGGCTGCGCGGCAAGGCGCTCTACATCTCGAACGCGACCGGCCTGCCCGGCGAACTCGACACCCTGGATTCGCCGTCGGTCGGCGGCCGACCCTTCACGCTGGCCGATCAGCTCATTCTGGGCGGCACCATCGAGGCCGTCACCAACGGCTGCACGCACCGGCTCGCCGATCGCCTGGGCCAGCTCGGCATCCCGGCCCAGGTCGAATTCCGGCCCGCCGGAACGCATTCCTGGCGGTACTGGCAGGACGCGCTGCACCGGTCCTGGCCCATGCTCGAGGCGGCGTTACAGGGATGAGTGCCAGAAGTTGGCTCGAAGACCGACTTCCGACCGGAAATCGGACGACTTCGCCAACTCGCGTGGCACGGCTGAATAGCCCCCTTTATGCTTGTCGGCGGTGTGTCGCTGATCTCGTCAAGCGGTCTGTTTCGGACAACTCATACGGGGCGGTTACTTGGGTTAACCCGGAGTGCACCGGAGTGTCATCCGGCGAACGCACCATCATCGGGAATCGGGACGGGCAAGTAGTCCCGGCACAAGCGTGAACTGGAGCAGTATGCGGTTGAAGAATGTTGTCGCGGCTGCGGGGGCAGCAGCGAGCGTGCTCATGTCGGGAATCGTCCTGGGCAGCGGTCCCGTTACGGCCGACCCCGGCGCGGGGTGCCCGAGTCTCTACACGGTGGCCGTCCCCGGCACCTGGGAGACCGGTCACGACAAGGATCCCAAGCCCGGCATGCTTTCCGGGGTAACCAATGGCTTGCCCGGCGAGGTCGACTACGTGACCTACGCGGCCACCGCCTTCCCGTGGGAGGGCGACGTCTACGCCGCCTCCAAGAAGGAAGCCGTCGACAATGCCCGCGGCCTGGTCCAGGCCATGGGTGCCCGGTGCGCCGGAACCAAGATCGCCATCACCGGCTACAGCCAGGGCGCGGACGCGGCCGGCGATCTCGCCGCCGAGATCGGTTCGGGCCACGGTGTGGTGCCGCCGGATCGCATTGCGGCCGTGGCACTCATCTCCGATCCGAGCCGTTCGCCCGGCGACGCCCAGGTCGGCCCGCTCGCGCCGGGCGCGGGCGCGGGCGGCCCGCGCGTCGGCGGCTTCGGCTGGGTCAGCGACAAGGTGCGCACCGTGTGCGCCATCGGCGACCTGTACTGCTCCACCGAGCAGACCGACTTCGTCACCCGATTCGCCGGTTTCCTGGCGCAGGCGAGCAACCCGAACAACTTCAACCCCTGGCAGACCCAGCTCCAGCTCGGGTCGATCATCAACGACCTGATGGCCCAGGGCGGGCTGCCGACCCTGCAGGCGCAGCTGGCCGAGGGCACCGACAGCGAGTACGCGCACGAGCTCGAGCAGTTCTACCGCAGCGGCACCCACACCAGCTACGGCAGCTACGGCGTCGGCGGCGGCCAGACCGCCATCACCTGGATGCACAACTGGATCGCGACCAACGCGTAGCGCTTCCGGACACCGAAAAGGCCGCTCCCGCAATGGGGGCGGCCTTCTTCATTTGCGGAAGCGCGGGCGCGCTCAGGGGCGCGGGCGGGTGCGCGGCAGCAGGTCCCAGACGTGCCCGTTCTCGTTGACGGTGGCCACGGTGCGGCCGCCGGTGCGCGAGTACAGGATTCGGGTGATCGAGCAGTAGTCGATGGGGAAGGTGAGCGGGCGGGCCAGGCCCAGCACCTGCTGCAACAGCACGTTGATCACGCCGCCGTGCGCGAAAACGACCACGGTGTCGGTGTGTTCGGCGGCCGCCACGATGCCGTCGACGGCCGCGAGCACCCGGCGGACGAAGGCGTCGCCGTCGATCTGCTCGGGCAGGTACCCGGCCTTGATGCGCTCGTAGGTCTCGCGGAATTCCTGCTGGGCGTCCTCGATGGGGATGTACATCGGCAGGTCGCGATCGTATTCGGCGAGCCCGTCCAGGATTTCGATGTCCAGCCCGAGCTTCTCGGCGGTGGGCCGGGCGGTCTCGCGCGCCCGCAACTGCGGACTGCTCACCACGCGGGCGATCCGGTGCGGGGCCAGCGCGGCCGGTACCCGGCCCGCCTGCTCGACGCCGACGGCGGTGAGATCCGGGTCGGCCGGGCCGGAGGATTCCAGCAGGCGTTCCGGCTGGGCATGGCGGACGAGGATCAACTGCACATCCCCACTCTGCCGTACCCCGCCCTCAGTTCGCCGGGCGGGTGGCGCGGTTCCGGTGCGCTACTGGTTCTTGCGCCGGTTGGTCATCAGGTAGATGCCGCCGAGCACGAGCGCGATGATGCCGATGCAGCAGATCGCGGAGAAACCCCAGAAGCCCATGCTGCGCCGACCGCTGCTGCGCCGCGCGGCGGTGTTCTCGAGTGCGGCGTTCCAGGTGTCCGGGCGGGTCCACACGTGGTGGTCCAGCAGGGTGGCCTGAGTCATGAGATCTACGTAGTGCATGCGAACCCCGATCGGTCGAGCGGTGGCCCGCCCCGGGCCGAATCCCAGATTAACCGGGGAGACGGCCGGGGGAATCAGGGTTTTCCCTGGTCCTAACGCGAATCACCGGGCGCGTTGCGGGGTTTCACGAGCGGGAAGGGGAGGGTTTCGCGGATGCTGCGGCCGATCAGCAGCATGACCACGCGGTCCACGCCGACGCCCAGGCCGCCGGTGGGGGGCATGGCGTGCTCGAGGGCCTGGAGGAAGTCCTCGTCGAGTTCCATGGCCTCCGGGTCGCCGCCGGCGGCCAGCATGGACTGCTCGGTGAGGCGGCGGCGCTGGTCCACCGGATCGGTCAATTCGCTGTAGGCGGTGGCCAATTCGACGCCCCAGGCCACCAGATCCCAGCGTTCGGTGACGCCCCGGATGTGCCGGTGCGCGCGGGTGAGCGGGGAGACGGAGGTGGGGAAGTCGATGTAGAAGGTGGGTTCCCCGGTGGCGGACTCCACCAGGTGTTCGTACATCTCGAGCACGAGTTGGCCTTCGTCCCAGCCCAATTGGAAGGGGACGCCCGCCTTCTCGCAGAGCAGCCGCAGACGTTCGGCGTCGGTCTCGGGAGTGATGGTCTCGCCGATGGCGTCGGAGACGGCCCCGTGCACGGTCTTGACCGGCCAGTCGCCGGAGATGTCGACCTCGGTCATCGCGCCGTCGGGCCCGGGCCGCAGTGCGACCATCCGGCCGTTGGCGGCCAGCGCCGCCTCCTGGATGAGCTGGCGGCAGGCGTGCATCATGCGTTCGTAATCGCTGTGCGCCTCATAGGCTTCCAGGATGGTGAACTCGGGGTTGTGGCTGTAGTCGACGCCCTCGTTGCGGAAGACGCGGCCGAGTTCGAAGACCTTCTCCATGCCGCCCACGCACAGTTTCTTGAGGTAGAGCTCGGGGGCGATGCGCAGGTACAGGTCGAGGTCGTAGGCATTGATGTGGGTGGTGAACGGGGTGGCGTTGGCGCCGCCGTGCACCTGCTGCAGCACCGGGGTCTCGACCTCGAGGAATCCCCAGCCGTGCAACGTGTCCCGCAGTGAGCGCACCACGGCGCTGCGCTTGGTCATCACCTCGCGGATGTCGGTGTTGATGGCCATGTCGACATAGCGTTGGCGCACCCGGGCTTCCGGGTCGGACAGGCCCTTCCATTTGTCCGGCAGCGGGTGCAGGCACTTGCCGATCATCCGCCAGTCCTGGGCCAGCAGTGAGAGTTCGCCGCGGCGGCTGCGGCCCAGCTGCCCGCTCACCTCGATGAGGTCGCCGAGGTCGAAGTAGGCGGTGAACTCCGGGCTGCGTTCCACGCCCATCCGGCCGCGGTCGATGAGCAGCTGGATGTCGCCGGACCAGTCGCGCAACACCGCGAAGATGACGCCGCCGTAGTCGCGAATCCGCAGGAGCCGCCCGCAGACTCGCACCGTGGTGCCCTGCGGGCAGTGGCGCGCGGCGGCCACGGTGTGGGTGGGCGGGTAGGCGACCGGGTACGCCTCGACGCCGGATCGCTCCAGCTTCTCCAGCTTGTCCATGCGCACCCGGACCTGTTCGGGGCGGCGGGGGCCGGTCTCGGCGAGTTCCTCGGGCGGCAGGTCGGGTGTGCTGCCGTCGGCGTGCAGCCCGGTCATGGTGATCGGCACGGACGGCCGCAGGCCGGTGTGGGTGGAGGCGTCGTGCTGGCGGCCGAAGCGGGGCAGGAAGCCTTCGGCGAGCGCGCTGGCGGTGGCGACCCGCACCAGGTGGCGGCGCTCCTCGAACAGCGAGAACCGCGGCACCCATTCGGGCTGGTATTTCACATTGGAGCGGTAGAGCGCCTCCAGCTGGTACCAGCGCGAGAAGAACATCAGCACGCCGCGCCACAGCCGCAGCACCGGGCCCGCGCCGATCCGGCCGCCCTCCTCGAAGACCGCGCGGAAGACCGCGAAGTTCAACGAGATCCGGGTGATGCCGTACTGCTCGGAGGTGAGCGCCAGGCGCGAGATCATGAGTTCCATCAGCCCGTTGGGGCCGGTGCGGTCGCGGCGCATGAGGTCCAGGGAGACGCCGGTGCGGCCCCACGGGACCAGCGACAGCATGCCGAGCACGTGCCCGCCGGGGGAGACCGCCTCGACCAGCAGGCAGTCGCCGTCGAGGGGATCGCCGAGCCGGTCCAGGGCCATGGAGAAGCCGCGTTCGGTCTCGGTGTCGCGCCAGGCGGCGGCGCGGCGCATGACGTCCTGCATCTCCTCGAAGGAGATCTCCTTGTGCCTGCGCACACGAACGGTGATGCCCTGCTTGCCGAGCCGGTTGGCGGCCTGGCGGACCTGCTTCATGTCCGCGCCCGCCAGGGAGAAGGTGCGGGTCTCGAGAATGGCCTCGTCACCCAGGCGCAGCGCGGAGAGTCCGGCGCGCCGGTAGGCGGTCGCACCGAGTTCGCTCGCCCCCATCACGGCCGGGGCCCAACCGTATTGGTCGGCCAGCCGCAGCCAGGCGTCGATGGCCTGCCCCCACGCTTCCTTCTGCCCGATGGGGTCGCCCGACGCCAGGCACACGCCGAGTTCGACGCGGTAGGTGATGGCCGCCTTGCCGCTGGGCGCGAAGACCACGGCCTTGTCGCGGCGGGTGGCGAAGTAGCCCAGCGAATCCTCGACATCGGAGCGTTCCAGCAGACCGCGAATCGCGGATTCGTCGAGCCCGGTGAGCGCGTTGGACGAACGCTGCGACCGGAACAGCGTGATCACCGCCGCCAGCAACGCGATCGCGCCGAACAGGCCGAGCAGCAGATTCACCGGATGCGGTGGATGCCCGTCGAAGTCCTCGTTGGAGACCAGGATCGCGCCGGTCACCCGGGACACCGACCACAGCGCGCGCTCGGTGTGATCGGGCAGGGTGCCGGGGAACAGTTCGACCAGCCCCCAGCCGACCAGGGAACCCAGCGCGAGCCCGCCCGCGAGCACGCCGAGCGCGCGCCACACCGCGCCGCGCTGCACGTGGGTGTAGAACTCCGACCACGCCGCGATCAGCACCCCGATCGCCGCGATGTGAATGATCAAGGCCACCAAGGCATTGACGTCGCCCTCGGCGGCGAAGTCGAGCGCGTTGGCGAGCGCGTAGGCCGCCATGTAGCCGACCAGCAGCCACCAGGCGATCCGTTTGCGGCTGGCGGTCGCACCCGCGAGCAGACCCACGACCAGGGCCCACACCAGCGAGGTGTCGGGCGCGTCGAAGTAATAGGTGTCGACGAAGTGGCGTAGGTGCGAGGTCAGGAAGCGTAGGCCCGGGGACAGACTCCAGGCGAAGCAGAGGACCGAGAACACGCCGAGCGCGGTACCCGCGATGTGTGGCACCTCGCGCAACCGGCCGTGCCCGCGATGCGGCACCTCGGGCGAGCGCGGCTCCGTTCTCTGGTCGGCGTCGTGCTGCGGCCGGTCCTGCGTGGAAGTCACCGCACCAGTGTGAATGTTGCCCTTGCCCATGTGCACTCGGAACCCGGTTCGTGTCTTGTCGCCGCGGTGCGGCCAGTGGATGGGAGCCCCCCGCGCGGCGGCCGGTGGTGGGGGCGGCGTTTGGTCTCGTGGCGGCCGCAGGTAAGGATGTACCCCATGTCGGATCCAGTCGATGTCCCGATCGAGGACGATGTCATTCGACTCGGCCAGTTCCTGAAGCTGGCGAACCTCATCGATTCCGGTTCGGAAGCCAAGACGGTTATCGCTCAGGGCCTGGTACGTGTCAACGACGAGGTGGAGCTGCGCCGCGGGCGGCAGCTACACGCGGGCGATGTGGTGGCCTTGGCCGGGCACAAGGCCCGGGTCACCGGCGGCTGAAGGCACGGCAGAACCCGCCTCCAGCCGCTGCGCGCCGGCCCGGACCAGTCTCAGTTCTCCGCGCGGACGACGACGCCGTCGTGGTCGCTGTAGAGCATGTCGCCGGGAACGAAGGTGACGCCGCCGAATTCGACGGTCACGTCCTTCTCGGCGTTGCCCTCGAGCTGGGTGCTCTTGCGCGGGTTGGTGCCCAGCGCCTTGATGCCGATCGGCATGGTGCGCAGCATGGCGGAGTCCCGGACCGCGCCGTTGACGATGACACCGGCCCAGCCGTTGTCCACGCCGCGGCCCGCGATGATGTCGCCGACCAGCGCGGTGTGCACGCTGGCGCCGCCGTCCACGACCAGCACGCGGCCCTCGCCGGGGGTGCCGAGGGTCTGCTTGACCAGCAGGTTGTCCTGGAAGGTCTTGATGGTCACGATGCGGCCCGAGAAGACCTCGTGGCCGCCGAACTGAATGAACTGGGTGTCGCAGCTGCGGATCTCGGGGCCGATCTCGTCGGCTAGGTCGGCAGTGGCGATGGCATTAGCGGATTCGGTCACGGGAACTATCTTGTCAGGGCGAATATCCGCAAGTCGCGGGCGGTGCGGTTGCGGTAGGCGGTGTACGCCTCGGTGGTCTCCTCGAAGCGTTCGAAGATCGCCTGCTTGCGGTCCTCGTCGGTGACGAGGGTGGCGGTGACCGGAATGTGCTGTCCCGCGATGGCGACCTCGGCGGCCGGGGTGGCGAGCAGGTTCCCGGTCCAGGCCGGGTGGTGGGCCTGGCCGAAGTTGGAGCCGATCACGTAGAGGGTGTCCCCGTCGTGGACGTAGAGCAGCGGCGTGGTGCGCGGCTGCCCGGACTTGCGGCCGACGGTGGTGAGCAGGATGACCGGCGCGCCGATCGGGCCCAGGACGGTGTACTTGCCGGCGGTGCGCTCGAGCACCTTGCGGTCCAGCGGGGTCAGCTTGCGGATCACCAGCGAGCCGAGCTTGGTGGCGGCGAACGGACGGGCCAGTCGAGACAGAAAATTGGTGCGGGAACCCCAGATCCGTTCCGGAAACTGCTCACTCATACCGCGACTGTAGTGGTCCGCGATGCGCTCCGCGCTTGCTCAGCGATCTACCCACATGGAGGAATCAACCGTGCAGTCGGATTCCCGGGCGCATACTGGCGGCACCCGGTGAGTTCGGATCGGGAGGGGATATGAAGGTAGAACCGGCGATCGATTCGGGCGCCGTCGACGAGACCCGCTCCCTGCTGGCATCTCTGATCGCCAGATTCACCGCCGCCTGGACGGCGGCGGGCACACCGCCGAATCTGGCCGAATTCCTGCCGCGCGCAACGCGGGTGCGGCGACTGGCGCTCATCGAGCTGATCAAGGTGGATCTGGAATACCGCTGGATCCGCTACGACTTCCCCAAGCGGCTCGCCGACTACCGCGCCGAATTCGACGAGTTGCGTTCCGGCCCACTGCCTCCGGACCTGGCCTACGAGGAGTTCCACGCGCTGCGCCGCTCCGGCTTCGCACTGGATGTGAGCTGTTTCCCGACCGAGGCCGCGGGCACCGAGTGGGCCGAGCACGACTACCGCAGCACCCTCATCGCCCGGCCGCAGGCCCAGCACGCGCTCGAGGGCATCGAGGTCGGCGACCGGGTGGACGATTTCGATCTGCTGGTGGAGCTGGGCAGCGGCGCGTTCGCCCGGGTGTTCCTGGCCCGGCAGCGGTCCATGCAGCGGCTGGTGGCGGTGAAGATCTCGCAGAACCACGGCACCGAATCCGAGACCCTGGCCCAGCTCGACCACGACCACATCGTGCGCGTCTTCGATCAGCGGCTGCTCGCCGACCGGGAACTGAAACTGCTGTACATGCAATACCTTCCGGGCGGCACCCTGTCGAAGGTGCTGGCGCTGGTGCGTTCCCGCGAGCCGGGGGAGCGCGACGGCGGGCTGCTGCTGGAAGCGGTCGACGCGGCCATGCGCGACAAGGGCGGCCTGGTGGCGGGCGAATCGCCCACCCGCGCCGCCATGCCGGAGCGCACCTGGCCGGAAACCGTTGCGTGGCTGGGCAGCCGCTTGGCCCGGGCCCTCGACCACGCGGCCGATTCCGGCGTGCTGCACCGGGACATCAAGCCTGCCAATGTGCTGCTCACCGCCGACGGCAGCCCGAAACTGGCGGATTTCAATATCAGTTTCAGCCTGCACGTGGCGGGCACCAGCCCGCTCGCCTATTTCGGCGGCTCGCTGGCCTACATGTCGCCCGAGCAGCTGGCGGCCTGCCATCCCCAAATGCCGGAAACCGCCGAGGATCTCGACGGCCGCAGCGATATCTACGCGCTCGGCGTGGTGCTGTGGGAACTGCTCACCGGCCATCGCCCCTTCGACGACGAGAACCGCGCGGGCGATTCGGAGTCCTCGCTGGAACGCATGCTGCGCCTGCGCAGCCACGAGATCGAGCCGCGCTTCTTCGACGAACTGCCGCCCGACTGCCCGCCCACCCTGCGGCGCGTGCTGCTGAAGTGCCTGGCCCCCAAGCGCGAGGACCGCTGGCCCACCGGCGCGGCGCTGGCCCAGCAGCTGGAACTGTGCCTGGATCAGCGGGCCCGCGATCTGGTCGATCCGCCCGAGCACAGCTGGCGGGCCCGGGTCGGGCCGTGGTCGCTGCTGGTCTTGATCACGGTGGCCAGCATGGTCGGAGACCTGCTCGGCATGGCCTACGTCAATCTGCACAACCATGGACTGTGGGCGCTGTGGTTCTCGCCGCAGGAGCGGCTCCGGTTGCAGGTGGTCGGCAATCTGCTGGCCCTGACCGCCACCCCGGCGGCCATCGCGGTCGCCAATTACCTGTGCCGCCGCGCCTTCATCGTGTGGCGCGGGTTGCGGCGTGGCGGGACCTACGATCCGGCGGCGCTGGCCCGGGCGCGCCGGGACACGCTGATCGACGGCGACCGGGTGGCGCTGCTGGCCTTCGCGTGGTGGGTGCTCGCGGCCGCGGTATCGGCCATCGCGCTGGTCGTGTTCACCGGCCTGCCGCCCGGCCATCTGGTGAATCTCATAGCGACGATGGTGGTTTCGGGGGCGATAGCGGTGGCGTATCCGTTCTTCGTGGTCACCTTCTTCGTGGTGCGCTGCTTCTACCCGCGGCTGCTCATGCACGGTGAGACGGCCCGGGATCGCGACGCGCTGCGGGCGCTCGGCCGCCGCTGCACCCGCTATCTCGCGGTGGCCGTGGCCATTCCGCTGGTGGGCGTGATCTCCAGCCTGATCTTCCTGAACGCCGAGGAGGTTTCGCTGGTGCTCATCCCCGTCTATGGACTGTGCGTGGCCGGTGTGCTCGGATTCCTGGGCGACTACTGGCTGTTCCGGCAGACCGAGGCCGATCTGCGCGCCTTCGAACGAGCGGTATCGGAATAGCCGCCGATCAGGGGTGGGCGCGAATCAGCCGCGGCCGTGCCGCTTTTCGTAGGCTTCGCGATCGGCGGCGTCGCGGGCGCGCCGGTCGGCGTCGGCGAGCGCCGGATCCAGGCCGTGCTTGATCAGCCGGTTGCGCCGGAACACGTAGGTGAGTGCCGCGGTGAAGTAGATGAGCGGCAGATACAGCAGCGCCATCATGGCCAGGCCCATCCAGAGCGGGCCGGGAATCAGCAGGAACAGGCACAACACCGGAATGATCGGAATGAGAATCCGGAGCAGGTAGCGCCGGGTGGCGCCGGGTCCGGTCAGATCCTCGAGCACCCACTCCCGCATGGACGGCGGAAGGGTCCGGCCACAGATGTAGCCGAGCCGCTGCAGCGGATTCGGGGCGGTGCTTTCGGGCATGTGCCAAGGATCCCTGGTGGGTAAGTGCGGAACAACCGCGGGGGTCGGCGGCTCTGGCGACCCCGGGGATCAGGCGTTGGCGGTGTGGAACTCGGCGACCTGGGTGACCAGGTGGTGGGTCGAGCTCTTCACGGCGAGCTTGACGAAGGGCTCGATGGTTTTGCCGAGGATCTTGCCCGCGAGGCCGCCGGGCACCCGGTAGTCCACGATGGCGTCGATGGTGCAGGATTCCTCGCCGCGGTCGTGGAAGAGGAAGGTGGATTCGATTTCGAAGCCCTTGATGGACTTCACGCCGATGGCGTATCCGGGTTCGTGCCGGACGATCTCGATGGTGGAGTGCAGGGCGATCGGGCCCAGCTGAATGGTGCCGTCGAAGGTGGCGCCCACGCCCTCGACCTGTTCGGTCAGCGGGGTGAAGGCGCTGATCTCATTGATGAATCTCGGCAGGTGGTGGTAATCGTTCACATAGGCGAAGGCCGATTCGGCCGAGGCGGCGCAGTCCGCGACGATCTTGACTTCGGTCATGCGCGCAACAGTAACGGGTTCTAGTTTTGCGTGCAGATCTTGTGATGCATGCCATCTATGAGACAGCGCACGCGAATCCCGGCCGAGCCGAGGCGATCACGCGGTGACAGCCAACGTACCCGCCAGTCCGAACACTAGCGCCATCACCAGCACTTCCACAATCGCGCGCCGCAGCGAGGCGTCCGCGGTCATGCGATGGTCCGCCGCCCTGGGCACCCAGCTGCGCCGCCACCACCAGCCCAGCCCGATCAGCGCGCACACCAGCACCGTCTTCGCCAGCAGAATGCGCCCGTACCCCTCGGTCACCAGCGGCGTCACCCCGCCGATCCGGACCAGCCCGTTGATGGCCCCCGTCAACAGCACCGTAACCACCAGCGGCAGCGCCCAATTCGAGTACCGCGGCAGCAGCGTCGCCCACTCGCCGCGGGTGCGCACGGTCAGCGCGAGCGCCAGCAGCAGGCCGAACCAGGCCGCGGCGGCCAGCGCGTGCAGCGCCGCCAGCACCGAACCCAGTGTCTGCTGCGACATGTGCCCGGTGATCGGCCGCAGCGTCACCGTGACGGCCGTGAACACCAGCACCAGATCCGCGGTGGCGCGATCCGGATTGCGAAAACCGAAGGCGCTGTAGACCGTTACCGCGCCGCTGCCGATGAGCAGTGCGATGCCGATCTGCCCGCCGCTCACGTGGGTCAGGTAGTCGCCGAACTGCGCGCCGCTCAGCCGCCGTGCCGGAACACCCTGCACCTCGGCGGCTTCCAGCACCAGCATGCCGAATTCCATTGCGGCCCAGAGCGCGGCCAGCACGGTCAGCAGCCGCCAGTGCAGGGACAGCCGATCCGAGAGCCGCGGCAGGGCGGCCAGCCCGAGCACGGTCGCGCCCGCACAGTCGGCCAGCACCCGGACCGGGGCCTCGGCCTGGACCGGATCGTCGGCGGCGAGGATCCAGGCCAGCGCCGCACCGTCGAGTGCCACGGGAACGACCAGCAGCAGGAGCCATCTCAGTGAGCTGCTGCCGCCGGTCGTCCCGCGCTCCCGGCGACGATCGGTGCGGTCGGACCGATTCACTTGCGCTGCTTGCCCCGTCCGCCGAACAGGGCGAAGGCCAGGCCGCCGCCGAACAGCACGACCGCGCCCACGATGAACACCCACAGCGGTACGCCGCCGCCGTCGGAGCCGCCGGACTTGGCGGTGGCGTCGGAGCGGGGTCCGGGAGTTCCATTGCCGGGCTTGGTCAATGTGAAGGTCCGCTTGCCGCTGACCGGATGCCCGTCGGCGGAGGTGACGCGGTAGGCGATGGTGTACTCGCCGACCGGTCCCAGCTCACCGACCTCGATGCTGACGGTCGGGCCGTTCACCTTGGTCTGCCCCTTGGACCAGAGGTTGTGGTCCGGTCCGGTCACCGTCATGGACGGGTAGGCGGGTTGCAGGTCCTCGTTGAAGGTGATGCTCACCGTGGCGGGGGAGGTGTCGATCGACGCGCCGTTGTCCGGGCTCGAGGAGAGGGGCGCGGAGTGCGCATTGGCGACACCGCCGCCCAGCAGCGCGAATCCGGTGACGAGCAGGCCGGTGACCAGCCCGGCCAGCAGTTTGCGCGTCATGACCGCCGTCCTCGCAGGACGCTGCCGAGGCCGAGGGCCGCACCGAGTGCGCCCAGCGCCAGGCCGATGCCGCCGAGCCAGCGGGCGGTGTCGTCGGTGCCCTTGTCGCTCTTGTCGGAATCGGCGGCCGCGGGCGCGTCGTCATCGCCGCCGCCCTTGGCCAGGGTGAGGGTGGGCGCGGGGTGCTCGGGCTCGCTGCCGTCGGCGTTCATCGGCTGATTCCACTCGACGACCTTGCCGTCGCTGTAGGTCTGGGTGGCATTGAAGCTGACCTTCTCCTGGCTGGGCAGCTTGCCCAGGGAGACCGCGAAGCGCTGGAACTGACCGGGACCCACGCCCGGGTTGCCCGGATCGGCGGTCCAGGTCACCGAGACGGCGTCGCCCTGGGCGTTCTTCTCGACCTTGGCGGTCCAGCCCGGCATGGGCTCGGTGCGGGCGCTCTTCGGATTCGGAAGCGCCACCGAGACTTTGGTGGTGGAGGCGGTGTCGGACTCGTCGGGCACCCGGAAGGTGACGAGGGCGTAGCCGCCCTGGCTGGCTCCGGGGGCGTCCACGGCCACGTGCGCGGAGGCGACGCCCGCGCCGGAAAGCAGCAGGCCCGTGCCCGCCGCGGTGGTGATGAGGGCACGCGAAACAGAGGTGTGCATGACTTGGATTGCCTTCTCTGACAATGGTTACGGGGAGTTACGAAACGGGGTTACGCCGTAACCGGTGGCGCGCGCGGTCCGATCGCGCCCGGTGCGAGAAGGGTTTTCGGGGTCGAGATCGCGTGCGGCCAGCGTGCGGGCCCGGGTCGCCCCGGCCGCCCGCCCGGCCGGGTGAGCACCACCCGGACCGCGCGGGAGATCAGCCCGTAGAGCCGCTCCGCGATGAGGATGAGGAAGGCGCAGCCCAGGGCCGCGACCGTGTGCGCGGCCACCATCGGGCCGTGGGTCGCGAATTCCATTGCGTGCGCGGCATGTCCGTGCGCGACCAGCCCGCTCAGCGCGATATGGCCGATCGGCTGGCCGAGCAGCATCAGCACCGGCAGCGCGGCGCGCGGCCGCACGGCGGCGGTGAGCGCGCCGAACGCGGCCGTCGCCAGTACCAGCAGCATCAGCCCCGAGGAGCCGGGGTAGCCGCCGCCCGCGAACCCGTGCGCGCCGACCGCCAGGGTCGCCATGGCGACACCTGCCAGTCCGCCGCGCACCGAGCTCACGGGGTGCTCAGTTCACGCCGAGGCGCGCGAGCACATCGGCCTCGAGGCCGGAGAGCTCGTTCGAGATGGAGGCGTGCACGGCGCGGCGGCGCTGCACCGGCATCTGGGCCGCGGTGCGGGTGGCGGCGGACAGGCTGTCGAGCCGGTCGCGACTCGCGGTCACGAACTTCTTGGTCTCGGTGTCGGGGCTCTTGGCCTCGATCTCCGAGAGCGTGGACTCCGTGCTCGCGATGCGGGCCTGCAACTTCGCGCCCGGCCCGGCGAACTCGCCGAGCTGATCGATCCCGATGCCGAGCTGCTGGGCGCGGCGGGTGTCGAGCTGCCCGCGCACCATGGTCGCGCCGCGGTAGGCCAGCGGCGCCAGCACCGGCACCAGCACCCGGGCCACGCCCAGGTACTTGCGGACCGAGGCCGCGCTGAACGGATCCCGCTCGGCCCGGGCGGCGAGCTTGTTCGCCGCCTTCTCCTCGGCCTGCAACTTGGCGATCTCCGCCTTGGCGACCTGCTTCTGGGTGCGGTTCTGCGCCCGATTCTTCTTGCGCTCGTTGCGCGCCCCGAGCTTGGCCTCCATCGCGGCCTTGTGCTTGAGGGCTTTCGCCTCGGCCCGGCGGCTGACCCGCTTCTTGCGCTTGCCGAACAACCCCATAGATGGCCTCCGTCATGCTGGTTCGCCATGGCAGCACAGGGCCGGGGGAATTGCCTGTCCGCCCATGAAACACAGTTTGCGAATCACCCTAGTGGTTGGCCGCGCCACGCAGCGAGCACCCGGTGGTTTCGGTGCCAGTTCGTAGGAATGTCGGGGGTGGAGGCCATACTGACTGGCGTGTATTCGGGCATCGGTGACCATGGCGAGCGGGCCGCGTTTCTTGACGCGCGTTCGCTGATCGGGTGTCGGCACCGGCTTCATCTGGACGCCACCCATCCGGGCGTGTTGACCGGAGTCGCCGAGGACGCCGGCGTGCAGCAGCGACGGGAGGCGGCCGCGGCGCATCGATTGCATGTGCGCGACACGCTGGTCGGGGCGGCTCCCGAGACCTGGACGGTCATCGATCCGAAACAGCCCGCGACCCAGCGGACCGCCGCCACCATGGCCGCCATGGAGGCCGGGGCCGAACGCATTTGGGGCGGGCTGCTGCCGCAGGAGGCCGATACCGGCCGCCGTGGCGGCTGCGAAATCCTCTGGCGTGACGGCGATCGCGGCGGGTACATCCCGATCATCGTGGTGAACCACAAGGTGACCGATCCGCGGCAACCGGATCCGGCCGACTACCACCCCACCACCAGCGATCCCTACGAGTGGAATCCCAAGCCGGACAGGCACGTCCGCACCCGCCCGCAACCGCGCGACCAGCAGCGCCTCGCGCACCTCTACCGCATGCTCCAGCGTCACGGCCTGGCCAGTCCCGCCCTGGTGGGCGGTGCCATCGGCTACCACTTCGACCGGGTGCTGGTGCACGATCTCGGCGCGATCCTCGACGACTACGACGTCCGCTACGCCGACCGCATCGCCGTGGTCCGCGGCGAACTGCCCACCGTCCCTTCGAAAGTCCCCGAATGCCGCCAGTGCCCGTGGTGGAGCCGCTCGGCGGAGGCGGACGGCCGCGGTTGCGAGAAGTGGCTGTCCGAGCATCGCGATGTGAGCCTGGTGGCTCCGGGTTCGCGCGCGGAGGTGCTGCGCCGCCACGGCGTCGAGACCATCGACGATCTGGCCGCCTGGAGCGGTGACGATCCCGACGACTGGCAGTACGAGCCGTTCACCGAGGCCGTGGTCACCGCCCGCGCCTGGGCCACCGGCGCGCCCCTGGTCCGCCGGGTGGAACGGGTCCGGGTGACCCGCGCCGACGTCGAGGTGGACGTGGACCTGGAGAGTTATCAGGAGCACGGCGCGTATCTGTGGGGCACCCTGCTCGACGGCGTCTATCGCCCCTTCGTCACCTGGGATCCGCTGCCCACCGAGGACGAGGGCCGCTCCTTCGCCGAGTTCTGGGGCTGGCTCATGTCGGTGCGCGCCCAGGCCGCCGTGGACGGTAAAACCTTTGCCGCCTACTGCTATTCGCGGACCGCCGAGGACAAGTGGCTCTACGAGTCGGCGCGGCGCTTCGCCGGTCGCCCCGGCATCCCGACCGAGCGCGAGATCCAGCAGTTCGTGGACGGCCCGCAGTGGGTGGACATGTTCCAGGCGGTGTCGGAGCAGTTCATCTGCCCGAACGGCAAGGGCCTCAAGAAGATCGCGCCGGTCGCCGGATTCCATTGGCGCGACCCGGAAGCCGGTGGCGAGGCGTCCATGGCCTGGTACCGGCTGGCCGTCGCCTACGAGGGCGGCGAGCCGGATATGGCCCAGCGCACCCGCATCCTGGAGTACAACGAGGACGACGTGCAGGCCACGAAGGTGCTGCGGGACTGGATGACCGATCGTGCCGACGCGGAGGTTCCGGCCATCGCCGACTTCGCCCGACGTAATATCGCGTCGTGACCGAACACGTCGAACACCTGGAGTTTCAGGCCGAGACCCATCAGCTGCTGGAGTTGATGATCCACTCGGTGTATTCGAACAAGGACACCTTCCTGCGGGAGCTGGTCTCCAATGCCTCCGATGCGCTGGACAAGTTGCGCCTGGAGACCTTCCGCGACAAGGACCTGCACGCGGATACCTCCGACCTGCACATCGAGCTGGAGGTCGACCGCGACGAGCGCGTGCTGACCATCCGCGACAACGGCATCGGCATGTCCCGGGCCGAGGTGGTGGATCTGATCGGCACCCTGGCCAAGTCGGGCACCGCGGCGCTGCGCAAGCAGCTGCTCGAGGCCAAGCCCGACGATCAGCAGGCCGAGGAGCTGATCGGCCAGTTCGGCATCGGCTTCTACTCGACCTTCATGGTGGCCGACAAGGTCACCCTGACCACCCGCAAGGCGGGCGAGACCACCGGCACCCGTTGGGAATCCGAGGCGGGCTCGCCGACCTACTCGATCGAGGAACTCGACGACGCGCCGCAGGGCACCACGGTGGCGTTGCAGCTCAAGGCCGCCGACGAGGACGATCACCTCTTCGACTACACGCAGGAGTGGAAGCTCCGCGAAATCATCAAGAAGTACTCGGATTTCATCGCCTGGCCCATCCGTATGGATGTCGAGCGCACCGTCATGGACGGCGAGGGCGAGGACAAGACCGAGAAGACCCTGGTCGAGACCCAGACCCTGAACTCGCAGAAGGCGCTGTGGACGCGCCCGCGCAGCGAGGTCTCCGACGAGGAGTACATCGAGTTCTACAAGCACGTCTCGCACGCCTGGGACGATCCGCTCGAGATCATCCCCATGAAGGCCGAGGGCACCTTCGAATACCAGGCGCTGCTGTTTCTTCCGTCGCACGCGCCGTTCGACCTGTTCACCCGCGAGCACAAGCGCGGCGTGCAGCTCTACGTGCGCCGGGTGTTCATCATGGACAACTGCGAAGAGCTGATGCCGGAGTATCTGCGCTTCGTCAAGGGCGTGGTGGACGCGCAGGACCTGTCGCTCAATGTGTCTCGCGAGATCCTGCAGCAGGACCGCCAGATCCAGATGATCCGCAAGCGCCTGGTCCGCAAGGTGCTGTCCACGGTCAAGGATCTGCGCAATGCCGAGGACAAGGCCAAGTACTGGGAGTTCTGGAAGGAGTTCGGCCGGGTCCTCAAGGAGGGCCTGCTGTCGGACCACGACAACCGCGAGACCATTCTGGGCGTCTCGTCCTTCGCGTCCACGCATTCGGAGACCGAGCAGACCTCGCTGGCCGACTACGTCGGGCGGATGGCGGAGTCTCAGTCGTCGATCTACTACATGACCGGCGAGACCCGCCAGCAGATCGAGAACTCCCCGCACATGGAGGCGTTCAAGGCCAAGGGCCTCGAGGTGCTGGTGCTGACCGATCCGGTCGACGAGATGTGGGTCGGCTCGGTCACCGAGTTCGAGGGCAAGCCGATCGTGTCCATCGCCAAGGGCGAGGTGGACCTGGAGTCTGAGGACGAGAAGAAGGCCTCCGAGCAGCTGCGCGAGCAGCAGGAGAAGGACTTCGCCGAGGTGCTCGGCTGGTTGCAGTCGACCCTGGACGCCGAGGTGAAGGAGGTACGCCTGACCAACCGGCTCACCACCTCTCCGGCCTGCATCGTGGGTGATGTGTTCGATTTCACCCCGATGCTCGAGCGCATGTACCGCGCCTCCGGTCAGGAGCTGCCGCACAGCAAGCGCATCCTCGAATTGAACCCGTCGCACGCGCTGGTCACCGGTCTGCGTGACGCGTTCGAGACGGTGAAGGACGAGGCCGACAAGCCCGAGGCGCTCACCGAGACCGCCGAATTGCTCTACGGCACGGCGGTTCTCGCCGAGGGTGGCGAGCTGAAGGATCCGGCGCACTTCGCCCGCATCCTCGCCGACCGCCTCACCCGCACCCTCTGACTCTGCGGCTCTGTTCGGGCTCCTGCGGTATTTCCGCAGGAGCCCGACCTATAGCAAGCGGGAATTGGTCATGCCCGGAATGTCTCAAATGTGACGATGGGCATGCTCTGGCGATTTCGGGAACTCAGCGCGAACGCGTACGTTGTACGTCTTGGTCGTAAGTTTTCGTGTTCGTGTTCAACATGCTCGCGCGGAACATTGTGCGGGCGTTGCTTCACCTTGCCAGGCAAGTTGCAAGCCGCCTTCTGATCGACCCCGGGTACCGCGACCGCGGCACCCACGCAACAAAAAGAAACACCTCGTCAGGAGAAGGTAATGGTTCAGGGCACTGTCAAGTGGTTCAACGCGGAGAAGGGCTACGGCTTCATCGCCCGCGAGGACGGCCCCGACGTTTTCGTCCACTACTCGGAGATCGAGGGCAACGGCTACCGTCAGCTCGAAGAGGGCCAGGCCGTGTCCTTCGAGATCACCGAGGGCAAGAAGGGCCCGCAGGCTGCTGCGGTTCGCCCGCATTAACCGCCTCCCCGGGACTTCAGCGGGCGGCTGAGAGCCGTTAGCTTCATGCACCCGTGTCGGCGGTTGGGTGCCGAACCGATTTTGGGGGTACCCGGGGAGTTACCCGGATCCTCGCGAGATCAGTCGTCACGCTACCGATAATCGAAAACAAGGCCCGTACCGAATCCGGTACGGGCCTTGTTGTTTCACACGATCAGCGCGGAGCCATACGGAGTGCACCGTCCATACGGATGGTCTCGCCGTTCAGGTAGTCGTGCTCGGTGATGTACTGCGCCAGCTGCACGTACTCGTCCGGGCGACCCAGGCGGGACGGGAACGGCACGCCGGACTCGAGGCCCTTGCGGTACTCCTCGGTGACACCGGCCAGCATCGGGGTGTCGATGATGCCGGGGGCGATGGTGTTCACGCGAATGCCGAACTGCGCCAGGTCACGCGCGGCCGGGATGGTCATACCGGCGACACCGCCCTTGGAGGCGGAGTAGGCGATCTGCCCGATCTGGCCCTCGAACGCCGCGACCGAGGCGGTGTTGATGATGACGCCGCGCGAGCCGTACTCGTCGACCGGATCGGTCTTGGCGATGGCGTCGGCGGCCAGGCGCATCACATTGAAGGAGCCGAGCAGGTTCACGGTGATGACCGTGCGGAACAGCTCCAGGTCGTGCGGGCCGTTCTTGGACAGGATGCGTCCCGCCCAGCCGACACCGGCGCAGTTGACGACGATGCGCAGCGGCACACCGGATTCCACGACCTTGGCGACCGCGGCGGCCACCTCGTCGGCGCTGGTGACGTCGGTCGGGATGAGGGTGACGCCGACGGGGACATTGTCGCCCGCGCGCTCGATGGACTGAGCCAGATCCAGGCCGAACACGGTCGCACCCGCATCGGCGAAGCGCTTGGCGGTGGCCGCACCCAGACCGGACGCACCTCCGGTGACAATGGCGGCGGAGCCCGAAATCTCCACGGTGAATGGTCCTCTCGACTGTGGACGGCCCTCTCACTGGCCCTCCGTCAATAGGCACGATAGCGGGGTCGGGTGAGCGCCCCGCGCGGGGTCGGGTTTGGGCGTTTCGGTCCCCGGCACTGTGCCGGTCGGGCGGCCCGGTGGTTGTGCAATTCGCAAATCGGAGGTTCGAAGCGAGCATTGCTCGCAAGATTTGCGAACACGAGTGTTCGTCTAGGTGGTAGTTTCGCATACATGAATGCCAGCACGGCCGGTCGCCGCCGTGGTTTCCGTCGTTCGGCCCCCCGCGTGGCCGGAAAACGCATCCTGATCACCGGCGCGGCGCGAGGGATCGGCGCGGCCTTGGCCCGGCAGCTGCACCACCACGGCGCTCGGGTGGCACTGCTCGGTATCGAGGAGTCACTGCTCGCGCAGGTCGCCGCCGACTGCGGGGACGCCCCTTGGCGCTACTGCGACATCGGTGATCCGGCTCAGGTGCAGCGAGTCGTCAACTCCCTCACCGCGGAACTGGGCGGTCTGGACGCCGTGGTGTGCAATGCCGGCATCGCCCGGCCGCTCGCCCTGCTCGGCGGCGACCCGACCGTGCTCGAGGAAACGCTCACCGTCAATGTCCTCGGCGTGTACTACACGCTGCGCGCCGCCGGACCCCACCTCGCGCACCGCGACGGCTACGTCCTGCTCATCTCCTCGCTGGCCGCCGCCATCCACCTGCCGCTGGCCGGTGCCTACAGCGCCTCCAAGGCCGCCGTCGATGCGCTGGGCGACACCCTGCGCATCGAATTGCGGCACACCGGAGCCAAAGTCGGCATGGCCTACTTCGCCGAGCTCGACACCGAGATGACCAGCCGTGGCTTCGGCACCGAGGCCGCGCACAGCATTCTGGGCCGTTCCACCATTTCCGGCATCGCCCCGCTGGGCCCGGCCATCGACGCCTGCGAACGCGCCCTGGCCCGCCGCTCCCGCCGCATCGTCTCGCCGTACTGGGTGAGCATGGTGCTGTGGTGCCGTCCGCTGGCCCAGTTCCTGGTCGAATTCACGCTGCGCGACGGCGTGGCCGGCGGTTTGGAGATTGCTCGCACCGAACCGACGGGCTTCACCACCGAACAACCGGCCCGGCCCCGCAGAATGAAGAAGCTCGCATAACGCTCGAGGCCAATGGAGTCCAACGCATGCCCGAATCGGCAACCCGCCAACTGCCCCGCGGTCGTCACGGTCTGCCCCGGGAGGCCGTGGTGGCCGCTCAGCGCGACCGCATCCTGCTCGCCATGGCCGAGGCGATGACCGAGAACGGTTATGTCGGAACGCCGGTGGCGGCGGTCATCAAGCGGGCGGGTGTCTCCCGGGAGACCTTCTACGAGCAATTCCGTTCCAAGGAGGACTGTTTCGAGGCCGCCTACGAGCGCGCCGCGGAACTCATGCTGACCGGCATCCTGACCGCGACGGGCGCGGAATTCGACGGCGAGACCGGGGCGGAGCGCATCGAACGCCTGCTCGGCTCCTACCTGGACGCGCTCGCGGGCCAACCCGCCTACGCCCGTTTGTTTCTGGTGGAGGTCTACGCGGTCGGCTCGGAGGCCATCGACCGCCGCACCCAGATGCAGGAGACCTTCGTGGCCATGGTCGCCGATGTGCTCGGCGCGGACACCGCGGAGCAGCGCTTCGCCTGCCAGACCCGGGTCGCGGCCTTGAGCGCCATGGTCACCGCGCGCATCGCGGTCGGCGATCTGGACGGGCTGCGGGAACTGCGGGAACCGCTACTTGACCTGGTGCGGCGCAGCGGAGAACTCTTCGGCAGCACCGTCGTCGAGGACTGACACCGGCGCGAGCACCGACATCGGCGCGCCGCGGCGCAGCACCAGCAATACCGCCCCGGCCAGCGCGGGCAGCGCCAGCGACAGCACCGCGGCCAGCGGGGTGCCCAGGCCGGGTGCGAACGCCTCGAGCAGGGTCAGTTCGCCGAAGTACAGGAACAGCAGCCCCGAGCAGGCGGCGATGAGCCGCTCCGGAATGTGCTTGCCGATGGTCACGCCGACCAGGATGGCCAGCCCGCCCGCGGCGACCATGCCCGCCACCGAGCCGATCCACACCGCGACCCAGCCGTTGTTGGTGGCCAGGGCCATGGTGGCGAACATGGTCCGGTCGCCGAGCTCGGCCAGCAGGAACGCCGAGAGCACCACCAGGAAGGCGCTGCGCGACTTGGATTGCGGCGCGACCTCTTCCGCGTCCTCCGGCGCGTTCGACGGCAGTGTGTCGCGCAGTGTCCACAGGCCGACGCCGATGAGAGTGGCCGCGGCGCACAGGGAGATGAGTCCGGTCGGCAGGGCCGCGCCGATGAAGTGACCGACGCCGACGGCGATCAGATTGACCAGGATGCTGGCGGCGGTGATCGCGCTCAGCACCACCCACCAGTGGTAGCGCAGCGCGAACGTCAGTGCCATGAGTTGCGATTTGTCGCCCAGTTCGGCGAGGAAGAGCACGCCGAAGCTCAGCAATATCGTGGCGATCATGAAGGTCAGCTCCCAGGTCTCCGGCCTGTCGGCTGAATGCGGGGACGCTTCAGCCGACACCGCACCGGTAAATCGGTTTGGTTCTTTTCGGCCGAAGGTCTCGCCCACCGGAAATTTCCGGTTCACGCGCCGGACCCGGGAAAGGATCAGTATGTCGACGGCGTGATTGGGGGCTACTCCCCTTCGCTCGCCGCCATACTACTCCGGCAAACCGGGCGCAGGCAAACGCCCGTCGCCCAAATCGCAATGCGCGCAATAAGTTTGGGAATACTGCCGGAAGGTTTCGGTTACCCTTACGCGGCCAGCAGCATGGCCAGAACCGCGGTGTCGGGATCACTGATCGGATCCACCCCGACCCGCGAAACCATCGAGGTCACCGTGCCGTCGCTGTCTGTCTCGACCCAGGCCGCCCGGTGTTCGAGTCCCAGATGCGGGAGTCCCGGCAGCAGCAGGCAGCCGGAGGCCGCGCCCGCGCACTCGGGCAGCGACGGCCGGGTCTCGCGCGGCGGGTGCAGCATGAGCAGCGCCGGTGGCACATGTCCGGCAAACATGCCGGGCTGCAAGCCTTCCGCCCCCAGCACCGTGCCCTCCGCGATGACCAGACCTACCATCGCGGGATCGGGATCGTCGGGCAGCTCTTCGCGCGCCCCGAACACCGTCGAGGTGGGCAGCAGGCCCGGCAGGCTGGCCACCCGCACGGCGAGCACGAGGACCTGCGCCCATTCCTTGGTGGAGTCCGGCCAGCGCCCGGAGATCACGAATCCCTGTAGCGAACCGCGCGCATGGAACGGCATGACGCCGATCTGACCACTCATGGTGTGCCTCCCGAATCCGGACCGGGGGCGGCGGTGCCCGTGTTGCTGTTGGGAACACCAGGTTGTACCCGAATGGAACTGGCACACAAGTACCAAAGAGTGCTAGCACCCGGCCGGGTGAAATGCGAAAGACCCGCGAACCGAGTGGTCCACGGGTCTTTCGAAGAACCGGAGATCGGGTGTACGAGACCCGACGCGGGGCATCAGCCGAAGATCAGGCCTTTGCCCTGGTTGACGGCCTTGGTGTAGCGCTCCTGGATTTCGGCCCAGTTCACCACGTTCCAGAACGCCTTGACGTAGTCCGCCTTGACGTTCTTGTACTGCAGGTAGAAGGCGTGCTCCCACATGTCCAGGCCGAGCAGCGGGATGATGCCCAGCGGCACGTTGCCCTGCTGGTCGGTGAGCTGGAAGGTGAGCAGCTTGTTGCCCAGGGTGTCGTAGCCCAGCCAGGCCCAGCCGGAGCCCTGCAGGCCGTTGGCCGCAGCGGAGAACTGCGCGACGAACTTGTCGAAGGAGCCGAACTCCTCGTCGACGGCGGCGGCCAGGTCGCCGACCGGCTTGTCGCCGCCGTCCTTGGACAGGCTCTTCCACCAGATGGAGTGGTTGACGTGGCCGCCGAGGTGGAACGCGAGGTTCTTCTCGTTCAGGAAGATGGCGGCGTGGTCGTCCTTGGCGCGCGCCTCCTCGAGCTTCTCGAGGGCGGCGTTGACACCCGCGACGTAGGCGGCGTGGTGCTTGGTGTGGTGGATCTCGTTGATCTGGCCGGAGATGAAGGGCTCCAGGGCCGAGTAGTCGTAATCGAGTTCAGGCAGCGTGTAGACAGCCACGATGTCCCTTTCCGTGTCGGGGCCGTGTGCCCTCGGCATGGTCCGAGGCGCACCCAACCATCATTCGTACACCCGCTCGTCTGCAACCGGGCTGCGTGCCCCCACATTCCGGCCTCTGTATATCTTTCCCAACCTTTGGAATTCCTCTGAACGCAACGTCGGTGCCGGTCGGGTCGGGTCCCGTAGCATCGAGGCATGTCGTGGTACGACGAGTTCGTCGGTCGCTTGCGGCTACCGGCGGCGACCATGGTGACGCCCGAGCAAGCCCTGCCCGGCCGCTCCGAGGCCCTGATCGTCCCGGACAAGCACTACGTCAGCGGCCATCCGCTGAAACCGCCCTTTCCGGCGGAGATGCGGCTCGCGGTGGTGGCCATGGGCTGCTTCTGGGGTGCGGAGCAGGGGTATTGGCAGCTCGAGGGCGTGTACAGCACCGCGGTCGGTTACGCGGGCGGCTACACCCCGAACCCGACCTACGAGGAGACCTGCTCGGGCCGCACCGGGCACACCGAATCGGTCCTGGTGGTCTTCGATCCGCGGGTGATCGAGTTCGACGGAATTCTCAGACAATTCTGGGAGAACCACGATCCAACCCAGGGCATGCGGCAGGGTAACGACCGCGGTACCCAATACCGTTCGGCCATCTTCACTTTCGACGACGAGCAGGCGAAGGCGGCCGAGGCGAGCAGGACCGGCTATCAGGAGCGATTGACGGCGGCCGGATTCGGGACGATCACCACCGAGATCGCCCCGCTGCCAGACCTATCCGCGTTCTTCTACGCCGAGAGCTATCACCAGCAGTACCTGGCCAAGAACCCCGGCGGCTACTGCCCCGACCACGGCACGGGCGTCAGTTGCAATACCGCCTCTCCGGGCCGTTAGCGGGCGGCTCGGGCGCCGTTGGCCATCCTGCACCCGTGCCGCCGGTGGGTGCCGAACCGATCTTGGACGTCCCCGGTGGTACCCGGATCTCACGAATCAGTTGCCACGTTTCATCCGCCCGGTCAGAGCGGCGGCACCACGTCCGGGCGCTGGGTGCGCGGGTCGCCCGCGTCGTGGGCCTGCCACCAGCGCACGCCGCCGTCGATGAACTCCTGCAACGGAATCGGGTTGCCCTGCTTGTCGGTGACGGTGACCCCGTCGAACCACACGCGCACGTCGAGTTCGCGCGGGTCGATGCCCTCTTCCTGTGAGAACTCCATCATGTGCGCACCGGCGGTGTCGCGCAGCTGGGTGTCGAAGCTGAGCAGCTTGCGCCACTGGCTCCAGGAGCTGTCGCTCAGGTCGAGGAAGTCCCAGCCGTGCAGCGCGCCGCCGCCGAAGCTGTTGACGGCGTCGTGCAGGCCGTCGATGGTGAGCGGCAGCACAACGGGTTCGAGGTCGTCCCAGCGCTGGCGGCGCAGCGAACAGGCGACCCGGCTGACCCCGGTGAGGGTCAGGTAGATATCGCAGTCTTCGGGCGGTGGGCCCTGCTGCGGCAGCGTCAGCACGTCGAGTTCCAGCCGTAGCGTGCATGCCGCGGTGTCCACGTCGATGCCGAGGCAGGTCGCCTCCGACAGTGCGAGGTTGAGTCCCTTGATGTCCAGGCCGTCGAGTAGCCCCCTGCTCACAGTCATAGCGCCAGGCTACCGATCTTGCCTGGCCCGGCCCAGGATTTCCGTTTTTCGGTAGTGTTGTCGTTTTTTTCCGGTCCGAACGGAACCACGAGCCGACCTGCGGCGTCAGACTGGATGGGGCCTTCTGAGACACGGGCCCTCGGGTCGGCCGCTCCGGAACGGGGAGGGGACTTCCGGATCGGCCGACCCGACGAAATCCTCGACGAAATCGCCGAATCCCGGACGAAACGGTCGGCTGTCCACCTGTGGATCAGGTTGTGGATTATGTGGATAACTCCCGAAACCGACTCTGCGCAGGTACGGAACTCCACCGCCCGCGCGCCCGCGTGGCAGGATCGAAACCGTGACGAACCCCCACCTGCCTTCGGTGTCGATCGACGAGGTGCCGAAGGAATTCGATGCCGCCGACGGCTGGGGTTCCGCCGCGCCCGCGCCCGCCCAGCTCCTCGACGTCCGCGAGCACGACGAATGGCAGCTCGGCCGCGCGCCCGGCGCCCTCCACATCCCCATGACCGAGGTCCCCGCCCGGCTCGACGATCTGGATATCGACGCCGAGATCTACGTGATCTGTCGGCAGGGCGGCCGGTCCATCGCGGTGGTGGAGTACCTGAACCAGATCGGCTACGAGGCCGTCAATGTCAAGGGCGGCATGGTGGCCTGGCAGCAGACCGGCCGCCCGCTCACCGGTGACGGTCCCGAGGCGAAGATCTACTAGGCGCGGAGAGGTGGAGCGATGAACGGGGGACAGGTGGGCCGATCGCGATCCGCCGTCGTGCAGCCGTGCGCCCGCTGCGGTGCGCGCTGGGCAGTGCAGGGCAAACCGCTGCACTGGTGCCCGCGGTGTCACGGCGTGCTGCTCTCGCCCGCGCCCGTGGACGCGCCCGCCGAACGCCGCAACTACCGCTGGGTGGCCCGTCCGCCGGGCCGCAAAGCGGCTGCCGCGCAGCCCGTCCGGCGGCCCGCCGCGGCGGAGACCCCGCGCTACCACCAGATTCCGCAATGGGGCTTGCATGATCGGCCGGCGCCCGAGGCCGCCGCGGTGGCGCCGCACCCGCTGGCCGACCTGAGTGACCGGGTCACCGTGCTGCTGCCGGTCACCGCCGGTGTCTTCGTGCTGGCCGCGCTCGCCGAGCTGGGCCGGTACGGGATTCTGCTGCACAGCCGCACCCGGTTGATCCAGTCCTGGCTGCTGTGGGTTTCCGATGCGGCCGTGACCGTTTCCGCGTTCGCCGCCCTGGTGCTGGCGCTGGTGTCGACGGTGGGACTGGTCGGCTGGCTCGCCGAGACGCGCCGCGCCGCGTACGCGCAGGCGGGGCAGACCGATCCGCGCTCGCTGCGCGCCCTGGTGCTGGGTTGCGTTGTGCCGGTCGTGAATCTGGTGTGGCCGGCGGTGTTCCTGGCCGAGGCGGCCCGGCTGCGGATCGCCGCGGGCGCGGATTCCCGGCTGCTGCGCGCGGTCCGGATCTGGTGGGCCGCTTGGCTCGTCGACGCGGTCATGGTGTTGATCTCCCTGCTCTACCGGTTCGCGAAGTCGTTGCAGGTGCAGGCCGACGGGGTACTGGTGAGCCTGTGGACGGATCTGGTCGCGGCGGCCGTCGCGCTGGCCTCGCTGGGCCTGGTGCGGGCCTTCGCGGGACTGGATCTGCGGGGCCGTCCGAAGCCGTTGCGGCGCTGGGTGATCGCCACCGCGCCCGCGCGGCCGGTGATCGAACCGGTGCAGCCGGGTACCGGCGATTCGGGGCGGGGGCCGGACGCTGCGGTCGAAAATGCCCCTGCCGTCGGCAATGATGAGGTCACCGCAGAGCAACAGGAGGTATTGGCGAAGTGAGCCGGGCCAGTCGTGCGCCGTTCGTGGTCGCGCACCGGGGGCGTCGGCGGCGCGACCCGAACACACCCTCGCCGCCTACGATCTCGCCCTGCAGGAGGGTGCGGACGGCGTCGAGTGCGATATCCGCCTGACCCGTGACGGGCATCTGGTCTGCGTGCACGACCGCACCGTGGAGCGCACCTCCAACGGCACGGGCGCGGTCAGCGAGATGACCCTGGAGGAGCTGAAGGCCCTGAACTTCGGCACCGCCGCCGAACCCGAGGGCGTGCTCACCCTCGCCGAGCTCATCGAGCTGGTGCTGGACTGGAAGAGCCGTCCCACCAAGCTTTTCATCGAGACCAAGCATCCGGTCCGCTACGGCGCGCTGGTCGAGACCACCCTGCTGAGCGAGCTCAACCGCTACGGCATCGGCGCCCCGGCCTCCGCCGATCACGCCCGTGCGGTCGTGATGTCCTTCGCCGCCACCGCGGTCTGGCGCATCCGCCGCGCGGCCCCGCTGCTACCCACGGTGCTGCTCGGCGAATCCTCCCTGTACCTTTCCGGCGGCGCGGCCCACACGGTCGGCGCCACCGCCATCGGCCCCTCGGTCCGCACCCTGCGCGAACACCCCGAACTCGTCGACAAGGCCGCGGCCGCCGGCCGTGCCACCTACGTCTGGACCTGCGACGAACTCGAGGACGTCGGGCTGTGCGCCGACCTCGGCGTGGACTGGGTCGCCACCAACTACCCGGCCCGCACCAAAGCCGGTCTCCCCACGGTGTAAATCCCCCGCGCCGTCGCGGGCCGCCGCCGGGGCACCCTGTAGGTTTGCACCCCATGGGTAAGAGCAAGCGCAACAGTCCCAAGCCGGACAGCAATCGGGCGCAGAAGCTGGCCGCGCGGCGTGCCGCGCAGGAGTCGGCCGCGCAGACGGTGACGCGGCCGTTCGAGGGTCTGGCCGCCGAATGCGATCTGGTCGCGCTGCGGGAGTTCGTGCCGTCGGCGACCGCCACGCTGAAGTTGTCGCCGAACGTGTCCGCCGAGCGGGCCGTCACCCTCGCCACCGTGCTGCCGGGAGCGGTCGCCGCGCTGGTGCGGGCCGGTGACGAGCCGGTCGGTTTTGTCGGCACGCAGGTGCAGTTCCAGTCCGCCGATCCCGCCGCGGATCTGGCCGCCGCCATTCTGTGGACCCAGGCCGCCGCCCCGGGCGAGTCGCTGACCACCGCGGATGTGGATGGCGCGCCGCGGCTTTCGGAGGTGCTGGACCCGGGCGCGGCCCTGGACCTGACCGTGCACCAGGACTTCAACTGGTGGGTGCCCGCCGACGTCACCCCGGACCCGCAGGTGGCCGCCACCATCGAGCAGGCCAATCGCGCGATCATGCCGTCGGCCCGGCTGGAACTGGGTGCGGACGCCATCGGCGCGGCCTGGTGGGTCGACGCGGGCGAGAAGGCGCACGTGCGCTGGGTGCGGCCCGAGGACGAGGATCAGCTCATGCTGGCCCTGGCCCGCCTGCACGCGGCCGGTGACCTGAACCTGGGCGAGGGCTCGCGGTTCGCGGGCTCGTTCCGCACCCACGGCCTGCTGGTGCCGGTCTTCGACCTGGACCGCGAGCGGCACGCGAGCGAATGGGAAGCCCCCGCACGCGAATTCGGTGCCAAGCTGGCCGCCGCATTGAAGGTGGACGCGCCGCTGACTTCCGAGGAGCGCCGTTCACGCGACGGTCTGCGGTCGCGCCAGGTCACCCTGCGCTGATTCGCGGCTGTCGTTCATCGGGAATTCCCTGAAGAACGCATGAAACGGGTCCAGTCCAATGCAACGGACCGGGCCTGTTTCATGTCAATCCACCGGATGAATAGCACCGAAATATATTCGGCCCCAACGGCTTTTAATTCAGAGCGCGCCGCCGGCGGCGTGCGGTGCGCCCGACGCGTCCTTCGGGCCGCTCATTTCGCGTTCCACGAAACGCTCGAGGTCGAACATATTGTTGCTGGCGCGCTCGGCCACGGTGAGCAGGGTGCGCATGGTCGCGACCTCTTCGACCTGTTCCTTGAGGAACCACTGCATGAATTGTTCGCCCTGGTAATCGCCCTCTTCCCGGGCGGTCTTGGCGAGCTGGACGACCTGCTCGGTAACGGCCTGCTCCTGCGCGAGGGCCAGGGCGATGGGCTCCTTGGCGTTCGCGAATTGCGAAGTGGCGGCGTCGACCCCGGGCATCTCGACCGTACTGTCCTGGTCGATGAGGTACTGCGCGATCATCATCGCGTGATTACGCTCTTCGACGGCCTGCTTGTAGAAATACTTGGCCAGGACCGGAAGATCGGCATTGTCGAACCACATCGCCACGGCGATGTACTGGTGTTCGGCATTGAATTCATTGCGGATCTGGTCCTGGAGCAGGGCCTGGAACTTGCTGCGTTTGGTCTGGGTTCGGGTGGACATGCGGACGACATTAATCCCGGCCAAATCGCGTGTCATCCAAGTGCAACCTTATTGAGCACAGCCTAATTGAGGCAAGTATTGCCTAATTCCGGCTAGTGTCG